>NZ_NKUG01000070.1 GCF_014845095.1 Methylobacterium bullatum | reverse complement strand
GTCGCCGTGGCCGGCGGCATCGTCCTGTTCATCTGGCTCGCCACCGGCATCTACACGGTCGCGCCTCAGCAGGTCGGCATCGAGACGATCTTCGGTCGCTACACGAACACCACCGGGCAGGGCCCGCATTACAACTTCCCCTATCCGATCGGCGCGGTGACGAAGCCGAATGTCGGGCAGGTGAACAGCGTCCAGATCGGCTACCGCGCCGGCGTCGGGTCGCAGTCGCGGTCCCGCGACCTGCCTGAGGAGAGCCTGATGCTCACGGGTGACGAGAACATCGTCGACCTCGATTTCGAGGTGCAGTGGCGCATCAACCCGCTGAAGGCGTCGGACTTCGTCTTCAATCTCGAGAACCCCGAAGGCACCATCAAGGCGATCTCCGAGAGCGCCATGCGCGAGGTGATCGGTCGCCGCAACATCCAGGCGATCCTCACCAACGAGCAATCCAGCGTGGCCCAGGAGGTCAAGGAGATCACCCAGAAGGCCCTCGACGAGTACGGCGCCGGCGTGCGGATCGAGGTGGTCCAGCTCGTGGCGGTCAATCCGCCGCCGGATGTCAGACCCGCCTTCATCGACGTCAACGCCGCCCAGCAGGATGCCGAGCGCGCGCAGAACGAAGCCCGCACCTATGCGAGCCGCGAGGTTCCGCAGGCGCGCGGTAAGGCCTCGCAGATCGTGCAGGCGGCCGAGGCCTACAAGACGCAGGCGACGGCGGATGCCACCGGTCAGGCGGCCCGCTTCCAGCAGGTCTACGAATCCTACAAGCTCGCACCGGCGATCAGCCGTGAGCGTATCTTCCTCGAAACGATGGAGCGGGTCCTGGGCTCAGTCAACAAGGTCATCATCGACCAGAACGGAACCGGTGTGGCCGGTGGTGCAACCGGCGCGGGCGTCGTTCCGGTGCTTCCGCTGACCGAATTCGGCAATCGCAACGCCAATCCGGGAGCCGCCCGATGAACGGTTCCGCACTCCGCACCGGCGGCGTCTTCCTCCTGGCGGTGATCGCCGTCGCCCTCTACGCCTCGGTCTTCACCGTGGGCCAGATGCAGCAGGCGCTGGTGATCCAGTTCGGCCGTGTCCGCACGGTCCTCAACCAGACGGGCACCGAGAAGCCCGGCCTCTACTTCAAGGTCCCGTTCATCGAGAACGTCGTCCTGTTCGACAAGCGCGTCCTCGACCTCGACCTCCCGGTCCAGACGCTCCTGACCGCCGACAGGCAGAACCTCGAAGTCGATGCCTTCGCGCGCTATCGCATCATCGATCCGCTGCGCTTCTACCAGTCGGCCAACAACGTGCTGCGCGCCAACACGCTGCTGGCGAGCTTCACCAACTCGTCGTTGCGCAACGTTCTGGCCCGCTCGACCCGTGACGCCATCGTGCGGACCGAGCGCTCGCACCTGATGAACGTCATCCAGGGCGACGTGAACACACAGGCCAAGGAGCTCGGCGTCGAAATCGTCGATCTGCGCATGACCCGCGTCGATCTGCCGGCGCAGAACTCCACCGCCGTCTACAAGCGGATGATCACGGAGCGGAACCGCGAAGCCGCCGACATCCGCGCCAACGGCGACCAGATCTCGGCGACGATCAAGGCCAAGGCCGACCGTGACGTGACGGTGGTCCTATCCGAGGCCAACCAGACCGCCGAGACCCTGCGCGGCCAGGGCGACGGCGACAGGAACCGCATCCTCGTCGAAGCTTTCGGGAAGGATGCGGATTTCTTCGCCTTCTACCGGTCGATGCAGGCCTACGAGACGAGCCTGAAGGGGCCGGAGACGCGCCTCGTCATCAACCCGAACTCGGACTTCTTCCGCTACTTCAACGATCCGCAGGGCCGCGCTCCGGCAACCGCCCCGCGGGCCACCGGAGCGGCGGACGCGGGCGCGACGACCGGCACGGCTCGCTGAAGCCCGGCTTCATCGCCCGACCGGCCCTTGATCGTCCGCCACGGCGGACGATCTAATGCCTCGTTCCAACAAGAGGTCGACCATGATTTCCGCTGCGGGCGCCACGACGGCGCGACGTCCCCGGGCATTCCGCCACTCAGCACGCTCGGCCTTCGCCGCCCTGTCGCTCGCCACCACGGTGGCCATCACCGGCCTCGCCGGACCGGCCCTCGCCAAGGGTCCAGAATCCCTGGCCGACCTCGCCGACAAGGTCACCGACGCGGTGGTGAACATCTCGGCCTCCACCACGGTGGAAGCCAAGGCGCCCGGCCGGACGATGCCGCAGCTTCCGCAGGGCACGCCGTTCGAGGATCTCTTCGAAGAATTCTTCAACAAGCGGGGCCAGCGCGGCGACGGGGATTCCCCGCGCCCTCAATCGCGCAAGTCGAACTCCCTCGGCTCGGGGTTCATCATCGATGCCTCGGGCATCGTGGTGACCAACAACCATGTCATCGGCGACGCCAACGACATCCAGGTGATTCTGCACAACGGCACCAAGCTGAAGGCCGAGATCATCGGCAAGGATCCCAAGATCGATCTCGCCGTCCTGCGGGTGAAGCCCGAAGCCGACAAGCCGCTGAAGGCGGTGCCGTTCGGCGATTCGGAGAAGATGCGCCCCGGTGACTGGGTCATCGCCATCGGCAACCCGTTCGGCCTCGGCGGCTCGGTCTCGGCCGGCATCGTGTCCGCGCGCGGGCGCAACATCGAATCCGGCCCCTACGACAACTACATCCAGACCGACGCGGCCATCAACAAGGGCAATTCCGGTGGCCCGCTGTTCAACATGGACGGCGAGGTCATCGGCATCAACACGGCGATCCTGTCGCCGACGGGCGGCTCGGTGGGCATCGGCTTCGCCGTTCCCTCCGCCACCGCGTCGCAGGTGATCGACCAGCTCCGGGAGTTCGGTGAGGTCCGCCGCGGCTGGCTCGGCGTGCGCATCCAGAACGTCGACGACGCCACCGCCGATGCCCTCGGCCTCAAGGGCGGCGCCAAGGGCGCGCTCATCGCGGGCGTCGACGAGAAGGGCCCCGCCAAGACGTCGGGCCTCGAGATCGGCGACGTCATCACCAAGTTCAACGGGACTGTGGTGAAGTCGTCGAGCGACCTTCCGCGCATCGTCGCTTCCACGCCGGTGGGTAAGGTGGTCGAGGTCATCGTGGTCCGGAAGGGTGCCGAGACGACGAAATCCGTCACCCTCGGCCGCCTCGACGACCCGGAGAAGCCCCAGCTCGCCAACGCCAAGCAGCCGGAGGCGGCCGAGCCCGCCATCCGTCAGGCCCTCGGACTCAACCTGTCCGGGATCACCGACGAGCTGCGCCGCCGCTTCAGCATCAAGGACAGCGTGAAGGGCGTGGTCGTGACACGCGTCGACCCGAATTCCACCGCCGCCGACAAGCAGATCAAGCCCGGCGAGGTCATCGTGGAGGTCGGTCAGGAATCCGTCTCGTCCCCCGCCGACGTGACGAAGCGGGTGGATCAGCTGAAGAAGGAGAACCGCAAATCCGTTCTCCTCCTCGTGGCCGCCGTATCGGGCGACGTGCGCTTCGTGGCGATCGGTCTCGAATAGGCATCGTCTTCATCGAAAGCATCGGCCCATTCCGCACGCGGGATGGGCCTCGCTCTGCCGTCGAGGCGGGACATTCGCCTTGTGCCACTCGCCGTCCGGCGCGTAATCTGATCTCGACGCTATAGAGACCAGCAACCGATGACGGCGGTCGCCTTCGACACCTTGAAATTCGCCCGCTCCCTTCGCGAGAAGGCGAAGCTGTCCGCCGAACAGGCCGAGGGCCTCGCGGACGCGTTCACCGAGCTGTTTCAGGGCGACATCGCCACGAAATCCGATATCGGATCGGTGAAAGGCGATATCGAGGCGCTCCGCTTGTCGACCCGAGCGGATATCGAAGCGCTCAAGATGTCCACGAGATCAGACCTTCGCGAAGCCGAGGCACGGCTGGAAGCGAAGATCGAAGCCACGAAAGCCGATATCATCAAGTGGATGTTCGGGACGATTGGCTTTCAGACGCTGATCATTCTCGGCGCCGTCATCGCATTGGCACGGATCATCCGCTGACCGGCCGGTGCTAGGCGACGAATTCGTTCGCCCCGTAACCCTGCAGGTAGAGAAGCGCGGTCAGGTCGCCGTGGTCGATGCGGACATCCGCCGCCGCCGCGACCTTGGGCTTGGCCCGGAACGCCACGCCGAGGCCGGCCTCGCCGAGCATGTCGAGATCGTTCGCCCCGTCGCCCACCGCCAGCGTGTCCGCACGGTCGAGGCCGAAGCGCGAGCGCAGGGCGATGAGCGTCGCGCGCTTGGTCTCCTTGCCGACGATGGGCTCCAGCACCTCGCCGGTGAGATGGCCGTCCTTTACCCCGAGGGTGGTGGCGTGAGCCTCGTCGAAGCCGATCGTCGCCGAGATCGGTCCCGTGAACAGGGTGAACCCGCCGGAGACCAGACAGGTATGGGCGCCGTTGGCCTTCAGCGTCCGGACGAGGACGCGCCCCCCCGGTGTGAGGGTGATGCGGTCCCGGATGAGATCGTCCACCACGCCGACCGGCAGGTCGCGCAGCAGGGCGACACGCTCGCGCAGGGCCGGCTCGAAGGCGATCTCACCCCGCATGGCCCGCTCGGTGATGGCGGCGACGCGGTCCTTCAGGCCGATCGTGTCGGCAAGCTCGTCGATACATTCCTGTTCGATCATGGTCGAATCCATGTCGGCCAGGAACAGCCGCTTGCGGCGGTGGGCGCCGGAGACCTGCACGGCAACGTCGAACGGTTCGGCGGCAAAGGCCGCCCGTAACCGCCGCGCCATCGCGGAAACGTCGTCCCCGGAGCCCGGAAACAGGATCTCGGCCGCTACCTCGCCATGGAGGATGCGCGGCTGATGATCGGTCCGCAGCACGGAACGGGCTTCGGCCAGCACCGCATCGGTGATGGCGGGCCGGCTCTCGTTTGCTATCAGGGTCGCGACGAGGGTCATCGGGGAGTGTCCACGCCTTGCCGCCGGTCACGGACGGATCACACAGACAGGCGCCCCCGGCGGCGATCCTCATCGCAGGGCCCACCGCCTCGGGCAAGTCCGGCCTCGCGACGGAACTCGCGCGCCGTCACGACGGCGTGGTCATCAACACCGATTCCATGCAGGTCTATGCCGACCTGCGACGGTTGTCGGCGCGGCCGAGCGCCGAGGAGGAGGCGCTGGCGCCTCACCGGCTCTACGGCGAGGTGGATGGCGCGGTGAATTACTCGGCCGGGCACTTCGCCCGCGATGCCGCGCGCCTTCTCGTCGATCTGAACGGCCGACTTCCGATCTTCGTCGGCGGCACCGGCCTGTATTTTCGTGCCCTGGAGGAGGGTTTGTCCGACCTGCCTCCGGTCCCCGAGGCGATCCGGACCTCCCTTCGCGCGCGGGCCGAGGACCGCACGACCGAACGGCTCCATGCCGACCTCGCGGAGGTCGACCCCGCCGGAGCGGCGACCCTGCGGCCCACCGACCGCGCCCGGATCATGCGCGCGCTCGAAATCTTCGCCGCCACCGGGCGGCCGATCTCGGCGTTTCACGGCGAGCGCGTCGCCGGGCCGCTGGCGGGCAAACACCTGGTCAAGCTGTTCCTCGCCCCCGAACGCGAGACCCTGCGCGCCCGGATCGACCGACGTTTCGTGGCGATGATCGAGGCAGGTGCCCTCGACGAGGTCGCCGCGCTGAGGGAGCGCCGCCTCGATCCGCTCCTGCCGATCATGCGGGCGCATGGCGTGCCGGGCCTCATCGCCCATCTCGACGGGTCGATCCCCCTCGCCGAGGCGATCCAGCGCGGGCAGGGCGATACGCGGCGCTACGCCAAGCGACAATTCACCTGGTTCCGCCACCAGATGGGCGAGGACTGGGCCTGGACGGATCCCGACGCGGCCCTCGCCGTGGCGACGAGCCTCATTTTTCCAGGCGGGCGATGAGGCTCGACGTGTCCCAGCGGTTGCCGCCCATGGCCTGCACGTCGGCATAGAACTGGTCGACGAGGGCGGTGACCGGGAGCTTGGCGCCGTTACGCCGGGCTTCGAGGAGGAGGATGCCGAGATCCTTGCGCATCCAGTCGACGGCGAAACCAAAATCGAATTTTTCGGCATTCATGGTCCGGCCGCGATTCTCCATCTGCCAGGAACCGGCCGCGCCCTTCGAGATCACGTCGAGCACCGCATCCACGTCGAGTTCGGCGCGCTTGGCGAAGTGGATCGCCTCGGACAGTCCCTGGACGATGCCGGCGATGCAGATCTGGTTGACCATCTTGGTGAGCTGGCCGGAGCCGACCGGTCCCATCAGCCGCGAGGCCTTGGCGAAACTGAGGATTGCGGGCTCGACCTTGGCGTAGGTGGCCTCGTCCCCGCCGCACATCACGGTCAGCGCCGCGTTCTCGGCACCGGCCTGTCCGCCGGACACCGGAGCGTCGATGAAGCCGAGGCTAAGTACCGACGCGGCCTGGGACAGTTCGCGCGCCACCTCGGCCGAGGCCGTGGTGTGATCGACGAAGACCGCGCCCTTCTCCATTCCGGCGAAGGCGCCGTCCTCACCCAGAGTCACGCCGCGCAGGTCGTCGTCGTTGCCGACGCAGGCGAAGACGATCTCCTGCCCCGCCGCCGCCTCGCGGGGCGTCGCCGCGAAGGCGCCCCCATTGGCCTTCACCCAGGCTTCCGCCTTGGCCGTCGTCCGATTGTAGACGGTGACGGAATGGTCCTTTTTGGCGAGGTGACCCGCCATCGGGCCGCCCATCACGCCGAGGCCCAGGAACGCGACCTTCGCCATCATCCGTCTCCATCCGTCATTTCGTTGGAGGCGGGTCTAGATACGATGGCCGGAGGGGTCAAACGCCAGACGAAATCAGCCGCCGGTGACGCTCATGTGGCGCGGCACGGCGGCCGGACGGGCGCGCTCGATGACGAAGTCGTGGCCCTTGGGCTTGCGCGCGATGGCATCGGTGACGGCCTGCGTGACGAGGGCGTCGTCCGGCGAGGCGCGCAGGGCATGGCGCAGGTCGGCGGCATCCTCCTGACCGAGGCACATGTAGAGCTTGCCGGTGCAGGTGAGGCGGACCCGATTGCAGCTCTCGCAGAAATTATGGGTCAGCGGCGTGATGAAGCCGAGCCGCCCGCCGGTCTCGGCGATACGGACGTAGCGCGCCGGTCCGCCGGTCCGGTCGGGCAGGGGCACCATGGTGTAGCGCTGCTCGAGACGGGCGCGGGCGACGGAGAGGGGCAGGAACTGGTCGGTGCGGTCGCCCTCGACCTCGCCGAGGGGCATGACCTCGATGAGGGTCATGTCCATGCCGTCGCCATGCGCCCAGGCGATCATGTCGGCGATCTCGTCCTCGTTGACGCCCTTCAGCGCCACGGCGTTGATCTTGACCTTGATCCCGGCCTTGCGGGCCTTCTCGATCCCGTCGAGCACTACCTTGAGGTCGCCGCGCCGGGTGACCGCGCGGAACTTGTCGGGGTCGAGGGTATCGAGGGACACGTTCACGCGCTTGACGCCGAGCTCGGCGAGCTCCGGGGCGAAGCGACCGAGCTGCGTCCCGTTCGTCGTCATCGTCAGCTCTTCGAGAGCGCCGGAGCCGAGATGGCGGGACAGCCGCCGGAAGAGATGCATGATGTCACGGCGCAGCAGCGGCTCGCCGCCCGTGATCCGCAGCTTGCGCACGCCCCGGTCGATGAACACGCCGCAAAGCCGGTCCAGCTCCTCGAGGGTGAGCAGGTCGCGCTTGGGCAGGAACTGCATGTCGTCCGACATGCAGTAGACGCAACGCAGGTCGCAGCGATCCGTCACCGAGATGCGAAGGTAGGTGATCGCGCGCTGGAAGGGGTCTATCAAAGGCGCGGGTGCCTTCGATGCGACGCGTTCGGCTAAGGCAACACCCATGGGGGACTCGGGACTCGGGCCTGGGGGGACTTCCGGAGCGTGGTCGCGCGGTGAACCTAGCATGTCCGGCATATGAGGCGCGACGGCGGATAGGGCAAGCATACTCGGACGCATGCCCCCTGCGCTCTACACATATATTGCATCCCACCCGCTTTCGGGCATGAGATTTCTCGCATGAGCCAGCATCACGCCGATCCCCACTCCACCGGCCGGCAGGTCGCTCCGCCGGAGCGGTGGCCCACCGAGATCCGCTTGTCCGGCGACAAGCGCACGCTCAACGTGTCCTTCGAGGATGGCGGCAAGTTCGCCCTGCCCGCCGAGTACCTGCGCGTGTCCAGCCCCTCGGCGGAGGTGCAGGGCCACTCGCCCTCCGAGCGCAAGGTCATCGGCGGCAAGCGCGACGTGGCGATCCTCTCGGTGGAGCCGGTGGGCAACTACGCGGTGAAGCTGACCTTCGACGACATGCACGATACCGGGCTGTTCGGTTGGGGTTATCTCTACGATCTCGGCCGGGAATACCGGAACCGGTGGGCGACGTACCTGTCCGAACTCGAAGAGCGCGGACTCGTGCGCGACGCCGCCCGTCGTCCGGCCGCCGGCCCCAAGGGCGAGCCACCGAAGAGCGAGGGAAGCTGCGGCAGCGGGTGCGGATGTCACTGACCGCCACCGCCGATTCCACCCTCGGGGTGACGCCGGTTCCGGCTACCAGCCGCCGCATCCTGGCTCTGGCGCTACCGATGACGCTGGCCAACGTCACCACCCCGCTCCTCGGCTTCGTCGGGGCGGCGGTGATCGGGCGGCTGGGCGATCCCGCGCTTCTCGGTGCCATGGCACTGGGGGCGGTGATCTTCGATGCGGTGTTCTGGTCGTTCGGCTCGCTGCGCATGGCGACGGCGGGGCTCACCGCCCAGGCGGTGGGCGCGCGCGATGCCGGGGAGGTCGACCGTATCCTCGCGCGCTCCCTGGCGGCGGGCCTCCTCGTCGGGCTCGTCATCGTCGCCGCACAGGTGCCGATCGCCGCCGGGGCCTTCTCGCTCAGCGGCGCCAGCCCGGCGGTGATCGCGGGGCTGGCCACCTATTTCCACATCCGCATTTTCGCGGCGCCCTTCACCCTGGCGAACTACGCCATCCTCGGCTCGGTGCTCGGGCGCGGGCGGACGGATCTCGGCCTCCTGCTGCAGGTGGCCATCAACCTCGTCAACATCGCGCTCACCCTCGTCCTCGTGCTGTGGGCCGATCTCAGCGTCGCGGGCGCCGGCATCGCCACCTTCCTGGCCGAGGCCGCCGGGACCGCCCTCGGTCTCCTTCTCCTGGCCCAGCTCGGGTCGCGGCCGTTCTCGGTGCCGTTCCGCGTCGTTCGCGATCCCTTGGCGCTGGCGCGGATGCTCAGCGTCAATGCCGACGTGATGATCCGGACCCTGCTGCTGGTCGGCGCCATCGCCCTGTTCTCGGCCCTCGGCGCGCGCTCGGGCGACGTGGTCCTGGCGGCCAATGCGGTGCTGTGGAATCTCTTCCTCATCGGCGGCTTCTTCCTCGACGGGTTCGCCACGGCGGCCGAAACCCTGTGCGGGCAGGCGGTGGGCGCCCGCGACGAGGCCGGGTTCCGCCGGGCGGCGCGGCTCAGCCTCGTCTGGTGCGCCGCCTTCGGCCTGGCGGTGGCGGTGCTGTTCCTGGCCTTCGGGGCGGCCTTCATCGATACCGTGACCACGAGCCCGGAGGTGCGCGAGACGGCGCGCACCTATCTCGTCCCCGCCGCCCTCGCGCCCCTCGTGGCCTCGGTGCCCTTCGCCTATGACGGGATCTATATCGGCTCGACCTGGACGCGGGCGATGCGCAACCTGATGATCGCCGCCACTGGCATCTACGCCGTCGCCATCGGCCTCGCCCATGCGGGCGGCTTCGGCAATATGGGCCTCTGGCTCGCCTTCCTGACGCTGCTGGCCGCGCGCGGTGCCAGCCAGGCCCTGGCCTATCCGGGCCTGGCACGGCGGACCTTCGCGAAACCGTCGGGCGCCTGATCGTCGCACCGGACGGCTGCCGTTCAGCTTCGATGGATAAGGTCCGGCCCTCTCACCTGCCGGGAAACGGAAGCGGGCTTGGCCCGCGCCGCCCCATCGGAGTCCCCCGTGCCCTACTCGACCCTCGCCGACGTCGCCCCCGGGATCGACACGTCGCCCCGCTTTCCCTCGGCGGCCCCGGATACCGTCATCGCCATCCCGGTCCGCAACGAGGCCGAGCGGATCGAGGCGTGCCTTCGGGCCATCGACGCGCAGGACGGCGTGCGGCCGGGCAGCCTCGGCCTGTACCTGTTCCTCAACAACTGCACCGACGGCACGGACCGGATCGTGGCGGAGCTCGCGCAGGCGATGTCGATCCCCGTCCGCGTCCGCTGCGTGACCTTCGACGGCGCCCATGCCGGCTGGGCGCGCCGCGCCGCCATGGATGCCGCCGCCGAATGGATCGGCCCCGACGGCACGGCCGGCACCATCCTGACCTCGGACGCCGACAGCCGCGTCCCCACGGATTGGGTGGTCCGCAACCTCGCGGCCCTGAATGCCGGCGCCGACGCGGTGGCCGGGCGCATCCAGATCGACGAGGCCGAATGGGCCGCCCTGCCCAAATCCCTGCGCGCGCGCGGCAAGCTGGAGGACGCCTACAGCGATCTCCTGACGGAGCTGGAGGCGCGGATCGACCACGATCCGCACGATCCCTGGCCCTGCCACCGCACGACGATCGGCGCCACGCTCTCCGTCCGGCTCTCGGCCTACCGGCTGGTGGGCGGCATGCCGATGATCCCGCTCGGCGAGGACGGCGCCTTCGTGGCGGCCCTGCTCCAGCACGGGCTCCGGGTCCGGCACGCCAAGGACGTGGTCGTCACCGTGTCGGGGCGTCTGGTCGGCCGGGCGCCGGGCGGCGTCGCCGATACGATCCGGGCACGCTGCGAGATTCCCGACAGTCTCTGCGACGCCCGCATGGAAGCGGTGCCGCGGGCGCTCTACCGGTACCTGTGGCGCCGTCGCCTGCGCCGCCTCCACGCCACGGGGCGCCTGGCGACCACGCGGGCCTGGTCGCGCAGACTGGCGATCCCGGCGGCGGAGGCGGGCCGGATCGCCCAGCAGCCCCTCGTCGGCCTCGCCGTCGCCGAGATCGAGCGTGTCAGCCCCAAATTGGTCTACCGCCCCCTCGGGCCGAAGCAGTTGCCCCGCCATATCCGCGTGGCGTCCCTCGTCCTCGTCGTGCTGCGCGCAGGCGCGGCCCTGCGGAGCCGCCTGCAATCCCCCACGCCCGCATCGCCCCTGCTGCCAGAGGCCAAGGCCATGGCGGGCGATCCCGTCTCTCGCTGACGCGTCGAGACCCGGCCGGAGGCGAAGCGCTCAGATCGGCCTGCCGGCGATTCCAAGGCCGACCTTCTCGCCCGCCGGCGTGAGGATGCCGTGTTTCAGGATGGCATCCTCCAGATCCTCGAACGCAGCCGTCAGGTGGCTCTTGGCCGTGGCGATGGACGAGTCGCGGGGCCGGGGTCGCTCCGCCATCAGACCGGCGAGATCGTCGGCCCTTTCCAGGACGATGCGGTGAAGAGTTCGGATCGTGGCCTCGGGCTCGATGAACCGGAGGGTCGAATCGGTCCAGCGACGCAATTCGCCGGACAAGTCCTCGCTGGCCGAGGCATAGGCCTCGACCTTCTGCCGGGCATGCTCGAAACTGGTCCTGATGTCTTTGCGTAGCTGAGGCATGAGAGCGACTTCTTAGAACGTCGTCAGACAGGTGAGGGCTCGCCGCCCGTTCGGCGCGGCACCGGTTCCGTGCGGCCAAGCGCCTGCGAGGCGGTTAGTCATGGTCGGCGTCGATCTGCCGTCGGGCCGCGTTCATCCGGACGACGCGCTGCGCCGTGGCAACGGAGAGGGCCTGGAACGCCTCCGTCATCCCCCGCATCACTTCGGGCGGCGTCTCCCGATCCGAATTCGAGGCCATGAACAGCTTCAGGATCTTCCAGCCGAAGCGCACCGAGCGGAGGAGGTAGAGCAGCGGCTCGTAGGAGGGCGCGTGATAGGCCTCGATGGCCATGGCGCTGGGAACCCCAGCGAGGCGGGCGAGCGCCACGAGCGCTTCCGTCTCGCGGCCCGAATCGAGCCAGCCGACGATGACGGTTTCGGTGACCTCGCCCTGGCGGAACTGGGCGCCCACGAACACCTCGGCCGCGAAGATGGCGCGGGCCGGATCGTCCGGGGAGGGCGGGGTCATACCGTGCCACAGGGCACCTTCCTGCGCCAGGATGTCGGGTACGTCGTCGCGGTCGCGAAGCCGCGCGGCGAGTTCCGGATCGGACAGGCTGCGGCCCACGAGCTGCCTGTAGCCGTCGAGGGAGAATCGCGCGCCGGGATTGCCCGCCACCGCACGCGATACTGTCGCGTCGCCCCGCTCGACGATGATGTCGGTGAGGAGCTCGATGAGGGTCTTGCGGCGCGTCAGGGCCAGGAGCTGGGGCTGGCCGCAGACCCGCGCGATCGCGGTGAGATCGTCGAGCGTCAGCAGCGTCGCCGCTTCGAGGGTCGGGACGGATACGGCGGCGGCGGGATCGAAGGCCAGGTCGCGAATCAGGCGCGGCGGCGCGTTGGCGATCGGGGCGATGCGGCGCGACAGGTCGCTTCTGGCGACCTCCTCCATCGACCGGGCCAGATGCAACATCACCATGTCGAAGGCGCGGACGTGGTCGGCGCCGAGACGCGGCGCGTATTCGGCGAATAGTGACGTCAGATCGTGCAGGATCGACTCGCGGCGCTCCGTCGAAGCCCCCGCCATGGTGCGGTCGAGTTGCTGAACGAGGGCTACGAGTGCGGTCGCCATGGGCGCTGATGTCTCCGGCCGACCTTGCGTGCCAGCAGGACCACGGGACGACGATACTGGTCGCGCCACCGTTAACGGGCGGTTCGTCCGGCCGGCTCGGCTTGCGGCCCGGTCGCCGTTCGGGAGGGCGGTGCGGCATAGAGGCCGTCGGACCGCCCTTCGTCGGTCGTTCCAAGGGCGGGCGCAACACATTGGAATTGTTCTGATATATCGATTCGGCAAAGAAGCGCCTTTGCATCGGCTGAGCGCTGGTTTACGCGCTAGAGACGATGCGCAAGATCACTCACTCCGCCCTGATTTCCGCCTCCCTGCTGGCCTTCGCGGCCCTGGGCACCGGCTTCGCCTCGGCCAAGGAGACGCCGATCGGCCCTCCCATGCTGAAGGACGGGCTGGAGGTGACGGCGGTCTATCTTCAGCCGATCGAGATGGACCCGCCGGACATGATGCGCGCCGCCGCGCAATCCGACATCCACCTCGAAGCCGATATCCGCGCGGCCAAGGACAATCGCAACGGCTTCGCCGAGGGCGACTGGCTCCCCTCCCTCGACGTGAGCTTCGAACTGACGAAGCTGGAGGGCGAGGCCGCCACGGGCCCGAAGGTGAGCGGCTCGCTGATGCCGATGGTCGCCAATGACGGCCCGCATTACGGCGACAACGTCAAGCTGAGCGGCCCCGGCCGCTACCGGCTCAAGCTCACCGTGGCCCCTCCCGGCAAGAACCAGCATTTCGGCCGCCACGTGGACAAGGAGACGGGCGTCGCCGAATGGTTCAAGCCCTTTGACCTGATCCAGGACTTCACCTTCGCCGGCACCGGCAAGAAGGGTGCGTATTGAGCCCCGTGATGCAGCACGTCCGCAGCCTCGCACTCGCCTGCGCCGTCATGGCGGCCGGCATCGGCTTTGCGTCGGCCAACGACATGCCGGTGATCAAGGTCGAGATGAAGGACGGCGTGATCATCCCCGAGATCATCGAGGTGCCGGCCAATACCCGCTTCAAGCTGGAGATCAGCAATACCGGCGCTTCGCCGGTGGAGTTCGAGAGCATGGAACTGAAGCGCGAGAAGGCCCTGGCCGCCGGCGCGACCTCGGCCATCGTGTTCCGCACCCTCGACCCCGGCACCTACGACGTGTTCGACGATTTCCATCCGGAAGCCAAAGCCAAGCTGGTGGCGAAGTAGCCCGATGGCGGCGAGCGTCTCGACGGACCTGCGTGAAGCCTGGATCGACCAGCGCCTCGCGGAACTCGGCCATTGGCTGCAGCGCCACGGCGGAATCATCCGCAGCGTGCAATGGGCCGTCGTGGCGGTCTATCTCGTCCTCGTGGCCGTGCCGGCCTTCCTGCCCCTGCCGGACCGCACCGCCCATCTCTGGAACAACCTGACCGTCCTCGCGCAATTCGCGTTCTGGGGCATCTGGTGGCCCTTCGTCCTCGTGAGCATGGTGCTGGTCGGCCGGGCCTGGTGCGGGGTCCTGTGTCCCGAGGGCACGCTCACGGAATTCGCCAGCCGCTGGAGCCTCGGCCGCGCGGTGCCGCGCTGGATCACCTGGGGCGGCTGGCCCTTCATCGCGTTCGCCGGCACCACCGTCTACGGCCAGATGGTCAGCGTCTACGGCTATCCGAAGCCGGTACTCGCCGTTCTGGGCGGCTCGACGGTGGCGGCGATCGCGGTGGGCCTCGTCTATGGCCGCAACAAGCGCGTCTGGTGCCGCTATCTCTGCCCCGTGAACGGCGTTTTCGCGGTGCTGGCGAAGCTCGCCCCGGTGAGCTTCCAGGTGGACCGCCCCGCCTGGGCCGCCTCCGACAAGCCGCAGGGCGCCGCCTTCAACTGCGCGCCCCTGGTGCCGGTGAAGACCATGCGCGGGGCCGGCTCCTGCCATATGTGCGGGCGCTGCAGCGGCTATCGCGGCGCGGTCCGCCTCGCCCGGCGCTCCCCGGCCTACGAGATCGTCCATGTGGCCGGCACCGAGCCGAGCCTCGAACAGACGATCCTGATCCTGTTCGGGATGATGGGTCTGGCGGCCGGGGCCTTCCAATGGTCGTCGAGCCCCTGGTTCATCGACGCCAAGCAATGGTTCGCCACCTGGTTCATCGAGCACGGCATGGTCTGGCCGCTGGAGACCACCCTGCCGTGGTTCGTGCTCACCAACTACCCCGAGCACAACGACGTCATGACCCTGCTCGATGGCGGCCTGCTGCTGGCCTATATCGGCGCCGCGACGGTCATCCTCGGGGTAGGCCTCTCCGCCCTCGTGGCCCTCGCCACGCGCTTCCTCGGCCCCTGGTCGTCGGCGCGCTTCCACCACCTGACGCAGACGCTGATCCCCATCGCGGGATGCGGCGTGTTCCTCGGCCTCTCGGCCCTCACGGTCACCTTCCTGCGCGGGGAGGGGCTCCCGCTTCCCTACGTCGCCGAGATGCGGGCCGGGCTGCTCATCGGCGCGAGCCTGTGGAGCGCGTGGCTCGCCTGGCAGGTGGCGGGGCTCACCACCGGCGGATGGCGCCGGGCGGGCGCGACGGCCTGCATCGCCGCCGCCGCCACCCTGTCGGTCTCCGGCTGGGTGCTTCTGTTCTGGATCTGGTAGGGCGCTCACGCAGCCCGCCCGCGACATCGAAGGAAATCTCCGCATGATCGGAGCATTCGTCATCGCCTTCCGCGAGGTCATCGAAGCCGGCCTCATCATCGGCATCGTGCTGGCGGCGACGCGCGGCATCGCCGGGCGCGGCCGCTGGATCGGCCTCGGCGTGGTCGGCGGGCTTGCCGGCGCCTGCCTCGTGGCGCTCTTCGCCGAAGCGATCTCCGACGCGTTCGAGGGCGCGGGACAGGACATCCTGAACGCCGCCGTCCTCGCCACCGCCGTTATCATGCTGATCTGGCACAACACCTGGATGAGCCGCCACGGGCGCGAACTGGCGGGCGAACTGAAGGCCGCCGGAGAATCCGTGCGCCGGGGCGAGACCACATCCGCCGCCCTGGCCTTCGTCGTCGGCGCGGCGATCCTGCGCGAGGGCGCGGAACTCGTCCTCTTCCTCTACGGCCTCGTCGCCTCGGGCACGTCCGGCCCCGACCTGCAGATCGGGGCGCTGGCCGGGGTCGGCGCCGGCATCCTGATCTCGGCGGTGAGCTATTTCGGCTTGGCCGCGATCCCCACCCGCTACGTCTTCTCGGTCACCAGCGCGCTCATCATCTTCCTCGCCGCCGGCCTCGCCGCGCAGGCGGCGCAGTTCCTCACCAATGCCGGGCTCATCACCGTGCTCGACCGGCCGCTCTGGAACACCGCCAACATCCTGTCCGAGGGCAGCATGGTCGGCCGCGTGCTCCATGCCCTCGTCGGCTATACCGACCGCCCGACGGGACTGCAGGTCATCGTCTATCTCGGCACGATCCTGGTGATGATCGCGCTCATGCAATGGTCGTCGGCCGACAAGAGGCGGCGGACCCTGCGAACGGCGTGAACCGGGGAGGCGGACCATGCATGTGAACCACGATTCGGCGGCTCCGGCGGCGGCCCCGATCACGTTCGACCAATTCCTGGCCGTCGACATCCGGATCGGCACGGTGGTCTCCGCCGAGCCGTTTCCCGAAGCGCGCAAGCCGGCCCTCAAGCTCGTCATCGATTTCGGACCGGCCATCGGCGCCAAGCGCTCCAGCGCCCAGATCACCGAGCATTACCGGCCGGAGGATCTGGTCGGCCGGCAGGTCGCCGCGGTGGTGAACTTCCCCCCGCGCCAGATCGGCAAGTTCCTCTCGGAGGTCCTGACCCTGGGCTTCGCCGACACGAACGGCGCCGTCGTGCTGTTCCGCCCCGACCAGGCCGTGCCAGACGGAAGCCGCCTGTTCTGATCTCACCGCCGTTTGGCAGCGCCGGCGATCCAGGCGTCGAGGCGTGAGACGAGCGATGCGGGGTCGCCGCCGAGCGCCAGGATCTTCTGTCGCGCCGTATCCCCGGTGACGATGCGGATGTCGGACCGGCGCAGGTCCAGGGCCTCAGCGAGGGCGGCGATCAGCGCCGTGTTGGCGGCCCCCTCCACCGGAGGTGCGGCGACCCGCATCTGGACCCAGACGCGCCCGTCGGCGCCCTCCACGAGACCGTCGAGGCCGGTCCGACTCGCGCGCGCCGTCAGGCGCACGGCGAGCCGGACGCCCTCCCGCGTCGCCGTATAGGGGCGGTTTTCCGTCGAAGGCGGCATGATTCCCTGTCCGTGCATTGTCCGGGCCGGTTTCCCGCGAACCCAGTGGATTTTCCCGAGGCCCTCGCGGCGATGCGGTGTGATCGGCATTTCGCTGCAAAGGCCACGCCCGCGCCGGTCGAACGCGGATCATCGACACGCATTTTATATCCGCAGGGCTGTCCCGGCAGCCGTGTTGCATTAAGCTCCACCGCATCGTCACTGGAATGCGTTCATGTCCGATCTCCGCCTGCGCCGCAGCGTCCTCTACATGCCCGGCTCGAACCAGAGAGCCCTCGACAAGGCGAAGACCCTGCAGGCCGATGCCCTGATTCTGGACCTCGAAGACGCGGTGGGACCGGACGAGAAGGTGCTGGCCCGCGAGCAGGTCTGCGCGGCGGTGAAGGGCGGCGGCTACGGCGACCGCGAGCTCGTGATCCGCGTCAACGCTCCGCAGACCCCCTGGGGCGAAGCCGACCTGAAGGCGGCGATCGAAGCCCGTCCCGACGCCATCCTGATGCCGAAAGTGTCCTCGCCCGCGGTGCTGGAGAGCATCGCCAACCATCTCGAAGCCCTCGATGCGCCCGAGAGCATCGACGTCTGGGCGATGATCGAAACCCCGGCGGCGATCCTCAACATCCAGGACATCGCCAAGGCGCGGCGCGACCGGCGCACCCGGCTCACTTGCTTCGTCCTCGGGACCAACGATCTCGCCAAGGACACCTGGGCGCAGCTCGTGCCCGGCCGGGTGCCGATGCTGCCCTGGATGATGTTCACCCTGGCCGCCGCCCGCGCCGAAGGCCTCACCATCCTCGACGGCGTCTGGAACGATATCGGCGACATCGAAGGGTGTCGCACCGAGTGCCGGCAGGCACGCGACCTCGGCTTCGACGGCAAGACGCTGATCCATCCCAACCAGCTCGAGCCGGCCAACACCTCCTTCGCCCCCACCGAGGAAGAGGTGCGCCGCGCCACCCTGGTGATCGAGGCCTTCGACAAGCCCGAGAACGCCAAGCGCGGCGCCATCAAGGTCGAGGGCCGCATGTACGAGCGCCAGCATATCAGCATGGCCCGCCGCGCGGTGAACTGGTCGGATTCCATCGCCGCCAAAGGGTATTGAGTCAGGTCGTCTCCACCATGAACGGGGGAGAGAGCCCCCTCTCCCCGCAGGCGGGGAGAGGATCGCGGACACCTCGTCGTGTCCGCGATGAGCGGAGGCGAAGCCGGAGCGACGGTGAGGGGGCGATTCCGATGGTGTCTCATCCGACATCGCCCCCTCACCGTCGGCTACCGCCTCGACGCGCCGACGACAGGGTCGTCGCGTCCCTCTCCCCGCAAGCGGGGCGAGGGAATGCGCCCCCCGTGCAATCGGGGAGGGGTGCGGGAACAAGGGATCGGGCGGCGGGATTGCCCGTCCATAGCGCTTCATCCCAACCAGCCCCGTCCCGCCTCCCTCATGAAAGCGGGACGGCTCGGTCGCGTGAACGGGTGAACGCGAGGCCTCCCGGTCGGGGGCCTGTCTCACCCCGTTTAGGACAGCACGCGCCTCATGAGCCCGATCCTCGAACCCTTCACCCTCGGCGACCTGACCCTCAAGAACCGCGTCGTCATGGCGCCGCTGACCCGGAGCCGGTCCTCCGACGAGGGCATCCCCCCGGATTTCGCGGTCGATTACTATGCCCAGCGCGCCAATGCCGGCCTCATCATCTCGGAGGCGACCAACATCTCGCCCCAGGCGGTCGGCTACGCGCTGACGCCGGGCATCTGGACCGATGCGCAGGTGGAGGGATGGAAGCCCGTCACCGCGGCGGTTCACGCCAATGACGGGCGCATCTTCCTGCAGCTCTGGCATACGGGCCGCATCTCGCATCCCGACGTGCAGCCGAACGGCCAGTCGCCGGTGGCGCCCTCGGCCCTGAAGCCCGAGGGCATGGCCTTCACCAAATCCGGCATGAAGCCGCATGAGACGCCCCGCGCCCTGGAGACGGACGAGATCCCGGGCATCGTCGAGGATTATCGGAAGGCCGCCGAGAATGCGAAGCGCGCCGGATTCGACGGTGTCGAGATCCATTCGGCCAACAATTACCTGCTCGAACAGTTCGTGCGCGATTCCACCAACAAGCGGACCGATCGGTATGGCGGCTCCATCGAGAACCGCCTGCGCTTCCCCCTCGCCGTGGTGAAGGCGGTGACCGAGGTCTGGGGCGGCAAGCGCGTCGGCATCCGCCTGTCGCCCGCCACCACGGAACCGGGTAAGACGCCGCTGGACAGCGATCCGAAGGCGACCTTCGGCGCCTATATCGATGCCCTGAACGCATTCGACCTGCTCTACGTCCACACGATCGAGGGCGTGACCCAGCAAACCCGCGACGTGCCGGACGAGGTGGATTTCGGCCAGATCCGCGAGCGTTTCCGGGGCGCCTATATCGGCAACAACCAGTACACGCTCGACCTCGCCGAGAAGGATCTCGCCGAGGGGCGGGCGGACCTATTCAGCTTCGGCCGGCCCTATATCGCCAATCCCGATCTCGTGGAGCGGCTCCGCACCGGCGCACCGCTCGCCGAGGCTCCGAAGGCGTATTGGTATGGCGGGGGCGCCAACGGCTATTCCGACTGGCCGGGCATGAACGGCCCCGTCGCGTTCCGGCGCTGATGCCTCATCCCGGGAACTCGGTCCGGGGTGGACTACTCGCTTCCCGCACCTGCTCGACGGCTGTTCGCCCTATCCAAGAGGGTCCGACGTGAGGCGCCACGGGCTCCCTCTCCTGGAAGGAGAGGGGACCTGCGCTGCCCGCGAGATGTGTGAATATCGTAGCCAAGGTGGAACGGTGGGCCTCAGCCCTTCGGTGACGGCTCGCCGCCTTGCGCCTCGGCCTGCTCGCCACCGGCATTCGCCGGTTGCGGCACCGACATCTCCGGGTAGCGCTTGCGATATTCCTTCAGGAAAGCCTGGAGGGTCTCCGCCTTGGTGGCCCGCTGCGCGATCTCGCGGAAAGCCTGGCTCCGCACCGCGTTCGGCTGGGTGAGCAAGGCGAAGGTGCGGGCGTCGGCGCTCTCGGCCATGGGCTCGGCGAACTTCGCCCTCAGGCGCTCCAGCCCGAGGGACTCGTTCGACAGGCCGTAGGCTATGGCCGAGCGGATGATGTCGGAGCGCATGGCATCGTCGAGGGGTTTGCGCAGTCGCCAGGCCTCGCCGACCATGGCCTCGTGCGCCTCGCCCGCCTCGCGCCAGCGCCGGCCGCTCCAGAGAATGTCCGCGCGCAGCCGCTCCACGTCGGCGCCGGTCTCCGCCTCGATGGTCTCCAGGGCGAGATCGGTGCGCGACAGGTCGGACAGGGCGCGCGCCCGGATGAGCGCGCGGGCACGGCGCAGATCCTCGGGCAATTCCGGCTGATAGGTGGCGTCGATGACCTGGAGCGCCTGGAGCGGCTTCTCGTCCATCATCCGGATGGTCGCCAGCCGCGCGGCGACGCTGGCGCGGGCCGGGCCGGTGAGACGGTGATCGACCTGATGCTGCAGCAGTTCACCCGCCGAATCGAGCAGGTCGAGTTCCACCAGCTTGTCGGCGAGGCGGCGCACGATCTCGTCGCCGCGCCGGCCGATCGGCGCGAAATCCTTGAAATCGAAATACAGCGCCAGCGCCTCCACGCCGGACATCCGCGCCCCCTTCTCGGTGAGGAAGAGGTCGTCGAACAGGTCCTGGGCACTGTCGTGGAGCTCGCGGCTGATCGCCGATCCGGGCGCCAGCGCATCCGCCTTGCGCGAGGCGGCGAAAGCCTGGCGCCAGCGCCCGGCTTCCATGTTCAGCTTGGAGAGCCCTGCGATCGTCCTCTGCTCGATCTCGTCGCCATGCCAGGTGAGGAGGAGCGTTTCCAGCCGTTCGATGGCCTCGGCCACCGGCATCTTGCCGAGGGCATGGGCGAGGACGGTGCCGCGCAGGGTCGCCACGGCGGCGGTCGGCCGGTCCGCCGTGTCGGACAATCGCTGATAGGTATCGAGCGCCGCGCTCGTCTGGCCCGTCACCTCGTCGATCCGCGCACGCAGGAAAGCCAGGCGGTCCGAGACCGAGCGGTCGGACGCGCGCGCCTGCGCGGTGGTGATCTGCTGGCTCGCGGTGGCCCAGTCGCCGGTCTCGATGGCGGCCTCCGCCGCAACCGAGCGAAGCAGGCTCTGCAGGTCGTCGGGATAGCGCTCGATGATGCCCGCCGTATCCCGGAACGCCGTATCGGCGATGGGCCAGCGCCCCGCCTTGGCATCGAGATAGCCCTTCCACAGCCGCGCCTCCGGGTCGGCCCGCAAGTATTCGGAGTCGAGGGCCTTCCGCGCATCGGCGTAACGGGCCATCTGCGCGTTCGCCACGGCGGTGAGGATGGCGAGTTCGCGCTGTCCGGCCATCACCGGATCTTCGCTGGCCGCCACCTGAAGGACGCCGAGGGCTTCCAGGCCGAGGCCGTTGGCGAGCATGCTCCGCGCCAGGGCGAGCCTCAGCGGTCCGCGCGCCGGGCGCGGCGCGTCGACCACGGCGTTCAACTGCTCCCGCAGGTTCTCGCCGATATTGCCGCTCCGCGCCGCGTCCCAGGGCTGGCGCTCGATGGCGAGGTCGCTCACGGCGGTGAGGGCCGGTTCGGCCGGGCGCGCGACCCCCGAGACCGCCATGCCGCCTTCGCGGGCGATCACGACGCCGTCCATGTCCGGCCGCACGAGGAGATCGTCGGCCTTGGCGAGGACGGCGACGCCCTGGCGGCTCGGCAGCAGCTCGAAATCCACGAAGGCCTGCCGCTTGGGGATGCCGGCGGGCTTCGGGCCATAGCCGGTCACCACGCCGATCCGCTCGCCGCCCCGTTCGATCCAGGTCGCCCCGCCGGGGTGGGGCAGGCGGATGCCGATGCCGATGCGGCCGCTCGCTTCCGTGTTGCGGATCGCGGACAGCGTTTCGCTCGCCGACAGATTCTCACCGGCCACGAGTTCCCAGCCGGTGGGCGCATCCGCATCGCCGATGGGGACGAGATCGAGGAGCCGCTCGCGGGGAACCTTGAAGCTCAGGGAGACGAAGGCACCCTGCCGCCGGGGCTGACTGACGAGATCGAAGACCGGATCTCCGGGGGGGACGGCGACCGTCTCGGGCGTCTCGAAGACCAGGGTGGCGATGCCGGCCCGCTCGAACAGGGCCGCCGCCGGCTGGCGCTGGAACGGAAAGGCGAGGCCGGGTCCGGCCGGGCGCAGGACGACGGTCTTCTGCGGAAGAGTGGGCGCCGGCATGCCGGCCGGTTTGGCCTGCGCGGCGCTCACCGGCGCCGTCGCGGGTTTGGACGATGCGTCCCCCGCCGCGGCCTTCACGTCCGCCGCGGATGGCTTGATATCCGAAGCTTTGGCATCCGGGGGCGCGGCCTTGCGGAAGACGTCCAGCGTCACGCCGTCCTCGTCCCGTCCGGTGCGGATCTCGTAGCCGGCGGCGGGCGTCACCAGCAGGCGGGCGCCCTCACCGTCGTTCTCGACGGACAGAGCCTCGATGGCGGGCTTGGTGCGCCCACGGGGCGCGAGGTCGTCGATGCGCCAAGCACCGGGAATCGTCAGCCGCGTCGCCAATCCGGCCTCGTCGAACCGCGCGGTCGTCTCCGGTGCGAGCCGCAGGCTGAGCCGGGTCAGGGTCGGCAGGCGCGAGAGTTCGAGGGGCAGGCGCTTCGGCTCGATGACGGGCTTGGCCGCGCGCATGGCGGCTTCCGCGATCTGCGCCCGGCGGACGAGTTCGGCCACGATCTCGGGCGGCAGCGGAGGAGGGAGCCCGGACCAGTCTTCGGGCAGCAGGTCCACGAAGACGTGTTCGCCCGCCGTCTGGACGTTGAGGCGATACGGCTTCTGCAGGGCGATGCGCAGGCCGGTCCCGTCGGGGTCCCGCCGGACCATGGTGACGAAATCGGGGATCTCGCCCGCGATCTTCTCGGGCGCAGACGTGCTGGGCTCACCGAAATTCACCAGCAGGACGAGGCCGGAGATCCGGGCCTTCACCGGAACCGCCGAATCGAACGTCATGGCGATCCGGGCGTAGCGCCCGACCTGGTTCGCCTTCAGGGTGAGGAGGCGTGCCGCCTCGGCCTCGCTGCCCGAGACCAGCGTCCCGCCGAGGATCGAGGTCGCGACGAAGCCCGCCATGAGCCGGCGCCGTCGTCTCGCGATTTCGGCCCCCATTCCCATCGAACGTCACGCCACACCGGATTGCCCGGAGAATCCGAAACCGATTCCCGCGACACGCTACACCGCCGGCGAGTCTCCACTGTCGAGGCTAACGCCCGCCTAACGCCCGCTCGGCGCGATGTCTCGAAACTGCGCGCCCCCTGGATTCCCCCCGGAACGATGGCCTTCCGCCGATGTCCGATCAAAAAAACCCCGCGCCGGCTTTCGCCGGGCGGGGAGGTGTTCAGAAGGACCTTCCTTGGGAGGAAGACCGCAACTTTACCATGTGACATCCCACATTTACCACATCGGGAAACGGACATGTCCACTGCCGAGGCGGCTCGCGCGTCGATGTCGCGGGCCGGGTGGAGGCCGGCCCATCCGACGCCGGGCGACGACCGAAGAGCGGTTCCGGCCTACATCCCGCCGGTTCCGCCACTGCCGCCACCGGCGCTTCCGGCCCCGGACCGGCGCGAGGGCTGGCTGGAATTGCCGCTCGCCGCGGAACTGTCCCGCCCGCGACGGCCGCCGGTGTTGTTCGAGAGGCTATGGGTTCCAAATCCGCGCTTGGAATGGCGCGAGCGCGCATCGGCGGAGGTCGTCATCTGCGCGAGGGCGAGCGACGAGACGGCGAGGGCGCAAAAAGTGAGGGCCAAGGTCTTCATGAATTCTCCTGTCGATCCGGTGGGCCAACGCCAGAACGACCCGGAATATCCATGACGGGAGAACGAAGACCGCGACGGTAAAGACCCCGCCCGGCGCGAACCGGACGGGGGAAGTCAGACAATCCCCCTCGGGGCGGAGGGTATGGGATAGACGCCCGACCCCAGCCAAATCATCCCCGAAACGGGCAGGCCGCAGATGTCGCACCACCCCCGGCCGTGGCCGCCCTAGATAGAGGGGTCACTCGACGGAGCCGGAAACCGATGTGGTATCTGTACGGCGCCGTTCTTCTCGCGGGCATCGCGAACGCCGTGCAGGCGGGACAGAACGGCGCTCTGGCCAAGAGCTTCGGCGGATCCCTGAGCGCCGGCCTCGTCGTCGCGGCGGGAACGGCCGCCTGCATCACGCTCGCCGGCCTCGTCTCGGGCAAGCTGACCCTGCCGTCCGCCGCCCAGGTTTTGGACGTGCCCTGGTGGGCCTGGTTCGGCGGCGTGCTCGGGGGCGGCATCGTCGTGGCGCAGCTCATGGTGGCCCGCCAGATCGGGGCCGCCCCGTTCCTCGGAATGCTGGTGACGGCGGGCGTCGTCACCTCGATCCTGATCGATCATTTCGGCTGGATCGGCTTCGAACGCCACCCGGCGACCCTGTGGCGGATCGCAGGCGGTCTGCTGATGATCGCAGGCGTCGCCCTCGTGGCGACTTTCTAGTCCGCCCGGCTGAACCGTTTCGACGGTGTCCGCCGTTATAGCGCTACTCTCAACCAGGAAGACCCATGCACCGTTACTTCCCCGTCCTCATCGCCGTCGTCGCGATCCTCGCGGTCGGGATCCTGTATGCCTTCGTCCGCAACGGCGACACGGCGCATACCGCCCCCGTCCAGCAGACGGCGCCGCGCTGATGCGTCGCCTGATGCCCCTGGTGCTGCTGGGTCTCGTCGCGATCCTCGCGGTGATCTGGGTGGGCGTCTGGAATTTCGAGGCGCTTCGCACCGAACGGGCCGAGAATGGCGGAGCCCCCGCCGTCCCGGCCTGCGATCCGAACAACACGGTCGGCAAGGCGATCCTGCCGAACTGCCCCGACGCGTCCATCACCGCGACGCAGAAGCGCTGACGCCCGCGCGTCCCTCCGCTCGATCTTGCCGGAGTACTCAGTCCGGCGGTTGGATCGGGAGACCACCCGACCCCGTCATTTCTTGACGACGAGCCCCGGAATGATCGTGCCGGTCTCGCCGAAATTGGCGACGGCCTTGGCGCAATTGGCCGGCACATCCTTGCCGTAGACGTCGGCATAGGCTTTGACCCGCAGGATCAGCTCGCCGCCCGCCAGGGCATCCGGCTCGATGCCGAGGCCGCGCACCACCGTCTTGAACGTCTCGTAGTTCGGCTTCGATTCGGGGCAGGAGGCCGAGACGAACTGGAGCAGCCCGGCGAGCTTGGCGGCGGTGTTCTTCTGCCGCTCCTCCTTGGTGTCCGGCGGCGGGGGCGCATCCGGCGCGGGCTGGGCGGCGAGGGGAGCCGTCAGGGTCCCCAACAGGAGCGAGGCGAGCACGATCTGCTTCATGGGTGGCGTGTTCCTACCTGTCTGTCCCGTCGCCCGACTGTTTGCCGTCAGTGCGAGAGTGCGCTGGCCCTCGCGAGGGCGGCACCGAAGCCGTTGAGCGGCACGGTGATCGTCGTGGGTTCGGTGGCGTCCTGCTTCGGGGCGAGGATGAGCAGGTTCTTGGCGGTCTTCATCGTGTCGGTGGCCAGGGTCGGCAGGCTCACCGGCACGAGGCAGCCTTCCGAGCTGCAGGTGTAATAGGGCGCGCCCTTGCCGAGAACCGCGTCGTCGATCTTGAAGCTCAACCCGGCCTCGATCTGGAATCCGAACGGCATCAGGATCAGCCCGTCGGTGCGATCGTTCGCGGGCGGCTTCAACTCGATGGCGAATTCGCGGCGGTTCTCGCGCTTCGAGCCCTGGGCCTGCACCACCGAGCAGATCGAGACCTGGTTCTCGCGGGAGCAATTGATGCTCCAATCGCCATAGCTCTCGCTCAGCGCACTGGCGCCTTCCGGCCAGATCGCCTTGGCCGGGGCTACGGCGGCGGGCGCAGCGGCGACCGGGGCGGGGGCTTTCGGCGCGGGCTTCGGCTTCGGCTTGGGTTTGGGCTTCGCCGGCGCGTCGGAGGCGGCCGGTGCGTCCTGCTCCGGCGCGGCCTCCTGCGCCGAAGCACCGTTCCAGGCGGTGATCGCGGCGAACGACATCACGCCGACCACGGGCAAAACATGTCTCCAACGCATCGAGCGGGCATCCGGCATTCGAACGAAATCAGACCTGCCGCCTAGCCCTCCCGGCCCGCGAGCGCAATGGACCCGCCGGCATCGCGATTCGTCGCCCACCGGCAATCCGACCCGGCCGTCCTTGCCGAATTTGCCCGCGAGCCCCGTCTACCCCGCTCGACCGTCCGGGTCAGCGACGCCTATCCTGGCCGCCCTGGTCGATGGCCGGCAGTTCGTTGGGGCCGAGCCCCATGACGACGGGCTGCTGCGTCGGCGTCTGGCCGCGCGCGCGGTTGGCGAGCGCCACGGTGAGCTTCTCGGCGGGTTCCGACTGCATCAGCGCCAGCACGTCGGCCATCTTGCGCGGATTCATCGCCAGGACGATGGGCACCAGCACGTCGAGGGAGAGGCGATCGAAGACGCGGGCGGCGTCCTTCGGTTTCATCGTCTCGTACATGGTGACGATGTTCTTCAGGCCCATCCTCTCGGCCTCGGCCTGCTGCGCGGCGGCGCCGTCGGGCCTGTCCTCGTTGCGCTTGAGATCCTTGACGCCCTCTTCGAGCTTGCGCTCGGCGGTTCCGAGCATCTGCTCGCGCAGGCTCAGGGTCTCGTCGCGCTGCTTGAGGGCGTCGCGCCGGGCCGAGAGCTTTTCGAGGATGGCGCGCTCGCTGGCCGGCATCGGCTCCGGGGGAGGCGGGGGGCGCGGCGCGGGCGGCTCCGGTTCGGCCGCGGGCTTTTCCGGTTCCTTGGGCGTCACGGACCCGGTGGTCTGCGGGTCCGGCAGTTCGTAATTGGTCCGGGCCTTGGCGAGGACCCGCGCGAACTCCGGCAGCTGCGCGTCGGCCGAGGCCGGGCTCGGCCCCAGATCGTCGACGGCGATGGCGCCGAGCTTGAGCACGAGGAGGCCCACGGCCGCCAGCGTCACCGCATCGATCAGCCGCAGCTTGTAGGGACGCGCCTGTGCGGCGCCGGGCCGGCCGGTGCGGAGCTTTCCCAGGCGGGTCTGTCCCGCGCGGACGAGGGAGCGGGGCGTCGTCATGCGGCGCGGCTCCGCAGGCGGCCGAGCGCCCGCTCGGACATGGCGAGGGCGGCGGCGGCGGCAGCGCCGAGGCGCTCACCGTTGGGGCTCGACGGCGCGGCCTTCGTGTCCCCGGCCTCCACCGGCGCGGCGCGGATCTCGGAGGGGCGGATCTCGACGGGGGGCACCACGGCCACCCGCGAGGGCTGCGAATGGGAGACGATGGCGGAGATGCGGGCGATCACGGTCTCGCCGGCCTGGACGTGGGCGGACAGGTCGGCGGCGTAGCGCTCCGCCGTGCCGAGGCGGTCGGCCAGGGTCCGGTCGCACTCGTCGAGGGTGGCGCGCAGGCCGATGATCGCCCGCTCGGCGGTGGAGCTCGCCACCACGAGATCGCCGATGGTCTGGCGCAGGGCCGCCTCGTCGGCCTTCATCCGGGTGATGCGCCGGCTGAGGCGCACGGACGAGACGATGCTGGCCACGAGGAGGATGGCGACGAGGACGTCGGCGGCGAGAGTGACGAGGAGGCTCATGCGCGGGTCACCCGTCGTTGCGGTTGTTCATGGAGGCCTCGAAGGCCTGGAACGTGGTGCGCGAGCGCCGGAGCGGCCGCGTGAGTTGCACCGAGATGTTGTCGTCGACACGGCCGATGCGCCCCTGCGTCAGGGCCCAGTCGCCGCAGCGGACGTTGACGAGGTCGGTGGGCTTGGTGTCGAACATCAGCGTGTCGCCGACCTTCAGGGACAGCACCTTCTTCAGAGGCAGCATCATCTCGTGGAGGACCGCCTCCATGGTGGCGTCGGCCTGCCAGATCTCGGTGGCGAGGTGGCTTTCCCAGGTGTGGTCGCGGCCGAGCTTCTCGCCCATGAAGCTCTGCATGAGCAGTTCACGGATCGGCTCGATGGTGGCGTAGGGAAACAGGATCTGGAGCTGGCCGCCGCGGCCGTCCATGTCGAGCTTCAGGGTGATCAGGATGGCGGCGTTGGCCGGCCGGGTGATCGTGGCGAAGCGCGGGTTGGTCTCGATCCGGTCGATGCCGAAGCGCACCGGGGAGAGCGGCTGGAACGAGAGTTCGAGATCGCTGAGGATGATCTCCACGAGGCGCCGCACCAGCTGCATCTCGATGGTCGTGAACGGACGCCCGTCGAGCCGGGTCGCCGAGCCGCCGCGCTTGCCGCCGAGCAGCAGGTCGAGGGTGGAGTAGGCGAGGTTCGATTCCACCGTGACGAGGCCGGAATTCTCCCAGGCATCGGCCCGGAACACCCCGAGCAGGGTCGGCAGCGGAATGGCATTGAGATAATCGCCGAAGCGGACCGAGGTGATGTTGTCGAGGGTGACCTCGACGTTGTCCTGGAAGAAGTTGCGCAGGCTCGTCGACAACAACCGGATCATCCGGTCGAAGACGATTTCCAGCATCGGCAGGCGTTCGTACTGGACGACGCCCGAATCCACGATGGCGCGGACACCGCCGGCACCCGAGGCCGACAATTCGCGCAAGGAGAAGCCGAGGACGCCGTCGATCTCGTCCTGGTTGAGGATGCGGTCGTTGCCGGCGAGTTCGGGGAGATTGTCGGTCTCCCCGTCCTCGATCATCGTCGCCCATTCGGCGGCGACGTCGCTCGCATGCGTGCTCGTGCCCTGCTCGGCCAGCGCCGCGCCCCACTCGTCGGCCAGCGAGGTCTCGCCGCCTTCGGCGTTCTGCGCGATCAGGGCGGCTGCCCAATCGTCCTCTTCGACCTCGTCTTCGGGACCTGCCATGACCGTCTCGACACCGATGGGGGTTACTGGACGATCACGTCCTTGAAGAGCACGGCCTCGGCCCGTGCCGGATGGATCGCGACGTTGACCCGGCGGAGCAGTTCCTCGCGGAGCCGGTACAATCCGGCCGAGCCGGCGAGGTCGCTCGGGCGCAACTCGCGCATGTAGACCTGGAAGGTGTCCTCGATGCGCGGCATCAGCGGCTTCACCTCGCCCTCCACCTTGGCGTCCTTGAGTTCGAGGGAGACCTTCACCTTGGCCGTGCGCGGCTTGTCCTGGCCGGGCTCGTTGGCGAGGTTGACCACCATCTCGCGCACTTCGAGGAAGACCAGGGGCTTCTTCACCTCCACGGCGGCGTGATCGTCGCCGCCCTTCTTCTTCATCATGAAGAACCCGCCGCCGCCGGCCAGCACCAGCACCGCCGCGCCGATCATGATGATCTTCTTCTTCCCGCCTTTAGGGGCTTCGCCTCCGGCGTCCTCCCCGTCCGCGGCGGGGGCCGTCTTGGGCTTCTTGGCCATGGATCGCCCCCATCGAATCTTGTCCCAGGGTGCGACCGGCGCTGAGCCCCCGCGACCCCGTGGAGGGATGTATCCAAGGTTACGGTTAACGTCTCGTTAAGGCGGCAAAACCTGCCGGGTGGTTCTTGCCGCGGGGATGCGGCGGGAGGACGGTGCGACCGGCCTCTCTTCGCCACAACATATTGGTTTCACTAATCTTTTCAGATTTTTTGGAGATGGCACGGGCCGTGCGGGTAACCTTAACGTCGCCGCAGCCCAAGGCTTATTCGATCCATGCAGAACGCGCTGTTTGTCGGAGTCTCCAGTCAGGTCGCCCTGCAGCGTGAGCTCGACGTGATCGCCAACAACATGGCGAACGTCTCCACCACGGGCTTCAAGGGCCGCAGCTCGCGGTTCCAGGAATACCTGATGCCGGTGGCGAGCGCCGACTCGTTCCATCGGCCAGACCGGCGCGTCTCCTACGTCATCGACCAGGGCACGACCCTCGACCTCGCCCAGGGACCGATCGAGCAGACCGGCAATCCGCTCCACGTCGCGGTGCGCGGCGAGGCCTTCCTCGTGGTCCGCACCCCGAACGGCGACCGCTACACCCGCAACGGCGCGTTCGAGACCGACCCCCAGGGCAATCTCGTCACCAGCGACGGCTACGCCGTGCAGGGCGAGGGCGGCCCGATCCAGATCAACGCCCAGGAGACCGGCCTCTCCATCGGGCCGGACGGCACGGTCTCCACCAATCTCGGCATCCGCGGACGCGTGCGGATGGTGACCTTCGCCAACCCGCAGGCGCTCACCAACGAGGGCGCCAACCTCTACGGGTCGGCGGCGGTTCCGGTGGCCGCCGGCATCAACGGCCGCCTCGAATCGGGTGCCCTCGAACGCTCCAACGTCAAGCCGGTCATCGAGATGACCCGGCTGATGGACGTGAACCGCACCTACACCATGGTCTCGGGCGTGATCTCGCGCCTGGACGAGTTGCGGGGCACGGCGATCCGCCGCCTCGCCGACGTCGCGTAAGGAACCCAGGCGATGCGCGCCCTCTACGCAGCCGCCACGGGCATGGCGGCCCAGGAACTCAACGTCCAGGTCATCTCGAACAACATCGCGAACCTGCGCACCACCGGCTACAAGCGGCAGACGGCCCATTTCCAGGACCTGCTCTACCAGAACCTGCGCCGGGCCGGCTCGTCCACCTCGGACCAGAACACGCAGCTTCCCGCCGGCCTCGCCCTCGGGTCGGGCGTGAAGACGACCTCCACCGCCCGGACGATGTCGCAGGGGCCGCTCGCCTCGACGGAGAAGGAATACGACGTCGCCATCCGCGGCGAGGGCCTGTTCCGGGTGACCATGCCCGACGGCCGCACCGCCTATAGCCGCGACGGGTCGTTCGACCTCTCGGCCCAGGGCCAGCTCGTCACCCGCGACGGCTACCTCGTGGATCCGGGCATCACGGTGCCCAACAACGCCACCAGCGTCACGATCAGCGCGCAGGGCTCGATCCAGGCGACGGTGCCGGGGCAGACCGCGCCGCAGAATCTCGGCCAGTTCCAGCTCGCCCGCTTCGTGAACAAGGTCGGCCTCGAATCCATCGGCGACAACCTGTTCGTCGAGACCGCCGCCTCCGGCCCCGCCATCAACGGCCTGCCGGGCTCGGAGGGCTTCGGCAACCTGCAGCAGAGCTATCTCGAAGAGGCGAACGTCAACGCCGTCACCGAGATCTCGTCGCTGATCGCCGCGCAGCGTGCCTACGAGATGAATTCGAAGGTCGTCACGGCGGCCGACCAGATGCTCTCCACGACCTCGCAGATGTTCCGCGCCTGACGGTTCGTCCGGCCTGACGTTCCCGCTTCGCCTCTCCGTTTCAGCCCGCCTCCGAAAGCGTCGCGCCATGTTCGCCCTGAGACAGATCCCCACCGCCCAGCCGCGCCGCGTCGGCACGCTCACGCCCGGCATCGTCGTGCGCACGTTCCTCGCGCTCGCGGCCCTCGGCTTCATGACGGTCCAGGTTCTCGCCGAGGAGCCCGGCCAGCGGCTGCGCCTGCGCGGCGACGTCACCGCGCGCGGCGATATCCTGACGCTGGGCGATCTGGTGGAAGGGGCGCCGGCGGATCTGGCGCGGCGCCCGCTGTTCCGCGCCCCGGCGCTAGGCGCGTCGGGGACGATCCAGGCCCGCCGCATCGCCGATGCGGTGGCCCCCCTCGGCCTCGGCGAGATCGAGACCGGCGGCCGGAACCAGGTCTCGGTGCAGCGTGCCGCCCGGCGTGTCGGCCCCACGGAGATCGAGGCGGCCATCAAGCGCGTGCTGGAGACGGCCTACGGCCTCGACCCACGCAACCTCGCCCTCCGCCTCGACGGCGAGAACACCGTCCTGCTGGCGCCCCTCGACCTCGACGGGCAGGCGGCGGCCCTCGACGTCACCTACGATCCGCGCCTGAAGCGGGTCGCCGCCCTCATCACCCTGGGCGAGCGCCAGGCCTCCCTGCGCGTCGCCGGGTTGGTGCAGGAAATCCGCGAGGTCCAGATCCTCTCCCGCACGCTCAACCGCGGCGACACCGTGACGGCCGGCGACGTCACCGTCGAGCGCCGCCCCCGCGAGGCGACGCCCCCGGATGCCCAGGCCGGGTCGGTGGTCGCCGTCGGTCAGATCGCCCAGCGCAGCCTGAGCGCCGGCTCCATCCTCCGCTCCGGTGACATCGCTCCGGCGGATCTCGTCCAGCGCGGCGAGGCCGTGACCATCGTGTTCGATTCGCCCGGCCTCAACCTCTCCCTGCGCGGACAGGCCAACGAGAACGGGCGTCTGGGCGCGGCGATCACCGTCACCAATCCCGCTTCCAAGAAGACCCTCGCCGCCACCGTGATCGGCCCCGGCCGCGTCTCGGTCAGCTCCTCCGCCAGCATCGGCCGCCAGGCCAGTGCGGCGTTCGACGCCGGCCGCTGACACCGCCCCGATCCTCACGAGAAAAGCTGGCTCCCATGACCAACCGCTCCATGACCGTCCGTTCCATGCCCCTCATCAAGACGCCGCTCTCCCTCGCGGCGATCCTGGTGGCCTGCGCGGCCCTGGGCGCCTGCAACACGGTGGACCGGCTCTCGCAGGTCGGCGCCACCCCGGCGCTCTCCTCCATCGAGGATCCGACCTCGCAGCCGGGCTACCGCCCGGTGCGCCTGCCCATGCCGGACGTGCAGCCCGTCTCCTACGCACCCAATTCGCTGTGGCGGACGGGATCGCGCGCCTTCTTCAAGGATCAGCGCGCCGCCCGGATCGGCGACCTCGTGACGATCAAGGTCAACGTCACCGACAGGGCCAACCTGAACAACGAGACGAAGCGCTCCCGCTCCAACGCGGAAGGCATGGGGCTCCCCAACGCGTTCGGCCTGGAGAGCAGCGCCGCCGTCGCCGCCGCCGGGATCAGCCCGGACAAGCTCCTCGCCGGGACGTCGACCTCGTCGAGCGATGGTTCGGGGTCGGTCCAGCGCAACGAGACGGTGACGACCAACATCGCCGCCATCGTCAATCAGGTCCTGCCCAACGGGAACCTCGTGGTGGAGGGCAAGCAGGAAATCCGCATCAACTTCGAGGTGCGCGAACTCATCGTCGCCGGCGTGGTGAGGCCGGAGGATATCGAATCCGACAACACGATCGATTCCTCCAAGATCGCCCAGGCCCGCATCGCCTATGGCGGCCGCGGCCAGATCACCGACGTGCAGCAGCCCCGCTACGGCCAGCAGCTCGTCGACATCCTGCTGCCGTTCTGAGGCTGAGCCAGTTCGCCCGGACGGTCTTGGGTTCTGCGTCGTGGAACCTGCACATGTCGGGCTACGATAGTCACATATCTCGCGGGCAGCACGGGTCCCCTCTCTTGGAATGAGAGGAAGCGCGCCACGCCTCAGGTCGAACCGTCTTGGAAGAGGAACGGCCGTCGAAGAGAGGCGTGGACCCGGTGCCTTCCGAGCTAGGGAACGCGCGCGGCCCGCAAGATCGACGACGGTGCGTAAATAAATCCCGTCGACCAGCCCAGAGGGACCGTCCCGGTCAATGCTCGGTACCGGGCCGGTTGGGGCGCGGTGCGGTTCCGTGATTGTCGACGAAGGCCGAGCGTTCGGGGTCGTTCTTCAGCTTGGCGACGCGGGCGCGCTGCCACAACGCCACCCCGACGACGAGCGCGAAGGTTGCGAGGGCAAGCACGAGGATCAGAACTTCATTGTCCATGTCGGGATCCTTGATCGACGCGACGTCGTATCAGTAATCGTGACAACAGGACGAAGGTTCCGGGCGAGCAATTATCGTTTAAGGCCAAGCTTCTGTTGAATGCTCGGCGAGGTATTCAGGATCTAGAACTTCAGGGGCGACCGCCGAAACCTGTCACGACGACCGGCGGTCGCGACAGGTCCGTTCGATGGGCTACACCATCGACGCTACTCGTCGCGATAGACGCGCTCGCGCCGCTCGTGGCGCTCCTGCGCCTCCAGCGACAAGGTTGCGATGGGACGGGCGTCGAGGCGCTTCAGGGAGATCGGCTCGCCGGTCTCCTCGCAATATCCGTAGCTTCGGTCCTCGATCCGGGCCAACGCCGCGTCGATCTTGCCGGTGAGCTTGCGCTGGCGGTCGCGGGCCCGCAACTCGATCGCCCGGTCGGTCTCCGACGAGGCCCGGTCGGCCAGATCCGGATGATTCTCGTTTTCGGTTTGAAGTGCCACGAGCGTATCCTGCGCTTCGCGCAGAATGTCGGCTTTCCATCCCACCAGCTTACGGCGGAAATACTCACGTTGCCGCTCGTTCATGAACGGCTCGTCCTCGGACGGCACGTAACCGTCGTCGATCTTGACTGTCGCCATCCTCGCCCCTTCGCAAGTCCGTCACAGCCGGTACGCGGCGATGTTTCGCGTGCCTATACTTGAGGGCGCCCGACACTACAACGCACCCGTTGGTCCTACCCCCCTCGGATTCGGTGTTGCGTGCCCCCTGCGACAAACACGCAACGGGTGCATCCGCCAGGCGACACCCCGAGACGAACGCGCCGCGCTTGGCGTTCGGGCGGAAACCAGGCCGGATGGCGGTGCGAAGCCCCGTCGCATGGCGGTCGAAAACCCGTCGGATGGCGGTGGCCCGCCCCCTTCGCGAATACCATCGGACGATTGGGAGAGGCCGGTTTGCGGCCGGTGCGCCGTAACCTATAGGGTCGTTTCACGTCGGTCCCCGGACCGGCCGCGTGATCTCGCCCGCCGCGCGAAACCGAGGCCCTGAGAGTGCCGGAAAGCCGAACCTTGCCGAAGCCCATCGCCGGACATTCGGACATCTTCGTCGGCTCGAGCGAGATGGCGGCCCTGATGCGGGCCAAGGACTGGTCCCAGACCCCCCTTGGGCCGCCGGAACGCTGGCCCGAGGCGCTGAAGGTCGCCCTGCGCATCCTCCTGACCTCGCGGTTCGAGATGTGGCTCGGCTGGGGGCCGGAGATCGCGTTCTTCTACAACGACGCCTATCGCCCGACGCTCGGCCTCAAGCACCCGGAATCCCTCGCGAAACCCACCAAGATCCTCTGGGCCGAGATCTGGGACGATATCGAGGCGCGCATCCGCAGCGTCTACGAGGACGGCGAGGCGACCTGGGATCGCGGGCTGCTGCTGCTCCTCGAGCGCAACGGCTATCCCGAGGAAACCTATCACACTTTTTCCTACAGCCCGGTCCTCGCCGACGACGGAACGGTGGGTGGCCTGTTCTGCGCGGTCAGCGAAGAGACGAACCGCGTCATCAGCGAACGGCGCCTCGGAATCCTGCGTCTCCTCGGCGAGAGTCTCGCTCGGGCGGAAAGCCGCTCCGACGTCCTGCGGGCGGTGGAGGCCAGCCTCGGCGAGGCCCGTCGCGATCTGCCCTTCAGTGCCATCCATCTCTACGACGGGGGCAGCCTCGCCCGTCTCGCCGCCGCCACCGGGATGTCGGCGGACCATGCCGCCCTGCCGGAGGTCATCGATCCCGCCGGCCCCCTCGCGGACTTGCTCGACGGCTCGGGACACGAGACGATCGTCGATCTCGATCCGGCCCAGAACTGGCCGACCGGCGACTGGGCGAGGCCACCCGCGCAGGCGGTGAGCCTGCCCCTGGTCGGACAGGGTGGAAGCGCGCCGCTGGGCATCGTCACGGTGGGGCTGAACCCGCACCGGCCCATCGATGCCGATTACCTGAGCTTTCTCAAGCTCTTGGCCGGACAGATCTCGTCGAGCCTCGCCAGCGTCTCGGCCTATGAGGCCGAGCGCGAGCGCAACGCTGTCCTCGCCGAAGCCGTTCGCATGCGTCAGGAGGCGGCCGAAGCCCTGAGGCAGGCCAACGAGGCCCTCCTCTCGGAAGTCCGGCAGAGGACGGCGGAGCGCGACCGCATGCGCACCCTGTTCCAGGACGCACCCGGCTTCATGTGCGTCCTGAGCGGACCCTCGCACGTGTTCGAGTACACCAACGAGGCCTATCTCCAGCTCGTCGGGCATCGCGACATCATCGGGATCGGCGTCCGCGAGGCGTTGCCGGAGGTCGAGGGACAAGGCTTCTTCGAGCTTCTCGACGAGGTCTACGCGACGGGCAGGCCCTTCATCGGCCGGAACATGCCGGTGACGATCCAGGCCGGACAAGATGGCGGCCTCGAACAGCGCATCCTCAACCTCGTCTATCAGCCGATCACGGAGGCCGACGGCAGCGTCACCGGCATCTTCGCCGAGGGGCACGACGTCACCGACCGCGCGCTCGCCGAAGATGCGCTGAGACGCCTGAACGAGACGCTGGAACAACAGGTCCAGGCCCGGACCCAGGAAGTCCAGGAGCGGACCCAGGAGCGCGACCGGGCCTGGCGCCTGTCGCAGGATCTGCTGATGGTCACGGAAGCGGACAGCCGGATCGCGGCGATCAACACCGCCTGGACGACCCTTCTCGGCTGGACATCCGACGATCTCGCCGGCCGGTCCTTTGCGGATCTCGCCCATCCCGACGACCGCGACGCCGTCTGCGCGACCTTCTCGGCCATCGTCGCCGAACCGCTCACCGACCCCTTCGAGTTCCGGCTGCGCCACGCCGACGGCAGCTACCGCTGGTTCGCCTGGACGGGCGCGTTCGAGGACGGGCGGATCTATGCCAGCGGCCGCAACACCACGGCCGAGCGCGAGCAGGCGGCCGCCCTCGCACTCGCCGAGGACGCCTTGCGTCAGGCCCAGAAGATGGAGGCCGTGGGCCAGCTCACCGGCGGGATCGCTCACGATTTCAACAACTTGCTCACCGGGATCGTCGGCTCCCTCGACCTGATGCAGACCCGTTTGTCGCAGGGCCGGATGGACAATATCGAACGCTACGCCAAGGCGGCGATGTCCTCCGCCAACCGGGCCGCCGCGCTGACCCACCGGCTCCTCGCCTTCGCCAGGCGCCAGCCGCTCGATCCGAAGCTGGTCGACGCCAACGCCCTGATCGCATCCCTCGAAGACCTTCTGCGCCGGACGATCGGCGAGACGATCTCCCTCGACATCGTCATGGGGGAGGGGCTGTGGGCGACCCTGTGCGATCCCCACCAGCTCGAGAACGCGATCCTCAACCTCGCCATCAATGCCCGCGATGCCATGCCGGATGGCGGCCGTCTGCGCATCGAAACCAGCAATTCCGAACTCGACCGCGCCTATGCCCGACTGCATCCGGGGGTGGAGCCGGGCGCGTATGTCCGCATCGTCGTATCGGATACCGGCACCGGCATGCCGGCCGACGTCATCGCCCGGGCCTTCGACCCGTTCTTCACCACGAAGCCCCTGGGGCAGGGGACCGGCCTCGGCCTGTCGATGATCTACGGCTTCGCCCGGCAGTCGGACGGCCATGCCAAGATCGACTCGCAGGTCGGGCACGGTACGGCGGTGAAGCTCTACCTGCCCCGCTCCGTCGAAGCGGTCCCGGAGCCAGGCACGGCGGACACCATCACGGAGGCGGCCCGTCTCGGTGCGGGGGAGACGGTCCTCGTGGTCGAAGACGAGGGGGTGGTGCGCGACCTCATCGTCGATGTGCTGGAAGACCTTGGCTACCGCGCGATCTCGGCCCCGGACGGCCTGTCCGGCCTGAAGATCCTGCTCACCCAGGAGCGTGTGGACCTGCTCGTGACCGATGTCGGCCTTCCCGGCCTCAACGGTCGCCAGCTGGCCGATCAGGCCCGCGAAACCCGCCCCAATCTGAAGGTGCTGTTCATTACCGGCTATGCCGAGAACGCCATCTTCGGCAACGGCCAGCTCGATCCGGGCATGCAGATGATCACCAAGCCGTTTCCGGTGGAGATCCTGGCCGGGCGCATCCGCGAGATGATGGAAACCTGAAGCGCCAGAAGGCTTTCGCTTCTGACGGCAGGCCCCGTCAGGTGGCTTGAGCGGCCGAAAGCTTGGCGAGTTCCACCGCTGCGCGCAGCTCGATATCGGCGATGAGCCCGTCGAGGCGCGGATCGCCGCTGGACCCGGCACGCTCCGAGAGTCGGCTCGCGATGGCTTGGAGTTCACGCGTCGAAACCCTTCCCATCACCAGGGAAGCCTTCAGCCGGTCGAGACCGTCGAGCAGGTCGTGGCCACGCTTGGCGAAGCGACGGCGGCGCTCGCCGGGCTGCTCGCCCTGACCCTGCAGGGTCAGGATCGCGTCGAGCCCCGCCAGGGAGGTGGTGGGTGCGGTGGTGGCCGAAGAGGTGGTGGCGGCTGCGTCACCGCCAAGCAGGAAGGAAGAGGACGCATCCGTCTTACGCAGGGCGGGCGAGGCAGAGGCCGAGGCGTGGGAGACGAGGCGGTTATCGACGCGCATGAGCCGTCTCCGAAAATCAGGGCGTCGCTTCGCGCATCGGCACGACGATCGTTTCGCCCAGCAGAATCCGCCCTCGATGGTTAACCATCCGTAAACGACCGGGCAGAAGCTGCCGGGTCGGCAGGGAAAGCGGTTCCCAACCCGAGTACGGGAAACGCCAGCTCGAAAAATAAGCGTTTTTTGTCAGATGCTTGACCGACATGGCCGGTTGGCATGGTCCTGGCAGACCATCCGGCATGTCCAACGTCCACGACATGCCCCGCCGACCAGCAAAGCGCATCATGCCAATCGCGACCGCCCGGACCTTCCAATCGGCACTCCTCACCTGCGGCGCGGCGCTGCTGGCGCTGGTCTTCGGCTTGAGCGGCCAGGCTTTCGCCCTGTCCCGGGTGAAGGATCTCGCGAGCATCGAAGGCGTGCGGCAGAACCAGCTGGTGGGCTACGGTATCGTCGTCGGCCTCAACGGCACCGGCGATACCCTCAACAACATCCCCTTCACCCGGCAGTCCCTCCAGGCGATGCTCGAGCGGCTCGGGGTCAACACGAGGGGGGCCACCATGCGCACCCAGAACCTCGCGGCCGTGATGGTGACGGCGAGCCTGCCGCCCTTCGCCACACAAGGAAACCGGATCGACATCACGGTCTCGTCCCTGGGCGACGCCAAATCCCTCCAGGGCGGCACCCTGCTGGTGACGCCGCTCCTTGGCGCCGATGGCGAGGTCTACGCCCTGGCGCAGGGATCGGTCGCCATCGCGGGCTTCTCGGCCGAGGGCGATGCCGCCAAGATCACGCGCGGGGTGCCCACCAACGGGCGCGTGCCCAACGGAGCGATGATCGAGCGGGAGACGGCGTTCAAGATGAACGACATGCGCTCCCTGCGCCTGTCCCTGCGGAACCCGGACTTCACCACCTCGAAGCGGATCGCCGCCGCGATCAACGACTTCATGGGCGCCGACACCGCTGAACCCACCGACCCAGCCACCGTCACCCTGCAGATCCCGGCGAAGTACAACGGCAACATGATCCGCCTCGTCACCGAGATCGAGCAGCTGAAGATCGAGCCCGATCAGACGGCACGGGTGGTCGTCGACGAGCGCTCGGGCATCATCGTCATGGGCCGCGACGTGCGCGTATCCACCGTCGCCATTGCTCAGGGGAATCTGACCGTCACCATCACCGAGCAGCCGCAAGTCAGCCAGCCAGCGCCCCTCTCCAATGGCACCACCACCGTCGTGCCGCGCACGGGCGTCAAGGTCGATACCGGCGACGGCAACAAGCTCGCCATGGTCAAGGAAGGCGTCACCCTGCGCGAGCTGGTAGACGGCCTCAACGCATTGGGGGTCGGGCCCCGCGACCTGATCTCGATCCTCCAGGCCATCAAGGCCGCCGGCGCCCTCCAGGCCGATATCGAGGTGATGTGATGCAACCCCTTTCCTTCCTCCCACCCAAAAGGCGCTGACCATGCTGTTCGCCCCCCTCGCCGCCAAGGCCGCCATTGGCGTCGGCCGGGCTATCGTCGGCGATATCGCCAAGTCGGTGGGTCATGGCCTGAAAGACGAGACGACAAAGGCGGCGTCGACGTCCGCAAATAGCAAACTTGCAGCGGCGGCCACGGCCAAGACACCGGCGGAGATCAAGGCTCGCAAGGCGTCCAACGAATTCGAGACGATGTTCCTGGAGCAGACCCTGGAGCGGCTCGCCACCTCGGAGGGCACTGATGGCCCCCTCGGCGACAACGGCACCGGCGGAGCGGTTTACCGCTCGATGCTGACCAAGGAATATGCGGGTCAAATGGCGAAGAGCGGGGGGGTCGGCATCGCCGATCAGGTCTACCGCGAGATGATCAAGATGCAGGAGGCTGGAAATGCAAGCCGCAACTGAAACCAAATCTCTTCGCATCGCGGACAAGGCCGGCGCAGATGCGCTGATCGCGCACATCATGCAAACGATGCAGGCGCTGGAGGACATCCTCTCGGAGGAGGGAGGCCACGTTCGAGTCGGGCGCCTTCGCCAGGGCCTCTCGCAGACCGAGCGGAAGACTGCCCTTGGGGCGACCTACATGCAGAGCCTGGAAGTGGCCAAAGCCAATGCCATCGCCTTGGCGCGGTTCGCTCCGGAATCCATCGAAGAGCTTAAAACCGCCCACCGGCGCTTCGCTCAGGTGGTGGAAACCAGTCAGATCGTGCTGGCGACGGCACGTACGGTCTCCGAAAGCCTGGTCAAGTCCCTGGCCGACGACATGAACCGCTCGAGAACGGCCACCGTGTATGGACGCCCCTCTCAGCCGCCGTCTCCCTATGGCAAGGGACCGGCGGGTCGGAGCCAGCCCCTGGTGCTGTCGCGCAACCTTTGACAGCGTTTCAACGCTGTCCCGCGCCGATCCGCACATAGGTCCGAACCGGACCATAACCTGTCTCCGTGCGAGTATCGACGGCGACCCGGCCCCCGGCGATCGATCGGGAGGCGGGGTCGCCTTCGCGGGAGCGTAGGTCGAGCCCCGTCGTTGCCCGTCCGCCAATGCGGATGCAGGTTTCCGAGCCGGGAATGCGAATGAACCCCGAGCCGTGCCTGGGACAAGGCTTTGCCGCCTGCTGCAGTTGCGGCCTCATCGGCTCAAGCGCAAAAGCGAGAGACGTCAGGGTCGTGAGCACGCAGACAGCCAGGCTGCCGACCAGTGTTGCCCTCACCATGCGTGTCGTTCCCCAAGGCTCCGTCGGAACAATTCGCTATACCCTTTCGGCCGCGAACGATCGATACCGGTTCCCCTCCGCCATACGGTAACCTTTCGGTAAACAAACGTCCTTAATCATTGGTGACACGGTCAAACGGGAAGCTTGAGACATGGCGGATAAGGTCATCGGGGCGGCGGAGTCCGATCGGTCGCCGGAAGCGCTTTTGAAACAAGCCGTTAGCGGCGCCAAGGTGAAGCCCGCGCCGATGCCGGAGAAGCGTCGGCGACTGCCATCGATCTCCCCGCTTCTTGGCGGAGTGGCGGCGGCGGCCCTCGTGATCGGGCTCGCTGTGGGCGCAGGAGCGATGAGCCTCGTTTCGCCGAAATCCGATCCATCCTCGGAGCGGCTGGCGCAGATCCAATCCCGTCTGGAAATCCGCCAGGCGGATGTCGCCCGTCTACAGACCGAGATCGAGAAGCTAGGAAAGGTTCTCGCGCAGGTGCAGGATGCTACCGAGTCTGTCCGCAGCGAAGCGAAAAATCGGTCCGGAGCCCTCAACGACCGGATCGGCAAGGCCGAACAGGCTATCGTTTCGAAAGTCACGAGCCTCGCCGAACGGCAGGATCAAACAGAGCGAGACCAGACGGCAAAAATCGCTGCTCTGACGTCGCAATTGGACAAGCGAGCGGCGGCGCCCGCTCCGGCCGCTCCCGCGGCGGCGACGCAAGCCGCCAAGCCTCAGCAGCCTGAGCCAACGGAGACCGGATCCCTTCCCGACAAAGCAAGAGCTTCGACACCGGCTGTCATCGATGGATGGGCTGTGCGCGAGGTCTATAACGGTGTGGCTGTCATCGAAGACCGTCGTCATCGCCTCGTGGAGGTCGGTCCAGGGGACACGATCCCAGGCGTCGGCAAGGTCGATTCAGTCGAGAGACGCGGGCGGAGCTGGGCGGTTGTAACGAAACAGGGCCTGATCACCAGCCAAACTTGGTGAGCCGACGGACGATATCGAGTATGCGCGGAATCAGGACAGCTGTACTTCGATCTCTGGATCACGCAGGGAATGCGGATACCGCGCTTCAATAGTGAGGGGATCAGCCATGGCGCACCCGCGTGCAGCGCGGTTGCGGCCATGGGTCAGTGCCCGATCCTGCGCTTCCTGGGTGGGGAACAGAATGGCCGCGAGGAGAGCCTGCCCCTCGAATTCTGAATCCAGATTCTTTGCTTCAAACACTGGCATTGCGGTCACCGGACCTTGAGCCGTGCGAACTTCGCATGGGTCGTTGTGTGCGTATAAACCGACAATGTGGATTCCGGCAACAAGTTCCCGTACTCCACGATTGTTTACGCTTAATTTGCATTTTGCATCGCCACGAAGTTTTCGCAGTGCGGCAACACACTCGATTACAGATTCATACAATCTGTAATAGGCCCTCCTCCAAAAGTATAGCAAGTGTCAGCCGCCTCACCCCATCATGGGCGAATCAATCTGAAACTCAGCTAATCGTCGGGGGTACAAGTCTTAGATTTTCATAAAAAATTAAATAGAAAGATTTATCGTCAATTCATTTTCAAATTTAAAAATGGCGCCTCGCCCAATATACTACACAATCACTGCAAATTTTTTGGTATTTAATCACATCGATACCGTAGATTGATAATTTACCCGAAAATATTAGTCTTCAATGTACTTTATTCAATATTCTAAAAACTCGATGGCCCTCTGATGTGGCCCGCGATGCCCTTAGATGGGGTCGCCAATCGCTACTCATCCTCGTACCGAAGGACTCCCTGCCCAAGGTTCGATGTAAAATCGGCTGTTGCGCTCCTGTACCGATAAAGTGCGAGCGACACGAAAAAGGGCGCTCGCGCGCCCTTAATCGCCATTGAGCATTGAGCTTTGGTCGCGTCAGGCGACTGCAGTCGCCTTTACAGCCACACCCTTCTCGGTGAGGAACTGCTGCAATTCTCCCGACTGGAACATCTCGCGGGTGATATCGCAACCGCCCACGAACTCGCCCTTGACGTAGATCTGCGGAATGGTGGGCCAATTCGAAAAGGCCTTGATCCCGTCGCGGATCGCCATGTCGTCGAGAACGTTCACGCCCTTGAACGGCACTTCGAGGTAATTGAGGATCTGCACGACTTGGCCGGAGAAGCCGCACATCGGAAACTGTGGCGTGCCCTTCATGAACACGACGACGTCCTGGGAATCGATCTCGGTCTTGATGGCGGCGTTGACGTCGGTCATGCAGATATCCTTTCCAGGACTGAGGCGGGGAACTAGCGCTTGAAGTCAGTGTTTTTCCAGCGATTTCAAGATCGTCGTTTCGGCGATCCTCAAAAGCGCGTCGTCAATGTAGAATGGGGTGACCAGGGGATCGGCCACGTCCAAGGAGCATTGAAACGGCAAGTTGGAGATCAGCGTATTGCCGTATGCGGTCCGTCCCGGCTTGGCTAGTTCCTGGGTTGCGGCCCAGCCGTTGAACCAGTCGATACGCTGCGACATGGAAGGTTCGCAACGTCCGCGGGCACCGATCTGGAAGGCCTCAACCTCCCTGCGCCAATGCTCCACGGGGAGGGTGCATGGCGAAGATCGCCGCTCTAAGAGATGCGCCGGGCTTTGAGTGAGGAGGCCTTCACCGGTCTGGACCTGCGAACGACCCACTCTCTCGATCTCCTCGGCGACATTCTCCCCGTCCAGCATATTGGACAGATCGGAACGTCGCGAGAGGGATCGCAAGGCCGACGCCCGTTGCTCGGTCCCGCTCACGATGTCGTCGTACAGGCTCGGCTGGTCCATGGGGACGCCCTGTTGATCGCCCCTAATCTTGCGGGACACCGGTGGTGAGCGCAAGGGCGTGCAGGACGCCCCCCATCCGCCCCTGAAGCGCACCGTAGACGAGTTGGTGTTGCGCCACGCGAGTCTTACCCTTGAAGGCCGAGGAGATGACTGTGGCGGCATAATGGTCGCCGTCGCCGGCCAGGTCTTTGATCTCGATCGTGGCGTCGGGCAGCGCTTCACGGATCATGGCCTCGATATCGCGCGCATCCATCGGCATCGGACTCAATCCCTTTCGAGTGACGTTCAGACCGTGGCAGGCCGGGTCGCCATGTAGGTCGGCAGCCAGCCTTCATGCGCCTCGCGCAGATCCGAGACGGATATGGTTTCGCCAGCGGGCAAGGTCAAATCTCGCCCTCCAGCTAAGCCGATGACGGAGGCCGGAATACCCTGCGCGTTCGCGCTGTAGAGAAGGTCCGGCACGTTCTCCGGGTCGACGCTGAGGAGGTAGCGGGCCTGGTCCTCTCCAAAGAGATAGGCATGCGCGGGAAGACCGGCGGGCGCATCCGGCAGGGTCGCGCCGATACCACCGGCAATGGCCATTTCGGCGAGGGCCACGGCAAGCCCGCCATCGGAGAGGTCGTGCACGGTGTCGACGAGGCCCGAGACGATGAGGCTGCGCACGAAATCGCCGTTGCGGCGCTCTGCCGCGAGATCGACCGGCGGCGGCGCACCATCCTCGCGCCCGGAAACCACCGAGAGATAGACCGATTGGCCGAGCCAGCCTTCCGTGGCGCCCACGAGGACGAGCATATCGCCGTCACGCTTCAGCGAGATGGTGGCGTGTTTCGTGACATCGTCGAGAAGGCCGACGCCGCCAATAGTCGGGGTCGGCAGGATGCCGACGCCGTTGGTTTCGTTGTACAGCGAGACGTTGCCGGAGACGACGGGGAAGTCGAGGGCGAGGCAGGCCTCGCCGATGCCCTTGAGGCAGCCGACGAGCTGCCCCATCACCTCGGGCTTCTCCGGGTTGCCGAAATTCAGGTTGTCGGTGATGGCGAGAGGCTTGGCGCCCACCGCCGTGATGTTGCGCCAGGCTTCCGCCACGGCCTGCCGGCCGCCTTGCACCGGGTCCGCCTCGCAATAGCGCGGAGTCACGTCGGCGGTCAGGGCTAGCCCCTTGGGTCCGTCCTCGACGCGAACGATGGCGGCGTCGCCACCGGGCTTCTGCACGGTGTTGCCGCCGATGAAGTGGTCGTACTGCTCGTAGACCCAGCGCTTCGAAGAGAGGTCGGGGGAGCCGACCAGCTTCTTCAGGGCCTCGGCATTGCCGATCGGCGCAGGCACGTCGGCGGCCGCGATCACCGGCTGGTGCGTGTTGGCGATGTGCGGCCGGTCGTAGAGCGGGGCTTCGTCGCCGAGTTCCTTGATCGGCAGGTCGGCCATCGTGACGCTGTCATGCTTCACCACGAAGCGCAGAGTATCGGTGGTGTGCCCGATGATCGCGAAATCGAGGCCCCATTTCACGAAAATGGCCTCGGCTTCCGCTTCCATGCCGGGCTTGAGCACCATGAGCATGCGCTCCTGGCTCTCCGAGAGCATCATCTCGTAGGCGCTCATGTTCTCTTCGCGGGCCGGCACCTTCTCGATGTGGAGCTCTACGCCGAGATCGCCCTTGGCGCCCATCTCGACGGCCGAGCAGGTGAGGCCGGCCGCACCCATGTCCTGGATCGCGATGACGGCTCCCGTCGCCATCAGTTCGAGGCAGGCTTCGAGCAGCAGCTTCTCGGCGAAGGGGTCGCCGACCTGCACCGTGGGACGCTTCGATTCGGAGGCGTCGTCGAACTCAGCCGAGGCCATGCTGGCGCCGTGGATGCCGTCGCGGCCGGTCTTAGAGCCGAGATAGACGATTGGGTTCCCGACGCCTGTTGCCGCCGCATAAAAGATCGCGTCGGTGCGGGCGAGGCCCACCGCCATGGCGTTGACGAGGATGTTGCCGTCATAGCGCGGGTGGAAACCGACGGCGCCGCCCACGGTTGGGACGCCGAAGGAATTGCCGTAGCCGCCGATGCCGGCCACCACACCGGAGACGAGGTGGCGCGTGCGGGGATGGTCCGGAGAGCCGAAGCGCAGGGCGTTCAGCGCCGCGATCGGCCGCGCCCCCATGGTGAACACGTCGCGCAGGATGCCGCCAACCCCTGTCGCTGCGCCCTGATAGGGCTCGATGAAGCTCGGGTGGTTGTGACTCTCCATCTTGAAGACGCAGGCCAGTCCGTCTCCGATATCGATGATACCGGCATTCTCGCCGGGTCCCTGGATCACCCATGGCGCCGAGGTCGGCAGGCCGCGCAGGTGCTTGCGCGAGGACTTGTAGGAGCAGTGCTCGTTCCACATGGCCGAGACGATGCCGAGCTCGGTCAGGGTCGGATCGCGTCCGATCAGGCCACGGAAGCGCTCGTACTCGTCCGGCGTCAGGCCATGCTGGCGTACCAGCTCCGGTGTGATCGGAACATCGTTGCGGAACATGCGACCCCTCTCGACCGCTCAGGTATCTGTCGCAGCCCTCCCGATCTCGGAATGGGTTTGCGAGGTTCACCAAGTCCGGTCGGCTCTAGAGGGTAAGCGCCCGTGCTGGCAACTCATCAAAGCGGCGTCCGGCCATGCGGACTGGCGGAAACGCTGCGTCAGACGACCTTCTCGGAGGCGGGCTCACCTGGAAGACGCAGGCGATCGATGGCGCTGTGGATAGGCTCGGGACCAGCGACGAAGGCGACGTAATCGAATGCCTGTGGGTTCAGGCTCGACATCAGCAACTGGAAATGCATGCGGAACAGATTCCACTTGCGCCGGGCGATAATGTTCTTCTCGATCAGGTCGGTGATGCGGACATGGATCTCCACCGGCCGATGTGCAGGCGGGGAGGGCATGTCGGAGGCGCTGAGGACGTCGCGTTGGTGGACCGAAAGCCAGTCCCACTTCGCACGCACGTCAAGCCAACGGATGGCGCGGCATGCCGCCACCCGCGCGAGGGCCGCGCGCATCTCGCCAGCCGGTGCATCGAGGGTGATCCAAGGGATCACGCTGCCGATACTGACGAAGGAAACCGGCGTGCCACGCTGCCCGAAGCCGGGATCCTGCGTGAGGACCCTGTCGAGAGCCTCGACGCCGAGAAAGCTCGATGAGGAATGTCCGATGACGACGATCTCGCTTGCTCTGCCTTCAGCGGTGCGTATCTCATCGGCGAAGGCGTCGAGACGCCGGCGCATGCGCGTCTCGGCACCGCTGGCGTGGTCGTGGGTGAATGCGGCATCGTCCACGAGGTGGGCGACATAGAACGGTTTGGACCGGGTCAAGCCCATCAGGCCGGCGAGGAGGGCGTAGGAGAGGACCGGGATCGCCGCGATCAACCAAGGTCGCCAGCCTGACGGTCCGAGCAGAGACGGCAACGCCGCCAGGATCACCGATGCGACGATCAGGCCGGCATAGATCTGGTGGACGCCGATGATCACGCGGGCAAAGCGCTTGGCTTCCCGCCGAAACCTGCGAACGTATCCGCTGCGGTAGAGGCGCCACCATAGGGCGGGGACCTCCACAAGGCGTCGCCAGTTCGATCGCGGAAAGCGGGCGCGGACGATGTCGTCCCAGCGCAGCAGGGTATAGCGCGTGGGGGCCCCGTCCACGTTCACCGTCCAATCGAGGCGCAAGCCATCTTCCGACCGCACCGGGTCGCTCACGGCGATGGCCATGCGGCGCCTCACTGCCGTCAGTCGGCTCTCGCGCCGAAATAAGCCCCAATAGGTTTCGGGCTCACGCGGATCGAAACCCGGCATGTAAAAAATCTGGCGCGGAAGGAGATCTGTGGCGGGTGATTCCGAAGCGATGGGATGTTTATCCGTGCAGCAGGAGGAGAAGGTGGGCGGCGCCTGCAAGCGAAGCGCCGGAACCGGTCCCTACACGATCAAGTCGACCTCGTACGAGTGCGAATTCGCATCAGGCGTTGCCCCCGGCCCCATGAGCGAGATGCTCCGCGATTGCTGTGACGAACCGCTCCCCGTAGGCATCGCGCTTGCGCTCGCCGACGCCGTGGACCGTCCTTAGGGCATAGAGATCCACCGGCTTCGCCCGCGCCATCTCAATCAGCGTCCGGTCTGGGAACACCATGAAGGCGGCGATGCCCTCCGTGCGGGCGATGGTGGCGCGCAGGCCACGCAGGTGCTGGAACAGAGCTTCCGTCGCTGGATCGAGATCGAGGGTCGCATCTTCGCGCGCCGCGCCGCTGCGCTTGCGGTCGCGAGGCTCGGCCACCTTCGGCTCCGGGTCCGGCCGCATCTGGATCGCTTCGCGACCGAACAGGATGGCCTCGCCCTTTTCAGTCAGGGAGAGCCCGCCGAACCCGTCGTCGTTCTCCGCCACGGCACCGGCCGCGAAGAGCTGGCGCAGCATCGCCCGCCATGCCGGTAGCGGCTTGTCGGCACCGACGCCGAAGGTCTTCAGCGCCGTGTGCCCGTTGCGCCGAATCGTGTCGGTCTCCTTGCCGTGGACCACGTCGCAGACATAAGCCGCGCCGAATCGCTGCCCCGTTCGCACGATGGCCGAGAGCAGCTTCTGCGCCGGCACGGTGGCATCAATGAGCGAGATGCCGCTGCGGCACAGATCACAGCGGCCGCAGGGCTCGCTCGCCTCGCCGAAATAGCCGAGGAGCGATTGGCGCCGGCAGGTCGCCCCCTCGCAAAGAGCGATCATCGCCTCCAACTTGCGCCGCTCGACGCGACGGCGCTCATCGGGCACGTCCTTCTCGTCGATCTGCCGGCGGCGGAGCGACATGTCGTCGAGGCCGTAAATCGTGAGCGTGTCGGCGGGCAGGCCGTCGCGGCCGGCGCGGCCGATCTCCTGATAGTAGCCCTCGACATTGGAGGGCATGTCGGCGTGGCAGACGAAGCGCACGTCCGGCTTGTTGATGCCCATGCCGAAGGCGACGGTGGCGGTCATCACCACCCCGTCCTCCTGAAGGAACGTGTCCTGGTTCTTCATGCGCGTGCCCTGGTCGAGGCCGGCATGGTAGGGGAGGGCGTTGAACCCATCCTTGGCGAGCACCTCCGCGAGTTGCTCCGTGCGCTTCCTCGACGAGCAGTAAATGATGCCGCTCTCGGAGCGTCGGTGGCGCAAGAAGCGCTCGATCTGGCGGGTCGGGTTGTCCTTCGGCATGAAAGTCAGCCGGATGTTCGGCCGGTCGAAGGAATGGACGAAGGCCTTCAGGTCGCGACCAGCCGGGAACAACCGCTCGGTGATGTCGGCCCGCGTCGCCTTATCGGCGGTAGCGGTGAGCGCCACGGTCTGGACATTCCCCAACGCTTCGCGCGCCTTGGAGAGATCGCGGTATTCCGGGCGGAAATCATGCCCCCATTGCGAGACGCAATGAGCCTCGTCCACGGCCAGCCGCCGGACGCCAGCCCCGCGCAGGGCATCTATCAGCCCTTCCATCATCAGCCGCTCAGGCGAGACGAAGAGGAGCCGCAGATCGCCGCTGCGGATCTTGCGCCAGGTCTCCCGGGACGTCGCTTCCGCCACCGATGAGTTCAGGGTCGCCGCCTCGACGCCGAAACCGATCATCTGCTGGACCTGATCGTGCATGAGGGCGATCAGCGGCGACACGACCACCGTGAGCGAGGATTCGACCAGCGCCGGCAGCTGATAGGTCATCGACTTGCCCGAGCCCGTCGGCATCACCGCGAACACATCCGTCCCATCCAGGACGGCACCGATCACCTCGTCCTGTCCGGGCCGGAAATCGTCGTAGCCGAAGGTGGTCTTGAGGGCGCGTCGAGCTTCGTCGAGGCGGTCGGTCATGCAGGGCCCGTCATCGCGGTCAGGGAAAGGCGGCAGGCGGACGTCGCGCCGGCCATCCTTGGCACGGCAATGCCGCCGTCGAGGCCGTCATTTGCCAGGAAGGTGGCTTTGACCGCCCTGGACCCCGAGGTCAATCGTCGGGACCACCACCTCACCTCGATCTCGAGAACGTATCAGCGGGACGCGATCGCGACGGCAGCGCCGGCCATGACCGTCCCGGCTCCCCGGTTGAGCAGTCGTCGTGCCCTGGCGGAGGTCATGACGCGCCGGGCTCGTTCGGCCGCCAGGACATAACCGTAGAGGATGGTGCCGAGGACGAGAACGATGGTGGCGCCAAGTTCCGCCAGCCCCGGAACATCGATCCGGTCGAGGTCAACGACCGTCGGCAGCAGGGCCAGGAAGAATAGGATCACCTTCGGGTTGCCCAGGGTGACGGCGAGGCCGCCCGCGAACAGGCGCAATGCACCCTCGTCACGAAGAGGCTCCGCGTCGATCACGCCGACCCGGGATGTCCAGGCTTTGAACGCCAGGACAGCGAGATAGACCGCGCCGGCATATTTCAGTGCGACGAGGAGCGGCGCGAAGGTCTGCGCCACCAGGGCGAATCCACCCGCCGCGACGGCGAACCATATCAGGTCGCCGACAATGAAGCCCGCGACGAAGGCACCGATGCCGCGGGTGCCCTCGGCGAGGACACGCGCCACCAGAGCCGCGACGCCGGGTCCGGGGGAGGCTACGGCGGCGGCATAGATGGCGGCAAAGACGACAAGTTGCGCGATGGGAATGACGCCTGCTCCGATCGACAGTTGCAATACAGGGCATACAAAGACTTCACATCTTAAGTCACCCGAAAGGAGATGTCTGCTCAGATGGGCAAGGGTCAGCGGGTCGTCATCGCGGGCCGATGAAAGACCGGCGAGTTTATCCCATGATGGTCCTTCCCTTCCTCGGTTTCGCTGGCGCCACGGGGGCGGCTATCGCCGGGAGACGCGGCCTGGCCTTGCTCCTCTGGGGCCTGTCCCTGGGCGTGTTGCTGGCGTTGTTCCGCGAGCACGCCACCGACGCCCTGCCGCTCGTCTTCTGAAGGCCACGGAATGTCCGCATCGTCCCTCGCCCGCGCGCTCAACGCAGCGGGACTCCTTGGCTGCAGCCTCATTTTGCTCGTGGCGTTCTGGTTTCAGATCGTCCTCGGAGAATTGCCGTGCCCGCTCTGCGTCCTTCAGCGCGCCGCTTTCACGGCGGTCGGCCTGGGGCTGGTCCTCAATATCTGTGACCGGCCGAGACCGTCGCATTATGCCATCGTCATCCTGAGCGCCGTGGTGGGGGGTGCGGTCTCCGCCCGTCAGACGGCTTTGCACATCATCCCCGGAACCGGGACCTACGGCTCGGCCCTGTTCGGCCTCCATTTCTATGTCTGGGCGCTCATCGCTTTCACCGGCGTGATCGTCGCCGTCGCCATCCTGTGCCTGTGGGATCGGCAGTTCACCCCTGAGGCCGCCGTGTCCCGCCCGGAGACGGTCTCGGTCCTTGGGCAGCCCACCGGAACGGCGCCGACGGTTCTTCCCGGCACCCGGGCCGGGGCGCTCGGTCTTTCCGTGGTCCTGCTGTTTCTCGTCGTGGCGCTGGCCAATGCCGGCTCGACCTTTGCCGAATGCGGGTTCGGCCTGTGTCCGGACAATCCGGTGAACTACGAGATGTTCGATCGGCTCATCGCGCGGTGATTCAGGCGCGCACGATACGTCCGTCGGAGACCGAAACCATGTCGGCCCGGCCGTCCAATTCGACGAACAGCGCCGGATCGGCGCCGGTCATCCAAACCTGCCCCTGCAGGGCGGCCAAGGCATCGAACAGGCCGGCCCGCCGTCGCGGATCAAGATGCGCCGCGACCTCATCGAGCAGGATGATGGGAGCGATGCCGCACATGGCCTGAACCAAGCGCGCATGGGCCAGCACAAGGCCGATGAGCAGCGCCTTCTGCTCACCCGTCGAGGCGGTTGCGGCGGCTACGTCCTTCGGTCCATGGCGGACTACGAGATCGGTGGCCTGCGGGCCGACCAGGGTGCGGCCGGCGGCACGGTCGCGGTGGCGGCCCTGGCGGAGGGCGGCGCGGAACCGGTCCTCCGCCTCCAGGGCCGGCCAGACGGCCACGAGATCGTCGAGGTCGCCTTCCAGCCTGAGCCCCGCCCATGGAAAGGGCTGCGCGTCATCGCGGGTCTCGGCGATGAGGCGATCCAGCCGCTCGGCGGTCTCGCGCCGCGCCAACGCCACAGCGACGCCGAGTTCGGCGACTTCGCGCTCGACCGCATCGAGCCATTGCCCGTCGCTGGGTCGCTCTTCGAGCAGGCGGTTGCGCGATCGGAGTGCCCGCTCCAGCGCGTTCACCCTGGCGCCGTGCGTCGCGTCGACGGCAAGGACCAGGCGGTCGAGGAAGCGACGGCGGTCGCCGGCGGGCCCGCGAAACAAACCGTCGAGATCCGGCGTCAGCCAGACCACCCTCAGGAACTCGGAGAAGGCTACGGGGGAGCCTACCGTTTCGCCGTCGATCCGACACAGACGCGTAGCCCGGCCGTCGCCCACGGCGGGCTCGAAGCCCGTGCCGATACGATGCTCGTCCTCTCCCTGTTTGAGCGCGAGGGAGACCGCGAACCCGCCGGAGCCGGCATTCCGCGCCATGCTCGACAGGTCCGCCCGCCGCAGGCCACGGCCGGGGCAGAAGAGCGAAATCGATTCGAGCAGGTTGGTCTTCCCCGCCCCGTTCTCGCCGACAAGCGCGACGAAACGGCTCCCGACAGCGAGGTCGAGATCGGCATGGTTGCGGAAGTCGCGGCAGATGACACGGGTGAGACGCAGACCGACGACGGACGGTTCGTCGGTGGATGGATCCACGATGCCCGAACTTTCTTGGGTAATCGGCGAAACGACCTCGATCACACCCGCATCGGCATCAGCACATACAGCGCCGAAGCGCCCTCGCGGTCCTGGATCAGGGTCGGCGAGCCGGGATCGGCGAGCTTGAACAGAGCGGTGTCGCCCTCGAGCTGGCTGGTGATATCGAGGAGGTAGCGGGCATTGAAGCCGATATCGAGGGCGGAGGCCTCGTAATCGACGTCGAGCTCTTCCGTGGCACTACCGGAATCCGGGTTGTTGACGGAGAGGGCGAGGCGGCCCTCCTGCACGGCGAGCTTCACCGCGCGGCCGCGCTCGGACGAGATCGTCGAGACACGGTCGACGGCACGGGCGAACTGGTCGCGCTGCACAGTGAGGAACTTGTCGTTCCCCGACGGGATCACCCGCTGGTAGTCGGGGAAGGTGCCATCGATGAGCTTGGAGATCAGCGTCACGCCGCTGGCGAAGCGGAAGCGGATCTTGGCCGGCGAGAGGTCGATCTCGACGGTTTCGCCGCCATCCTCGACCAGCTTCTGAATCTCCGCCACGGCCTTACGCGGCACGATGATGCCCGGCATGCCACGGCTGCCCTCGGGAGCATCGATCTCGACGCGGGCGAGGCGATGGCCATCGGTGGCGACCGCACGCATCTTCAGCGCGCCGTCGACCTCGATCGTGTGGAGGTAGATGCCGTTGAGGTAGTAACGCGTCTCCTCTGTGGAGATGGCGAACTGTGTCTTCTCGATGAGGCGCTTGAGGTCGCTGGCACCAATGGCGAAGCTGGTGCCGAGTTCGCCGGCGGCGAGATCCGGAAAGTCACCCTCGGGCAGGGCACCGAGGGAGAAGCGCGAGCGCCCGGAACGGATCGTCATCTGCCCAGTCTCGCCGCTCGTCTCCAGCGAGACCTGCGCTCCATCGGGAAGCTTGCGCACGATGTCGTAGATCACATGCGCGGGCACCGTGGTGGCACCCGGATCGACGATGTCGGCGGGCACGGATTCCGTCACCTCGATGTCGAGGTCGGTCGCCTTCAGCTCCAGTCCATCAGGCCCGCTGCGCAGGAGCACGTTGGAGAGGATCGGAATCGTGTTGCGCCGCTCCACCACACGGTGCACGTGGCCGAGCGATCGAAGGAGAGCCGCGCGCTCGACAGTGACTTTCATCGCAACAACTCGTGGTCATTCTAAAAAAACGTCGCCCACCCCGAAAACGGTGACGGATGGAGCCGGCGGCTTGGCCGGTGAACTTGGCGAAGGCCCTGTCCGAACGCAAGAGCGCGGAACGCTCTATCCAGGGCAATGCGGGAGGGACGTCTCCCGCATTGCTCCGATCCCGCCAATCAGTCCTGCAGCATCCGCTTGAGGAGCTCGACCTCGTCGTTCAGCACATTGTCCTCGCCGATCAGCTTATCGATCTTGCGGACCGCGTGGAGCACTGTGGTGTGGTCGCGGCCTCCGAAGCGGCGGCCGATCTCGGGCAGCGACCGTAGAGTCAGCACCTTCGACAGATACATCGCGATCTGGCGCGGCTTGACCACGGCGGCGGTCCGCCGCTCCGACAGGATATCGGAACGCGAGACGTTGTAGCGCGAGGCAACCAGCTTCTGGATGTCCTCGATCTTGATGCGCTTGGGCTCCCGGTTCTTCACGAGGTCGCGGATCGCGGTTTCTGCCGTCTCCATGGTCACGGCGGTGCCGGTGAGCGTGGCATGGGCGAGAAGCCGGTTCACGGCGCCTTCGAGATCGCGGCCATTGGCGGTGATCGCGCGGGCGACATAGGTGGCGACGGTGGGCGACACTTCGAAATTCGGATGCGCCACCCGCACGGCAGCGAGTCGCGCCGACAGGATCGACATGCGCAGTTGTTCGTCCAGCGTGCCGATCTCGACCACGAGGCCGCCGGCCAGACGGGAACGGACCCGTTCTTCCAGGGCTTCGAGTTCGGTGGGCGGGCGGTCCGAGGCGACGACGACCTGACGGCCCGCATCGATGAGCGAGTTGATCGTGTGCCCGAACTCGGCCTGGATTGACTTGCCCTGGATGAACTGGACGTCATCGAGGATGAGGAGATCGATGGCGCGCAGCTTCTCCTTGAAGGCGAGCGCGCTCTGGGTCTTCAGGGCGTTGACGAAGCCGTACATGAAGCGGTCGGCGGTCAGGTAGATCACACGGCGGCCGGATTCGCGCGCAGCATGGCCGATGCCGTGGAGAAGGTGGGTCTTACCCAGGCCCACGCCGGCATGGAAATAGAGCGGATTGTAGAGGGCGCCCTGCCCATCATGACGGGCCACGCGCTCGGCTGCGGCGTGTGCCAGGGCATTGGATCGGCCGACGACGAAGCTCGCGAAGGTGAGGCGATTGTCGAGGGGCGCGCCGTTGAGGTCACTGGAGGCTTCGCCGCGCGCCTGAGAGGAGGATTCCGCCTCGGCTGGGAAGCTCATCTCGCCGGATGAGGGCTGCGCGTTGCTGGCGGCCTGGAGACGGGCGAGGGGACTCGCGGGTGCCGAGGACTTGACCGCACCCGAAACGACGCGTGGGGGAGCACCTGCCCCGCGCACGCCCACCTCGATAAGCGAGACGCTCTCTACCTCGCTGCGGAACGTGGCCAGGACACGGTCGAGATAATGGGATTCGATCCAGCTCTTAAGGAATCGGGTCGGCACGCTAAGGCGGGCGGTCCCGGAGACCACCTCCACCAATTCGAGACGCGCGAACCAGCTGGCGAAGACGTCTTCGCCCAATTCCGCCCGCAGGCGCCGCTTCACGCGCGCCCAGGCAGCAACCGTGTCCGATCCCCCTGCGCCACCCATGCCGGTCTCGGCGTTACCCGCCACGCTACCGTCGACATGCATCATCGCTCTCCTCGCGCCGAGGGCGAAGCCGCCGCTCGGAACGTACGCACACTGGACTGACTTCACGCCCCGCAAGGAATTTGCGGAACCCATAGAGATCCGGCGGAGTCAACATCTCCACCGCAGGCTTTTGCCGATGAGAGGAGCCTATCAACAATAAGCTACGGTTCTCCTAACAACGGGGGTTGCGGGGAAAGCTGTGTGAGGTGCCGTGAGAGTCTCGCTGATCCGCACCGAGTCCAGAGCCGCCCGAAACCTTGCGGACGATTCGGATAGGTTTGAATTAAGTGTGAATTTTCCCGCTTCTGGCGAGAGATCATTAATCTACACAGCCCTCCTAGACTCCGCAACACGGCAGATTCGCAAGTAGGGTTAACGGTTCGACTCAAATTGAAGCGATGACCAGCCGGCCGGACCATCGAGAGATGACCGGCACCCGCCACGAAACATCCGGCGGGCTCGTGCGGAAAAAGTATCGGGAACGGGGCGGAAAACCGAGCCTGAAACGAAAGAAGCCCGGCACTGAGGCCGGGCTTCTTTCGCGTCATCCGAGGAAGGAAAGGATCAGGCTGCGAGAGCCTTGACCCGCGCCGCGAGGCGCGAAACCTTCCGGGAGGCGTTGTTCTTATGAACGATGCCGTGCTGAGCGGCCCGCATGATCTCGGGCTCGGCTGCCCGCAGGGCGGTCAGCGCAACGGACTGGTCGCCACCGGAAATCGCCTCTTCGACCTTGCGGAGGAAGGTACGCATACGGCTGCGGCGCGAGCGGTTCACAGCGGTCCGCTTCGCGATCTTGCGGGTCATTTTCTTGGCCGACACGGTGTTGGCCATGGGGCATCCTCGTTCATGTAGGGCGATGCCGACGAGCCCGCGGGCTTGGTGTGTCGGTCTACGCGCGAAGGTTGTTCGGGCAATGGCGAAGCCGACGGGCTGCTTGAGTGCGGCCTGTCGGCGAAGCGCGCTCTATAGACACGCCCCGGCATTCCGTCAACGCGACAGGCGCGAATGTCCGCGCCGCCGATGCTGCCGAACCCTCGGCCGAGCCATCGACATTCTGCACAGAATGACGCCGATCGGACAACGCAGCACCATCACGGCAAGTATTGCATTGGAATACGAAGAGGTTATCCGCCGCTTCGACAATTGAAGGGGGCGCCCCGACACAACCCTCTCGTTCCCGACACGATCATCCGGCGACCGTCTTTTTTCGCCTAACGATGAGACGATGTTTGACCGGGACAAGGCTTCGGAGAAAGTGGCCTTCCACGATTCGCACGCGAAACGGAATCGATGACCTCCGACATCACGCTCTATCATTCACCCAACACGCGCTCGTCTGGCGTCCGCATCCTGCTGGACGAGCTCCAGGTGCCCTACCGCCTGCACGTCCTCAATATGAGGGCGGGGGAGCATCGCGAGGCCCCCTATCTGGCGATCAATCCCCTGGGCAAGGTCCCCGCCATCCGCCGCGGGGATGCGGTCATCACCGAGCAGGCCGCGATCTATCTCTATCTCGCCGATGAGTTCGCCGAGAAGGGCCTCGCGCCGCCGATCGGGGACCCGCTGCGCGGTCCCTATCTTCGCTGGATGATTCTGTACGGGTCGTGCTTCGAGCCGGCGGTGATTGACCGCGCGCTCGAAAGAGAGCCGGGCCCGATGGCGATGTCCCCCTATGGCAGCTTCGACGCGGTTCTCGACAGCATCGTCGCGGGCCTGTCGAAGGGGCCATATCTTCTAGGTGAGCGATTCAGCGCCGCCGACATCCTTTGGGGTGCCGCACTCGGCTGGATGACCGCCTTCAAACTCGTTCCGGAAGAACCCTTGATCGTCGCCTACGTCGCCCGGATCAAGGATCGCCCCTCCTTCCGCAAGACCACGGCCGAAGAATCCGCCCTGGCGGCCCAGCAGCAGGAAGCGGGCTGATCGCTGTCCGCGGCCCACCATGCCCACCGGAATCATGAGAAGGAGCGACAGACATGCGGATGATCTTCGTCAATCTGCCGGTGAAGGATCTCGAAGCCTCAAAGACCTTCTTTGGCGCCCTCGGCTTCACGTTCAATCCGGCCTTCACCGACGAGAATGCGGCCTGCATGGTGGTGTCGGACAGAATTTTCGTGATGCTGCTGACGGAAGCGCGTTTTCGTGACTTCATCACCGGCGACATCTGCGATGCGTCGAAGGCCACCGAAGTGCTGACCTGCCTTTCCTGCGAATCACGTCAGGAGGTCGACGATACCTTGGCCAAGGCGCTGGCGGCCGGTGCCAAGCCTTGGAAGCCGAACATGGATTACGGCTTCATGTACGGCTGCTCGTTCCAGGATCCGGACGGCCACGTCTGGGAGCTGATGCATATGGATCCGGCAGCCATGCCGCCGCGATCCTAAGGCGTGCTTCGTGGCCGCCGAAGCTCAGCCCGGCGGAAGCGCCGTGCCGGCCGAGCGCGTCATCAGCGTCGAGGGAAGCGAAGCGGGGGCGAAGGCCGCCACGAGGTGCATGCCGATGACGGGCGCGAAGACCAGCGACATCATCACGAGAAGGATCAACGCCACGCTGTTGTCGCGGGCGGGCGAAGCGACGCGCGAGCGGGCACGGCGGAAAGCAAGAGTCTGGAAGGTCATGGGCTCACCTCGTTCGACCGGCCGTCAAGGCCGATCGCGGGTGAACCCGATCACGCGATCAGGCGCTCAACACGCGGTCGGCCAAATTCGGCGCGGTCCATCGACTACTGTCGCTGGGCATTGGGTTCGAAAGTTCCTGTGATCCACCGAGCCGAGCATATGCCGGGCAACGGCGGTTGCGCCCACATGATGCGGTGCGAAGTGTTCGTCAAGCCTTAACGTGGCATCTGCGAGATTGATCCGCCTCACGGTGCGAGCCGCGCGGCAAAGCGCTCCACGAGTCGTCGCCCGACCTCGTCCTTGTCGAGGGTCGGCCATGTCTCCAACCCACCGTCCCGGTCGAGCAGATGGATGGTGTTGGCGGTGCCGCCCATGACGCCGCCCTCGGCGGAGACATCGTTGGCGACGAGCAGATCGCAGCCCTTGCGGGCGATCTTCGCCCGAGCGTGGGCGATCACCGAATCGGTTTCGGCGGCAAAGCCGACCACCAGCTTCGGGCGCCCTTCACTGCGCTTGGCGATGGTGGCGAGAATGTCCGGATTCTCCACAAGGGAGAGGGGCGGCACGGCCGCTCCGTCCTTCTTGATCTTCGACGTACTGTCCTGAGCCGGGCGCCAGTCCCCCACCGCCGCGGCGAAGACGGCGAGGTCGGCGGGGAGGGCGGCCTCCACCGCAGCAAGCATCTCCCGCGCGGTCTCCACACGCACGATTGTAACGCCCTTCGGGTCGGCGATGGCCACGGGACCCGAGATCAGCGTGACCTCCGCGCCCGCTTCTGCGGCAGCGGCGGCGATGGCATGGCCCTGTCGCCCCGACGAGCGGTTGGCGAGGTATCGTACGGGGTCGATCGGTTCATGCGTCGGGCCGGACGTCACGAGGACGCGCCGGCCCGCGAGAGGCTTCTGCGGCGAACGACCGGCGAGAAATCCGAATCCCCCGGTCGCCGCCGAGGATGCCGTCGAAATTTCACCGAGCATGGCCTCGACCGCATCGGCGATTTCCAGGGGTTCCGCGAGGCGGCCCGGACCGAACTCCGCTTCGGCCATGGCGCCGTCATTGGGTCCGACCACTCGGACACCGTCGCCCTTGAGCGTCGCCAGGTTCCGACGCGTCGCCGGATGCTGCCACATGCGGACATTCATCGCCGGAGCGATCAGGATCGGGAGGGTCGTCGCAAGGAGAACCGTGGAGGCGAGGTCCGAGGCGTCTCCGCTCGCCATCCGCGCCATCAGGTTGGCGGTGGCAGGCGCGACCACGATGGCATCCGCATCGCGCGCCAGCTTGATATGGCCGATCTCGGCTTCCTCCGCCCGGTCGAACAGGTCGGTATGGGCGCGCTCCCCGGCGAGGGCGGCAGCGGCGAGGGGGGTGACGAATTCCTGTGCCCCCGCCGTGAGCAGCGGACGCACCCGCGCCCCGCGCTCGCGGAGGCGGCGGATCAGGTCCAACGACTTGTAGGCGGCGATACCGCCACCGATCACGAGCAGGATGCGTCGGTTCTGGAGGGGGAGGGTCATGATGGAGGGCTACTCCCGCGCGTCGTGATCGTCCACAGCGAACGGATATGACAGTGCGGCCACGAACAGCGGTGTCCGCGCCATCCCGTTCACCCGGCCCTTACCGGAACGCCATCACCAGTGCGCCTACCGCGATGGCCCAGAGCGCCGCCGTGGACCACAGCGCCCGGCGACGCTCCTTGCGGGCTATGCTCTCCAACGCCTTGCGGTCGCCGGTTCCGCTCTCGTCGAGACGCACGAGAATCCGGCGCAGGCGCTGGGCGAGATCGGGCAGGTCGGTGACGACGTCGGACAAGGTCAGAACTGCACGTCCCGCACCCTCGATTCGCCCGAGGGGGCCGAGATTACGCGCGATCCACGAGCGGACCACCGGCTCCGCCCCGGTCCACATATCGAGCTGCGGGTCCAGGGAACGGGCGACGCCTTCCACCACCACCATGGTCTTCTGCAGCATCACCAATTCGGTGCGCGTGCTCATGTCGAACAGGGCAGTGATGTCGAAGAGCAGCGTCAGCACCTTGGCCATCGAGATCTCGTCGGCCCGTCGCTGGTGGATCGGCTCGCCGATGGCGCGGATGGCCTGGGCGAAATCCTCCACCGAATGGTGGGCCGGCACGTAACCCGCCTCGAAATGCACCTGCGCCACGCGCTTGTAGTCGCGCAGGATGAAGCCGAGCAGGATCTCGGCGAGGAAGCGCCGCTCCATCATCCCGAGCCGGCCCATGATGCCGAAATCGACCGCCACCAGCGTACCGCTCGCATCCACGAACAGGTTTCCGGGATGCATGTCGGCGTGGAAGAAGCCGTCGCGGATCGCCTGCCGCAGGAAGGACTGGATGACCGCGAGGCCGAGCGCCTTGGGGTCGTGGCCGGCAGCGACGATGGCGGCGCGATCATTGAGCCGGATGCCCTCGATCCACTCGCTCGACAGCACGTCCCGCGCGGTCAGCTCCCATTCGGGCTTCGGCACGCGGAAATCGGCATCGTCCTTGGTGTTCTGCGCGAGCTCGGACATGGCCGCGGCTTCGAGCCGGAAATCCATCTCCATCATCACGGAGCGGGCCAGGATCTCGACCACGTCGCGCGGGCGCAGGCGCTCCGCCTTCGGCGACAGGGCATGGACCACGCGAGCCATGAACCGCATCACCTGAAGATCGCGCTGGAACCGCTCGCGCACGCCCGGCCGCATGATCTTCACCGCCAGCACCCGCTCGACGCCGTTCGCGTCGAGGATGTGAGCCTTGTGGACCTGGGCGATGGACGCGGCGGCCACGGGCTCGCTGAAGGACAGGAACAGTTCGCGGATCGGCTTGCCGAAGGCGGCCTCGACCACGCGGATCGCCTGTTCCTGTGGGAACGGCGGAACCCTGTCCTGCAGCTTCTCGAGATCGAGGGCGGCATTCATGCCGACGATGTCGGGCCGCGTCGCCAGGAATTGGCCGAACTTGACGTAGGAAGGGCCGAGCCGGGTCAGCGCACGTTGCAGCGGACCCGCCCCGGCGCCGAGGCCCGGCCGCTCCAGCATCCGCCCGAGCTTAAGGGCGAAGCGAAGATGCGGCGGTAGCTCGGTGGGGTCGATGAACGACAGCCCGCCTTCGCGTGCCAGCACGAAGCCGACCCCGGCACCGCGGATGAGATAGACGATGGCGCCTAGCATGGGATGCTTTCGACGTGCGTGATCACGGCAGGACCAGCACTCGTCCCACCACTGAACCTCATCCTCAGGTGACGATGCGGAGCGGCGGCCTCGAAGGAGGTTTCCAGAGGCCACCCTGCGATCTGGAGGCCTCCTTCGAGGCCGCTATCGCGGCACCTCAGGATGAGGCCGCTGTGTAGGACCAGATCGGGCAGATCGATCCGATCTGACGTCACGAGATCTTCCAGCCGGAATGGATCGCGACGATTCCGCCGGACAGGGGCCGGTGGGTAACGTGCTTGAACCCGGCGTCTTCGATCATGCCGGCAAATCGACCAGGGGTCGGGAATTTGCGGATGGATTCCACGAGGTACCGGTAGGAATCCGCATCGCCGGCCACGCTCGCGCCCAAGCGAGGAATCACGTGGAACGAGTAGGCGTCGTAGATCCGGTCGAGGACGGGCAGATCGACTTTTGAGAATTCCAGGCAGAGGAAGCGCCCGCCGGGCTTCAGGACGCGGCGTGCCTCGGCCAGGGCCAGGTCGATCCGGGGAACGTTCCGGATGCCGAAGGCGATGGTGTAGGCGTCGAACGCTTCGTTCGGCAGAGGGAGCGACTCGGCATTCGCGGTGACGAAATCGATCCGGCCGTCATAGCGGTGGCCGGCCCGCTCCGCACCGACCCGCAGCATCGACTCGTTGATGTCGAGCACTGTGACATGGGTTTCGGGGCCCCCCGCCTCCAAGCAGCGGAAGGCGATGTCGGCAGTGCCGCCGGCCACGTCGAGATGGTGGAAAGGCCGGTTGCGCGGTGGCCGCAGCATCGAGATGAGATGCGACTTCCAGGCGCGGTGGAGCCCGCCCGACATCAGGTCGTTCATCAGGTCGTAGCGTTTCGCCACGGAGCGGAACACGTCGTCGACACGCCCCTGCTTCTCGTCGAGCGCAACCTGCTCGAACCCGAAATGCGTGCTGGTCTCGTCCTTCGAACGCTCGGCCGAACTCATGTCACCATCCTCTTGCGCGAGCGTCATAGCGAAAGCCGGCACGGATCGCCATGTGCCGGGTTAGACAGGTGCATGACGATCGGGTGGCGGATGCCGCTCTTGTCTTGTAGGCGCCGTCCCCAATCCAGAGCCTCGCCCCCCTCCATGCCCGAACTGCCCGAAGTCGAAACCGTCCGTCGCGGTCTTTCCCCCGCCATGGTGGGCGCGACGTTCTCCCGTGTGACCCTGCGCCGGCCGAACCTGCGGTTTCCCTTCCCCGAGCGCTTCGCACAGCGGCTCGAAGGCGCGACGGTGACCGATCTGGCGCGACGGGCGAAATACCTCACCGCCGGTCTCGACACCGGGGAGACCCTGATCCTGCATCTCGGCATGAGCGGGCGCTTCGACGTGGCCCTGCCGGACGGTCGCAACGTCTCGCCGGGAGATTTCTATCTCGAAGGGGCGCTCGGCAACGCCAAGCACGACCATGTGGTGATGGCGATGTCGAACGGCGCGACTGTCACTTACAACGATGCGCGCCGTTTCGGCTTCATGGACCTCGTGCCGACCCTTGACCTCGCCGGCTGTAAGCATTTCGCCGCGATGGGGATCGAGCCGCTGAGCGAAGCCATGAGCCCGGAGAGCCTGGCGCTCCTCTTCCGCAACAAGATCACGCCGCTGAAGGCCGCTCTCCTCGATCAGCGGCTCATTGCTGGTCTCGGCAACATCTATGTCTGCGAAGCGCTTCACCGCGCCGGGCTGCATCCCGAATTGCCGGCGGGAATCCTGGCGAAAGACGACGGGCGGCCGACGATGAAAGCGCGGTTGCTCGCGCGGATGATCCGCGACGTGCTCACCGAGGCGGTCGCCGCCGGCGGGTCCACCCTGCGCGACTATGCCCATACCGATGGCGGGTCGGGCTCGTTCCAGCATGCGTTCCGGGTCTATGACCGCACCGGCGAGCCCTGCAGCACGAAAGACTGCGGCGGCACCATCGCGCGGATCGTGCAATCGGGCCGCTCGACCTTCTACTGTGCGACGTGTCAGCCTGCGAAGCCCGGCAAACCTGCCGTCAGCCGGGCCTGAGTCGGTATTACCAGCCGCGACGCTCCTCCGGAGCCGGCTTGCGCCCCTGCGGGGTCAGCCCGTCGATGACGCCCGGAAGCGCTTGTGCAAGTTGCGACAGCAGATCATCGCGGGAGAGCCCGGTGCGGCTCTGCAACGTGTTCACTGTGTCCGAACCGAGGGCGTCGGCAAGCCGGTTCGGCTCCACGGGCTGGTTCTGTCCATGCCCGATCCAGGAACCGATGGCGTCGCCGAGACCGCCGCGCTGCAATTTATCGATCAACCCGTCGAACCCACCGAGATCGTCGCCCTGCTCCCGGTCGAGGCGGCTGTAAGACCCCGCCCCGGAGGAATGCCCCTGATCGCGAGAGCCCTGGTCGCCGCCAGGTCCGTCGAGCATCCCCGACAGGTCGCTGAAGTCGCCTTCGGGCGACGATCCGCGCGATCCTCCGCCGTAGCCGCCACGGTCTCGGCCCTCATTGTACGGGTCCTGGTTGAACCCGCCCTGGTCGCCTCCCTCATAGGGTTCGGGCGGCCCGCGCCGGCCTTGCTCCATATCCGGCGCCCCCCCCCGGCCGCCGCCGAGGATGTCGCTCAGCCCGCCTCCGCCCTTTTGCAGGAGCAGCATCAGCAAAGCCTGCACGATGGGCGACAGGGAGCCTCCGAGCGCTCCGCCACCGGAACCGCCGCCTTGCTGGTGATCGCTGCCCCGGCCGCCGCCGAGGACGTTGCCGAGCACACCGCCGATGACCTGATCGAGTAATCCCATGGTCGTTCCTCCTGAGCAGCGAGCCTTGACGGCGAATTCTATTCCCGGCGTCCGCCGGTCCCGGCGCGGTCGCGCGCGGGCAAATGATCGAGCGGGTTGGTCCGAGAGGTCTTTCCGTCATCCTCGGTGACAGCCGTCGAGGGGCGGATGGCGCTCGGCGGCTTCACATCGCCGATGGGCTTCGAACCAGATGTCTCGCCCGATCGGGTTTCGGACGGCACGTCGGCAGCCGTCGGTTGGTCGCGACGATCGGAGATCGCCTGAGCGGGCGCGGTATGCACCAGGAGGATTCCGGCAGCGAGGAGCAGGCTCGCCCGGATAAGAGGTTCCTTGCGCATGGGATCGCTCCGTCGGTTCGAGGCATGGGGGCGACAGGTGAAGGGCCGCCGTCACATGCTTCTCCAAGCCCGAGCCTAGGCCGGGGGTTCCGACGACGATGCGTGTTTCAGTCGCGCTTGCGCCCGCCACCGCCTTTGTATTTCGGCTTCTGGCCGCCGAGCCCCTGCGTCGAACGCGGCTTCGGCCGCTCAGCCCAGAGCGGCGCTTCGCCTCCCACGGGTAATTCGCGGTCGGTGCCCGGACCCATATTGTCGAGGCTCGGCTTCGAGATGCGGCTCCGCTTCGCGCCGTACTTGCCCGCGTCGCGCTCAACGTCACCCTGGCGCGCCATCGGATCATCCGAGAGCAGGAGTTCCGTCGCCTGCAGGCGCTTGAGCTCGTCGCGCAGGCGCGCCGCTTCCTCGAAGTCAAGATCGGCGGCGGCCGTGCGCATGCGCTTCTCGAGATCCGCGATGACGGCCTTGAAGTTGTGGCCGATTGTGACTGCGTCCTTGGCGAGCCCGGTATCCACCTTGACGTGGTCGCCCTCGAAGACACTGCTGAGAATGTCGGAGATGCCACGCTTCACACTCTGCGGCGTGATGCCGTGCTCCTCGTTATAGGCGAGCTGCTTCAGGCGGCGACGCTCGGTCTCCGCCATGGCCCGCTCCATCGAGCCGGTGATGTTGTCCGCGTAGAGGATGCAGCGCGCATCGGCATTGCGTGCGGCGCGGCCGATGGTCTGGATCAGCGAGGTCTCGGAGCGCAGGAAGCCCTCCTTGTCGGCGTCGAGGATCGCCACGAGGGCGCATTCCGGGATGTCGAGGCCCTCGCGCAGCAGGTTGATGCCGATGAGCACGTCGAACGCCCCGAGCCGCAGGTCGCGGATGATCTCGATCCGTTCCAGCGTGTCGATGTCCGAGTGCATGTAGCGCACGCGGACGCTGTTCTCGTGCAAATACTCGGTCAGGTCCTCGGCCATGCGCTTTGTGAGCGTGGTCACTAGGGTGCGGTAGCCGGCCTGGGCCACTTCGCGCACTTCGCCCAACAGATCGTCCACCTGCGAACGGGCAGGGCGGATCTCGATCACCGGATCGACGAGGCCGGTGGGGCGGATGACCTGTTCGGCGAAGACACCGCCGGTCTGCTCCATCTCCCATTTCGCCGGGGTCGCCGAGACGTGGACCGATTGCGGCCGCATGGCGTCCCATTCCTCGAACCGGAGCGGGCGGTTGTCTAGGCAGGAGGGCAGGCGGAAGCCGTATTCGGCCAGCGTCGCCTTGCGGCGAAAGTCGCCCTTGTACATGCCGCCGATCTGCGGAACCGTGACATGGCTCTCGTCGGTGAAGACGATGGCATTGTCGGGCAGGTATTCGAACAGCGTCGGCGGCGGCTCGCCGGGCTTGCGGCCGGTGAGGTAGCGCGAATAGTTCTCAATGCCGTTGCAGGCGCCCGTCGCCTCGATCATCTCGATGTCGAAGGTGCAGCGCTGCTCGATCCGCTGCGCCTCGATGAGCCGGCCCATCTTGGTCAACTCGTCGACCCGAAGCTTCAGTTCGGTCTTGATGCCCTTGATCGCCTGCTGGAGCGTCGGACGCGGCGTGACGTAGTGCGAGTTGGCGTAGACCTTCACGAATTTCAGGTCGTTGATCTTCTTGCCGGTGAGCGGATCAAATTCGGTGATCGACTCGATTTCGTCGCCGAACAGGCCGATGCGCCAGCCGCGATCCTCCAAGTGGGCAGGCCAGAGTTCGATCACGTCGCCACGCACCCGGAAGGTGCCGCGGGCAAAATCGGATTGGATGCGCTTGTATTGGAGCGCCACGAGGTCGGCGACCAGCTGGCGCTGCTCGATCCGCTCGTTCAGCGACACCGTGAACGACATGGCGGTGTAGGTCTCCACCGAGCCGATACCGTAGATGCACGAGACCGACGCGACGATGATGACGTCGTCGCGCTCCAGCAGAGCGCGGGTGGCCGAGTGGCGCATCCGGTCGATCTGCTCGTTGATCGAGGATTCCTTCTCGATGAACGTATCAGAGCGCGGCACATAGGCCTCGGGCTGGTAGTAATCGTAGTAGGAGACGAAATACTCCACCGCGTTGTCGGGGAAGAAGCTCTTGAACTCGCCGTAGAGCTGCGCCGCCAGCGTCTTGTTCGGCGCCAGGATGAGGGCGGGGCGCTGCGTCGCCTCGATGATCTTGGCCATGGTGAAGGTCTTGCCCGAGCCGGTGACGCCGAGCAGCACCTGATCGCGCTCGTTCTTGTTCACCCCCTCCACCAGTTCGGCGATGGCGCGGGGCTGGTCGCCCGCGGGCTCGAACTCGGATTTCAACGTGAAGGCGAGGCCGCCCTCGGATTTCTTCGGCCGCTCCGGGCGATGCGGCGCCCAGGTCTTGCCGTCCCGGAACAGCGGGTTGCCTTCGGTGAGGAGGCGCGACAGGGCGTCCACCGTGGCGGACACGCCGTCGCTGGCCAGCGAACCCTCATCCTCGTTCGCCAGCGCCTCGGGTGCCGGACCGTCTTCCGGCGACGTGATCCCCAACGCCTGCGCAAGGCGTGGGTCGACCTCGGCCGCGTCGCCGAGGGTGAACCCGGCCTGCGGCGCTTCACCGAAACCGCCGGGGGGCGATGCGGCTTTCTGAGGCCTGCCGGGCTTCTTCGGCGGAGCCGGCGGCGTGGGATTCTCCACGGCGGGCAGCCGGTTGCGGTTGAGCGCCGGGCTCAGCAGGGCCGCCAGATGCTCGTCGAGCGGTTTCAGCTCGGGCTTCGAAGCCTTCGCCGAGGAGACGCGGGGTTTGTTCGCAGGAGGCATGGGTGGAATATGGCCCCGCGGAACGAAAGGGGAAAGGGCGGCCCATCGCTTCGCGACGATCAGGAGCGAGACCCATCATGACGACGACGTCGAACCCAATCCATCCGCAGGCGCGGATCGGCCATGTCCATCTCAAGGTCGCGAACCTCGACCGAGCGCTGGCCTTTTATTGCGGAGTGCTCGGCTTCACCCTGAAGGCTCACTATGGCACCCAGGCCGCCTTCATCGCTGCCGGGGACTACCACCACCATATCGGGCTCAACACGTGGGAGAGCGAAGGCGGCAGCCAGCCGGCGCCCGGCACGACCGGCCTGTTCCACCTCGCCATACTCTACCCCACACGCGCCTCCCTCGCCGATGCCCTGCGCCGCCTCGACGAAGCCGGCATCGCCCTCGACGGCGCCAGCGACCATGGTGTCAGCGAAGCGCTCTACCTGCGTGATCCCGACATGAACGGGGTCGAACTCTACCGGGACAGACCGGAAGCGGACTGGCCGCGTGACGCGGAGGGCGGCCTCACCATGTTCACCCGCCGCCTCGACCTCGCCGATCTCCGCGCGGCTGGAGAGCATTCATGAGGAGCGGCAAACCGTTAGGCGGCAACCCTCCGGTGTGCTACCTGCTTGTTCAGACGGTGCCACCCTCGGTGAGGGTGGCTGAGGCGAGCATGACGGCACCAGACCGTCGCCGCCTCGACGCCCCTCGCTCGAGCAAGGCCGAAGGCCGCGGGAGCGCGCCGGCGGCGGGTGGAAATGAGTAGCGATCCCACCTGTCCCATTGCCTGATGCGAGCGAACTTATGAAAATCCGGACCGGCTACACGATCGGCTACGACACGTTCGGCCCGACGCCGATCACCTTGATGCTCAACGTCCATCCCTCGCGCGCAGGAGACCTGCTGACACCGGAGACGATGACGATCGAGCCGCCGGTGGAGGCCCACAGCTACCTCGATCCGTTCGGCAACGTCTGCACCCGCATCCTCGCCCCCGGTGGCCGGATCACGGTGTCGGCCGATTTCATGATCGAAGATTCCGGCGAGCTGGACGAGCTCGTACCCGAGGCGAAACAGCATCCGGTGCAGGATCTGCCGGACGACGTCATGCCGTTCCTGCTCGGCAGCCGCTACTGCGAGACCGACAAGCTCTCGAACATCGCCTGGGGTCTGTTCGGGACCACACCCGAGGGCTGGGCACGGGTCCAGGCGATCCACGATTTCGTGCATCGGCACATCAAGTTCGATTACCAGCAGGCCGACGCCACCCGTACGGCCTACGAGGCCTATACCCAGAAGATCGGCGTCTGCCGCGACTTCACCCATTTGGCCGTGGCCTTCTGCCGCTGCATGAACATCCCGGCGCGGTACTGCACCGGCTATCTCGGGGATATCGGCGTGCCCTTAGTACCACCGGGTGACTTCTCGGCTTGGCTCGAAGTTTATCTCGACGGGCGCTGGTTCACCTTCGACGCCCGCAACAACAAGCGCCGCATCGGCCGCATCCTCATCGCGCGCGGCCGCGACGCCACCGACGTGGCGATCTCCACGAGCTTCAGCACGGCCCTGCTCGCGAGCTTCGACGTGCATACCGACGAGATCAGCGAGACCGGCGAGCTGACCCCCGTCGCCTGAAGCGGACCCACGCCGGATCGACATCCGACCTCCCGCGTTCCGGTAGACACATTCCCTCCTTAGCCGGTCCCCCCATCGGATGGGCCGAGGAGGAATGCACCTCTATTGGAGACAGCATGTCGGACAGGATCAAGGGTACGGCGCTCATCGCCGGTGCGAGCGGCATCGTCGGCAACAACCTCGCCCGTCACCTCGTCGCCGAGGGCTGGAACGTCCTGGGTCTGGCACGCCGGCCCGTGGATATCGAGGGTGTGACCCCGGTGACGGCGGACCTCACCGATCCTGCTTCCCTGCGGGCGGCCTTGTCGGACCTCGCGCCGACGCATGTGTTCATCACCACCTGGATGCGGCAGGCGACCGAGGCCGAGAATTGCCGCGTCAATGGCGCCATGGTGCGCAACCTCCTCGACGCCCTGCAAGCGGCTCCACTGCGCCACGTCGCGCTAGTGACCGGCCTCAAGCATTATCTCGGGCCCTTCGAAGCCTACGGGAAGGGGACGCTGCCACAGACTCCGTTCCGCGAGGACCAGGACCGCCTGCCGGTGGAGAACTTCTACTACGTGCAGGAGGATGAGGTCTTCGCCGGTGCCGAGCGCCAGGGATTCGGCTGGAGCGTGCACCGTCCGCACACCATCGTCGGCTATGCCCTCGGCAACGCCATGAACATGGGTGTGACGCTGGCCGTCTACGCGTCCCTCTGCCGAGAGACCGGACGGCCGTTCCTGTTCCCGGGCTCGTCGCAGCAATGGAACGGCCTGACCGACGTCACCGATGCGCGGCTGCTGGCCCGTCATCTCGCCTGGGCTTCCACCGATCCCGCCGCGGCGAACACCGCGTTCAACGTGGTCAACGGCGACGTCTTCCGCTGGTCGTGGATGTGGGGCCGCATCGCGGAATGGTTCGGCCTCGAACCGGCTCCCTATCCCGGCTCGCCGACCCCACTCGAGGAGCAGATGGCGCAGGACGGGCCGGTCTGGGCCGAGCTGGCGAAACGCCATGGCTTGGTCGAGTCCGATCTCGACCGTCTCGCCTCCGCATGGCACACCGATGCGGATCTCGGCCGTCCGATCGAGGTTGTCACCGACATGGCGCGCAGCCGCCGGCTCGGCTTCCTCGATTATCAGCCCAGCGACGACAGCTTCCTCGACCTGTTCGGCCGGCTGCGGGCCGAAAAAGTCATTCCCTGAGACAGCATTCACTGAGACAGAAAGTGACGATGCAATCTGAAATGCCGGCCTCGCCCACCCCAGCGCTTCCCGAACTCGACTCGGAGACCCTGGCCTTCGCGGGCCGGGTCTTTCAATACGCGCGGGCGGGGCATGTGGACGAGTTGGCAAAACTGTTCGCACAGGGGCTCCCGGCGAACCTCCTCAACGATAAGGGCGACAGCCTGCTGATGCTGGCCGCCTATAACGGGCAGGTCGAGACCACGCGCCTCATCCTCGACAACGGTGGCGACCCCGAACTCTCCAACGACCGCGGACAGACGCCGCTGGCCGGCGCCGCCTTCAAGGGCGACATGGCCTTGGTAGAGTTGCTGCTGGAGAAGGGCGCCACGATCGACGGCACCGGAACCGGTACGCGTACGGCGCTGATGACGGCGGCCATGTTCAACCGCACCGAGATGGTGGAACTGCTCCTGTCGAAAGGCGCCGACCCAACCAAGCGCGACGGAAACGGGCAGAGCGCCGCCGATCTCGCCCGCTCCATGAATGCTGCGGATACCCCGTTTCAGCTCGAGGCCGCCGAACGACTCGCCCGACTCGTGATCGATTGAGCCGGGTTTTCATGATTCACCAGGGGCGAAGCGGCATGACAATTCGGCTTTCGATCGCGCGCGCGTCCTCCCTGTCCCTGCTGGCCGGCACGCTGACGCTCACTCCAAGTGCGCATGCCGAGGAATGGCCGATGTTCGGCCGCGACCATACCAACCGGCATTTCTCGCCGCTCACAGTCATAGACCGAGGCAACGTCGCCAAGCTGCGCCCGGCCTGGATCTTCCAGACAGGGATCACCGGCTACTTCCAGGCCGAGCCGGTGGTGGTGGACGGCGTGATGTATCTCTCCACCACGCAGAACCACGTGGCTGCCCTGGAGGCGAAGACCGGCCGGGTGATGTGGACCTACACCCACAAGGCCCGGACGGAGAAGATCTTCGGCCCGCCCTCGAATCGCGGTGTCGCGGTCTCGGGCGGCAAGGTCTTCGAGGCGACCATGGACGGGCGGGTCCTCGCTCTCGACGCCAAGACAGGCAAGGTCTTGTGGGACCATGAGGCCGTCCGCCCGGAGGAGGGCGAGTCCGAAACCGCCTCCGATCTCGCCGGAACGCTCGGCGCGGGTGCGATCCAGGGTTCGAGCCGGCTCGGGTTCAAGATGCCGCCCCTCGTGGCCGACGGGCTCGTCATCGTCGGCGTGGCCGGGGCCGGTTACGGCCTCCACGTGGAGGACGAGAAGGGCGGGCTCGACGGCGGCGCCGTGGTCGGGATCGAAGGCGGCTACGGACGCCGCGGCTGGCTCGCCGCTTACGATGCGGCCACCGGCGAGGAGCGCTGGCGCTGGTACGTCACCAAGGAGGATGGCTGGGAAGGCGGCTTCGTCGAGAAGACCGCCGATGGGGTGCCGCTCAACCGCGACATCGCCGCCGAGAAGGCGGCCGCCCCCCGGCAGAGGGAGGCCTGGAAGGTCGGCGGCGGCTCGCTCTGGATGACCCCGGCCTACGATGCCGATCTCGGCCTGATCTATGTCGGCACCGGCAACCCCGCACCGCAGAATTTCGGCCTCTCGCGGCCCGGCGACAACCTCTACACGATGAGCCTCGTTGCGCTCGACGTGAAGACCGGCACGCTGCGCTGGTACTATCAGCAGGTCCCGCACGACGAATGGGGCTATGACGTCGCGAGCCCGCCCTTCCTGCTCGATTACGCGACGCCGCAGGGTCCGGTGAAGGCGGTGGCCGAGGCGAGCAAGACCGGCTGGCTCTACGTTCACGACCGGGCGACCGGCACGCTCCTCGGCAAGTCCGCGCCGCTCACGACTCAAAAGAACCTCTACGCACCGCCCACAGAAACCGGAACCGTGGTCAGCCCCGGTCCCCTCGGGGCGATCTCCTGGCATCCGGTCGCCTTCGATCCGACGACGAGCATGGCCTACGCCCAGGTCCGGCACGGCGCGACCACCTATACGGTGAGGACCGTCCCGGCCTCGAATAGCAGGCCGCAGATCCGCTTCACCGAGACGAGCGAAGCGAAGGGAGAGCCCTCCTTCAGCACGCTCACGGCCGTCGATCTCGCCAAGGGCGGCGCGATCAAGTGGTCGGTCAAGGCGGGAAGCCGCCTTTCGGGCGGCACCCTCGCTACCGCTGGCGGCTTGGTCTTCTCCGGCGAGGAGGACGGCCATCTCGACGCCCATGACTCTGCCAATGGCGAGATGCTGTGGCGGTTCCAGTGCGGCGCCGGGATCGGCGGGCCACCGATCACCTATTCGCTGGAGGGCCGGCAATACGTGGCGGTGGCGGCCGGTGGAGCCTCCTTCACCAAGGGCTCGGGCTTCGGCACGGGCGACGCGCTCGTCGTGTTCGCCCTGCCGGACTGACGGGCTCTCGTCATTTTGCATGCCTGCCTCGACGGACTTCACATCGCCTTTAAGCGTGGCGCATTCGGCCGCGGCGACTCCGTGCCGGACCTCCCTCCTGCAAGCTTGGCCTGCAAGGCTACGAACCACCGTGGTAGGGGTTCGAGAATCGGCATGATCGAGGGGTCGGCGTACGACGGACGCCAGCTTGCGATGACCGGGCGAAGCGCATTTGCCCAATGGCGGGAAGCGATCACATGAACCCCAACACCCGGCGCTGGCTCATCAGTAGCGTCTTCGGCCTGTTCGTGGGCTGGGCGATCGGCGGGGTGATCTTCCCCGCCCTGACCGCCCTCATCGGTATGATGGTCCGACCCAACCCCGGAATGCGGGATGCCGCCATACCCTGGCCGGGACCGGCTTTAGACATGCTGCCTTTCCTCGCCATCGGTCTTCAGGCCGCCGTGGTGATCGCCGTGACGCTCCTCCTTGCCCGCGTGGGCGATGAGCGTCGACGCATCGGCTGGGGCTGCCTCGCCGTCGGGGGTGCCATCCTGCTGAACGGTATCGTCCTCCTGGCGGTCACGGGCGTCCTGGGCTGGCTTCTCGATCAGAACCCTGGCGGCGCCAGCGGTGATGAAGCGAGCGTCGGCTTCTTCCTGTTGCTGTTGAGCCTGCCCTACGCCCTGCTCTGCATCGCGCTGCTGGCGGGCGGGGCGGTGATTCTGCGCAAGCGCCCGCCTTCGCCGGCGCAGGGAGGAACAGGACGGTCCGGACTGTGATCAGGGCGTGACGACCTCCGCCACCCCTCAAGCGGCTCACCTGTTCGCCGCCGGTCGGATGTGACAGGAGGACACAGGCGGCGTGCCGCTTGCATTGGCCGGCCGAGATCACGGGAGCCCGCACCACCCCATGTCGACCGATGTTTCCGAGACGCGACAGCCCACCGACCGCGGCTCTCCCGTAGTTCGCACGATCGCGATGCCCGCGGACACCAATCCGGCCGGGGATATTTTCGGCGGATGGCTGATGGGACAGATGGATCTGGCGGCGGGCAACGTCGCTGCGCGCCGCGCGCGGGGCCGCTGCGCCACGATCTCCGTGGATGCCATGGCCTTCCATCGCCCTGTCATCGTCGGCGACGAGGTCAGCATCTATGCCTGGATCGTGAAGGTCGGCCGCACCTCGCTTCGCATCCAGGTCGAGGTCTGGCGCCGCGAGCGCGAAGGCGAGACCACCATGAAGGTGACGGAAGGCCTGTTCACCTTCGTCGCCATCGGCAGCGACCGCCGTCCGAGGCCGATCCCGCCGGAAGTGGAAGAGACCTGGGAGGTCTGAGTTTCGATTCCACCCGGCTCGGGAGGGACCGACTCACCACCACGACGTGCCGCGTCCCAATTCGCCGACGTCGAGATGGCGGGCGATGGAGGCGCCGATATCCGCGAAGGTTTCCCTACGCCCGAGTGACCGGGCGGAAAGACCGGGACCGAAGGCCAGGACCGGCACCTGTTCGCGGGTGTGCTCCGTCCCCGGCCATGTCGGGTCGTTGCCATGGTCGGCGGTGACGATGCAGACATCGCCCTCCGCGAGCACCGCATGGATCTCGGGCACGCGCGCATCGAAGCGCTCCAGCTCGGCGGCGTAGCCGGGCGCATCGCGGCGGTGGCCGTATTCCGTGTCGAAATCGACCAGGTTCAGAAAGACCAGCCCGCCCTCGGGAAGGGTGCGGAACGCGGCCAGCGCCGCATCGAGGCAGGCAATATTGCCGGCGGCCTTGATCTCGCGGCCCGTGGCGCGGTGGGCGAAGATGTCACCGATCTTGCCGACGCTGACCACGACGCGTCCCCGCTCGCTCAGGCGGTCGAGCAGCGTCTCGCCCGGCGGCTGGGTGGCAAAATCCTTGCGGTTCGCGGTGCGCCGGAAACCACTTTCCTCCGAGCCGAGGAAGGGGCGGGCGATGACCCGGCCGATCCGGTAGGGGTCGCAGATCTCGCGGGCGATCCGACAGAGCTCGTAGAGCCGGTCCAGCCCGAACGTCTCCTCGTGAGCGGCGATCTGGAAAACGCTGTCGGCCGAGGTGTAGCAGATCGGCTTGCCCGTCCGGACATGCTCTGCCCCGAGACACTCGACGATGGGGATGCCCGCGGCGTGGCAATCGCCGAGGATACCGGGGAGTTCGCCCCGTTCGATCAGCGTTTGGGTGAGGGCAGTGGGGAAGGCCGGCACCCTGTCGGGAAAATAGCCCCATTCCTCGGTGACGGGGGCGCCCGCGATCTCCCAATGACCGGAGGGCGTGTCCTTGCCGGGCGCGGTCTCAATACCATGGCCGTATGCCCCAACGACCGGACCGGATGGCTCGAGCCCGGGCGGGATGCGGCCACTCGCCCCCTCGGCGGCGAGACCGAGGCCGAGACGCGTCAAATTCGGCAGAGCGAGGGGGCCGCCTCGCAGGCCCTCGCGATCGCCCACACCGGCGGTGCAGGCTTCCGCGATATGGCCAAGCGTGTCCGAGCCCTCGTCGCCGTAGCGGGCAGCGTCCGGCCCTCCGCCGATGCCGACCGAATCGAGGACGATGAGAAAGACGCGCGCCATGGGTCCCGTCGTGTTCAGGCCGGGACCACGTCTTCGGTGGTGGCGCTGTTGAGATCGAAGGCGGCAGCGAACAGGGCCTTCGTGTATTCGGTCTGCGGCCGGGCGAAGATGGCCTCCGCCGGGCCTTCCTCCACGACCTTGCCGTTCTGCATCACCAGCACGTAGTTCGCCAACGCGCGCACGACCTTGAGGTCGTGACTGATGAAGAGGTAGGCGAGCTTGCGCTCTTTCTGAAGGTCGCGGAGCAGGGTGACGATCTGCGCCTGAACCGACCGGTCGAGGGCCGAGGTCGGCTCGTCGAGGACGACGAAGCGGGGTTTCAGCACCATGGCGCGGGCGATGGCGATGCGCTGGCGCTGGCCGCCGGAGAACTCGTGCGGATAACGATCCATCGTCGCCGGATCGAGACCGACATCGGTGAGCGCCTTGGCGACCACGGCGCGACGCTCTGCCCGCGACTTCACCGCCCCCTGTACCACGAGGCCCTCGGCGACGATGTCGGCCACCGTCATGCGCGGCGAGAGCGAGCCGTAGGGATCCTGGAAAACCACCTGCATGTCGCGGCGGAACGGTCGCATCGGTCCGGGGCCGAGCCCGGCGATGGACTGGCCGAGGAAGACGATAGGGCCCTCGCTGCCGGTGAGGCGCAGCAGGGCGAGCCCCAGAGTGGTCTTGCCCGATCCGGATTCCCCGACGATCCCGATCGTCTCCCCCTCGCGCACGGCGAGGGACACACCATCCACCGCTTTCACGTGGAAAGTGGTGCGCCGGAGAAGCCCCTCGCGGACCGGGAACCACACCTTGAGCGGACCGGCTTCGAGTAGGCGCGGAGCGTCGTCCGCAACCGGGTTCGCACGCCCCTTCGGCTCCGAGGCGAGCAGGCGCTGGGTATATTCGTGTTTGGGCTTGGCAAAGATCTCGTCGACCGGCCCCGCTTCGACGATGCGGCCGGCGAGCATCACGCAGACCCGCGAGGCGATGCGCTGCACGATGCCGAGATCGTGGGTGATGAACAGCATCGACATGCCGAGACGCTTCTGTAGGTCGGCGAGCAATGTCAGGATCTGCGCCTGCACGGTGACGTCGAGGGCGGTGGTCGGCTCGTCCGCCACCAGCAGGTCCGGCTCGCAGGCGAGCGCCATGGCGATCATGACGCGCTGGCGCTGCCCCCCAGACAGTTCGTGCGGATAGGCGCCCATGCGCCGCTCGGCGTCGCGGACGCCGACGAGTTCGAGCAATTCGAGGATACGGGCACGGGCCTTGCGGCCGGACAGGCCGCGATGAATCTCCAGAACCTCGCCGATCTGCCGCTGGATCGTGTGCAGCGGATTGAGCGAGGTCATCGGCTCCTGGAACACCATGGTGATGTCGGCACCGCGGATCTTGCGCAGCTCCGGCTCCGGCAAGGCCAGAATGTCCCGTCCCTTGAACAGGATGCGACCGCCGGGATGGACGGCGCTGCCATCGAGGAGACGCAGGATCGACAGGGCCGTCACCGACTTGCCCGACCCGGACTCGCCGACCAGGGCCACGGTCTCACCCTTGTGAATCGTGAAGCTCACGCGATCCACCGCCAGCGTCTCACGCTCACGCGAGCGAAAGGCGACCGACAGGTCTTGGACGTCGAGCAGCGTGTCAGTCATCGAGGGAAGGGCACCGGGTCCGCGGATTGGGGAAGCCGAGGTTCTTATAGCGCGGCGCGATGAGATCGGCGAACGGCGATTGATCCGGCGCCAGACCGCATTACAAACGCCCCGTGACATCCCTCCGCAGCCTGATCCTCGCCTGTTGTCTCCTCGCCGCCGCGCCGGCCTCGGCCGAGGTGGCGACGGAGACCGTGGAGCAGGCGCTCTGCCGCCTGATCGAGGATTCGGCCAGGGTGCGCGGCTTGCCCGTGCCGTTCCTGACACGGCTGATCTGGCGGGAAAGCAGTTTTCGCGTCACGGCCGTGAGTCCGGTGGGCGCGCAGGGTGTTGCGCAGTTCATGCCGGGAACGGCACGCGAGCGCGGGCTGACCGACCCGTTCGATCCCGAACAGGCGATCCCGCACGCCGCCCATCTCCTCGCCGATCTCAATCGCCAGTTCGGAAATCTCGGCCTCGCGGCCGCGGCCTATAACGGCGGCGCGGGCCGGGTCTCGGGCTGGCTCGCCGGAACGGGCGGCCTGCCCGCCGAGACGCGCGCCTATGTCATGGCGATCACCGGTGCACCGGCCGAGGATTGGCGCGGGGGCGCGGCCGTCAACGGTGCCGAGGGGGAGGCAGAAGCCCCCAAGAAGGAATCATCGAAGGCGGAAGCGCCGAAGACCTGCCTGCAGGTCACCGCCGCGTTGCGGATACCCTCACGCGGCGATCGCTTCGCCCTCGGCGGCAACGAGGGGCCGGCCGCCCCTTGGGGCATTCAGCTCGCCGGAAATTTCTCGAAATCCCTCGCCCTACAGAGCTTCTCCCGCACCCGGAAACTCTATGCCGGCGTGATCGGCGAGGTGCGGCCGATGATCATCGGGACGCGCCTGCGCAGTCGCGGCACGCGCGCCTTCTACCGGGTCCGCATCCCGGCCGAGAGCCGGGCGGCGGGCGATATCTTGTGCGGCCGCATCCGCAAGGTCGGCGGCGCCTGCATCGTGCTGCGCACCTGAATCCGAAAAACCCTTCTTCCCGTCATGAATCCGCCGTGCGGCACGTGTCATTCGGGTCTTCGTTTCCCCGTTTGAGAGATGCATGACCCGCGCCTTCGCCGCCTTCGCCACTCTCGCCTGCCTCGCACTGGCCGCCCTCGGGGTCACGGCCTGTTCGCCCCTCGCCCTCTTCGATGCCATCGGCCCGCGCGACCAAGGCGGCCGGCTCGCCCAGAAGAGCGCCGCCTTCGGCACCCATCCGCGGCAGCGCCTCGATGTCTTCACGCCCGTCGGCGGCGCGGCGGATGCGACGGTCTTGGTCTTCTTCTATGGCGGCTCGTGGAAATCGGGCGCAAAGGACGATTACGAATTCGTCGGTCAGGCCTTGGCGGCCCAGGGTTTCATCACCGTCATCCCCGATTACCGGGTCTACCCGGAAGTGCGGTTCCCCGACTTCCTCGATGACGGTGCCGCCGCAATCGCCTGGGTCCGCGACAACATCGCCGAATATGGCGGCGACCCGCGCCGCATCGTTCTCGCGGGCCATTCGGCCGGGGCCTACAATGCCCTGATGCTCGGGCTCGATCCGCGCTACCTGCGCAAGGTGGGGGTCGACCCGAAGGTGATCCGGGCCGTGGCCGGTCTATCCGGCCCCTATGACTTCCATCCTTTCGACCAGGACACCTCGCGGGACGTATTCGGACAGGCCCCCGATCCGGCGGCGACGCAGCCGATCACCTTCGCCGGACCTCATTCGCCCCCAGCCTTCCTCGCCAGCGGAGACAACGACACCATCGTGCGCCCGCAGAATACCCAGAGCCTCGCGGCGCGGCTGCGCGCGGTGCGCGTGCCGGTGCAGGAGCGGATCTATCCCGGTCTCGACCATGCCGACACGCTTCTAGCCCTCTCGGTCACCTTCCGTTCGAAGGCGCCGGAACTGTCGGAAATGACGACATTCCTCAAGCAATATGCCGGCACTCAACAGCACGTTCGCTCGGTCTCGCGGTGGGACCGTTAGGAGAGCGCCGGATGACAGGGGGACGAGCCATGCGCGACGACGACACGGACCGGCCGAAGCGCACGGTCTCCCATACGATGGGCGAGAGCCTCGACACCCTCTCCCTCGACGAGATCGCCGAGCGGATCGCCCTGCTGCGCGCCGAGATCGAGCGGCTGGAATCGGCCCGAACGGGCAAGAAGACTGCCCTGGACCGGGCATCCTCGATTTTCAAACTATAGGCGCGGAAGCTCCGGGCGGGGCCGCGCCCTCCCGCCTCATGGCATCCTCTTCCGCCCCCAGCCGGGCGATGTCATCGGCCACGACCGCCTCGAGTCCACGCGCGATCTTTAGCACCCGCGTCGGCTCGCCGACCCGCATCACCAGGACGATGGTCTCGCGATCGGCGCAGCCGGGCTCGCCACAGGCGATTTCGTTGACGGCAAGGACGTCATCCTCGCCGAGCCCGAGACCCAGGCGAAGCTCGCCTTTAAGCCTCGCCGCATCGGCAGAGCGTGCGGCCGAGCGAGCGCGGGCATCCTTCAAAGAAAGAAACGCCATCAGGCGGCGGCACGCTGCCAGGCGGGAAACGGATCGGGCAGGGCGCGGTACGGCGCCGGATCGAACCGCGTCACATCCTCGGAACCGACCAGGCAGGCATCGAGTGCGGCGGTGATCGCTTCCTCGTCGAGACCCGTCCCGATGAAGACGAGTTCCTGGCGGCGGTCGCCCCAGGGCTCGCTCCAGTTCCGGGACAGGTGACTGCGCCACTCCGCATCCTCCGGCCAGCGCGCCTTCGGCACGCAGGCCCACCATGCCCCCATCGGCGAAACCCGCGCGATGGAACCCGCGAGGGAGAATTCGCCGACCCAGTCCGGGCGCGTCGCCAGCCAGAAATGCCCCTTCGCGCGGATGAGGCCCGGCCATGTCGCTTTGGTGAAAGCGTCGAACGCCTCGGGGGCGAAGGGACGGCGGGCGCGGTAGACGAAGGAGCCGATTCCGTATTCCTCGGTTTCGGGCACATGTTCGGCGGCACCGTAGAGCTCCTTGAACCAGAGCGGGTGCTCCTGCGCCTTCTCTTCGCTGAACAGGCCGGTATCCAGAACCCGATCGAGCGCGACGCGGCCATGGGAAGCCTCGACGATGTGGGCATCGGCATTGAGCCCGCGTATCACCGAGCGGACCAGAGCGAGCTGATCCGCCCCGACATCACCCGCCTTGTTGACGACGACCACATCGGCGAACTCGATCTGTTCTACGAGAAGGTCGACGAGGGTCCTGGCATCTTCCTCTCCCGCGGTCTGGCCCCGGTCGCGCAGGAACGCCGTCGAACCGTAATCGCGCAGGAGACTCACCGCGTCGACCACGGTGACCATGGTGTCGAGGCGGGCGATATCGCTCAGCGCAGCCCCGTCTTCATCGCGGAAGGAGAAGGTGCTCGCCACCGGCAGCGGCTCGGCGATGCCCGTGCCTTCGATCAGGAGGTAATCGAACCGCCCTTCCTCCGCCAGCGTCCGGACTTCGGCCAGGAGGTCGTCCCGCAGGGTGCAGCAGATGCAGCCATTGGTCATCTCCACCAGGCGTTCGTCGGTGCGAGAGAGGTTGGCGCTGCCCTCGCGGATCAAGGCGGCGTCGATATTCACCTCACTCATGTCGTTGACGATCACGGCGACGCGTCGCCCCTCGCGGTTGTTGAGAATGTGGTTCAACAGCGTCGTCTTGCCGGCACCGAGAAAGCCGGAAAGGACGGTGACGGGGAGACGGTGATCGCACTGGCTCATCGGATATCCAAAATGCAATGTAATACCATTACATTTCGTAGGATCGTGCTTGTCAATCGCCGTTCGAAAATCTCTGTCCACGGGTAGACAGAGGAGGGTCGAAAAGCGCGCTCCGCGTGTTAGGGGAGGGCCATCCCGGCAGAGTCGCGGCAAAGGTGCAGCCGCTGGCCGGCGATCGCCCGAGGATGGAATCCAGTGCGACCCTGGCGAGAAGGACCGGGAGACCGGCGAAGCTACCATCACGGCAACCTCAAAGAGGCGCTGATCGAAGCGGCGCGCCGGTTCATCGCCGAACGTGGGGTGGGCGGTTTCACCCTGGTAGATGCGGCACGCCTCGTCGGCGTGACACCGGCCGCGCTCTATCGCCATTTCCGGGGTCGCGAAGCTCTGCTGGAGGAGGTGGCCGGCCGTGGCTTCACCGACCTCGCCGAGCGTCTGGCACGCTCACTCACCTCACGCGGAACACCACTGGAGCGCTTCACCCGAATGGGGGAGGCCTATCTCGCCTTCGCGGAGGAAGAGCCCGGCTATTATGCCGCCATCTTCGAGACGCGAGGCGCCCCGATGACGGCGGAGCAAGCAGCCTCCGACGTCCCGCCGAGGCCCAGCCCCTTCGACCTTCTGCTCGAAGCGCTGAAATCGACGTTTCCGGATGGCTTCGGCGGAGTCGAGCCTCGTTTCGTCGCCCTGGAAGTCTGGGCTCTCTCTCACGGGCTCGCCACGCTCTCGGCCTCCGGCCATCTGCCGAAAGGGCCGGGCATGCCGGACAAATACGAGATGCTACGTGCCGGCGTGCTGGCCCTCGTCCATGGCGCGGGACGCCCCCGACACTCGGCCTGACACTCTCTGAAAGCGACCCTTGAAACCACCACGTCGCGTTCGCAAGTAAATGTGGTTCACATTAACATCGGAGCTGTGAGCCGTGAGCTTTTCCTCGACCTCTCCCTGGGCCACCGGCAAAGCCTGCCGCAGCGGTCCGTTTCCCCGCCGCTCTTTCGAGATCGGCGCCGTCGTCGTCGCGTTCTTCTACTGGTGGCCGCTGGCGGCGGCCTACATCGCCTGGAAGGTGGCGGGTTACCCGGCATTGTCCGAACTGCGCGGCATGATCGGCCGTGGGTCCGATTGGCAGGCGGGCATGCGCAAATCGCGCTTTGCCCAGGCGTTCGAGGCCGCGGATCTGCGCGGCACCGGTAACCTCGCCTTCGACGATTACCGCCGCGCCGAACTCGACCGGCTCAACGCCCAGCGCAAGGCGCTGCAGGAGGAGAGCCGTGCCTTCGCCGAGTTCGTAGAGGAACTGAAGCGCGCCAAGGACCGCGAGCAGTTCGACGCCTTCATGGCCAAGCGCAATACGAGCGGCCCGACGCAGAACGTCTGATCGATCCCACATAGGAGTTACGGAGGGCTTCCGGCAGAGATGCCGGGAGCCCCTTTTTTGTTCGTCCAGTGGCCCGATCAATCCTGCAGTTTCTTCAGGTGATGCAGGGCAATGAAATGCAGGCAGAAGCCGAGGATCAGCGCCGTCACGCTCACCGCACCCGGCTCGGTCTGGAAGAACCGCAGCGAGACGCTCCACGCCTCGGCGCGGGACAGGCGGTGGTCATACCCCTCGTAGAGCCGCATCCCCGGCAGGAAGAAGCCGACCATCACCAGGGACGCCCCGAGCGTGTTGAGAAACGTCGCGCGATAGCGGACCCTGTCGTTCCGGGCGGACTTGCTCATGGGCGTGCTGTTTCGGATAAGTTTCATCGACGATCCGGACCACCCTGTTTGCCTCGCTCCGACGACCGGGACGCGCCCCCACCGCGTCATGGCCGCGCTTCTTTATCGGATTTTCATGCCCCGGGGGGCCATAAGGGCGGGAGTTCAAAAGAGCGTGGGGTCGGTCCGGTGCCGCTCGTGGCACGGTGGGCCGCTTCTCGGGGGAGTGAAGGCGATGGCGAATACGGACGTTACCGGCGCGGAGATCCGCGCGACGGTCACGGTGGTCGACCATCCCCTGGTCCAGCACAAGTTGACCCTGCTCCGACAGAAGGAGCGCTCGACCAAGGGCTTCCGCCAGATCCTCAACGAGATCGGGATGCTCCTCGCCTATGAGGTCACCCGCGACCTTCCCCTGGAGCGGGTGACCATCGAAACGCCGATCCAGGCGATGGAAGCGCCGCAGATCGCGGGCAAGAAGCTGGTTCTCGCCCCGATCCTGCGCGCGGGCGTCGGCTTTCTCGACGGCATGCTCTCGCTGGTGCCCTCCGCGCGCGTCGCCCATGTCGGGCTCTATCGCGACCCCGAGACGCTTGAGGCGGTGGAATACTATTTCAAGGCACCGTCCGACCTCGCCGACCGCACCGTCCTCGTCCTCGACCCTATGCTCGCCACGGCCAATTCGGCCATCGCCGCCATCGACCTCCTGAAGCAGCGCGGCGCGCGCGACCTGCGCTTCGTCTGCCTTCTCGCCGCGCCGGAAGGCGTCGCCAAGCTCCAGGCGAGGCATCCCGACGTGCCGGTCTGGACCGCCTCCATCGACAGCCACCTCAACGACCACGGCTATATCGTGCCCGGCCTCGGGGATGCCGGCGACCGGATGTACGGCACCCGTTGAGACAGTCCTCGCTTACCAACTGCGCCCTTGCCAACCCGCCCTCCGGCCGCACATGACGGGTCAAGCCAACCGGAGATGTGATGCGATGACGTCAAGCCCAGACCTGCCCGAGACCATGCGCCAGATCCGGTTCGCGGGAGCAGGTGGGCCGGACGTCCTGACGCTCGAGACGGTGCCGCTGCCCCAGCCCGGTCCCGGCCAAGTGCTCATCGAAGTGGTCGCGGCCGGCGTGAACCGGCCCGACATCCAGCAACGCGAAGGCAAATATCCGCCGCCGAAGGGCGCCACCGAAATCCCGGGCCTCGAAGTCGCCGGCCGGATCGCGGCCCTCGGCGAGGGGGCTGAGGGCTTCGCCATCGGCGACGAGGTCTGCGCCCTCACCATCAGCGGCGGATATGCCGAATTCGCCGTGGCCGAGACCGGACAATGCCTGCCGCGCCCGGCTCCGCTCTCGCTGATCGAGGCCGCCGGACTGCCGGAGACCTATTTCACCGTCTACAGCAACGTTATCGAGCGCGGACGCCTGAAGCCGGGCGAAAGCTTCCTCGTCCATGGCGGATCGAGCGGCATCGGTTCTACGGCGATCCAGATGGCGAAGCTGCACGGCGCGCGGGTCTTCGCCACCGCCGGCTCGACCGAGAAATGCACGTTCTGCAAGGAGCTCGGCGCCGACGAGGCGATCAATTACCGCGAGACGGATTTTGCCGAGGAGATCAAGCGCCTCACCGAGGGCAAGGGCGTCGACGTCATCCTCGACATGGTGGGCGCGCCCTACCTCGCCCGCAACCTCGCCTCCCTGGCGATCGAGGGACGCCTCGTGCAGATCGCCTTCATGCAAGGCTACAAGGTCGAGAGTTTCAGCATGACGCCGATCATGATGAAGCGGCTCACATTCACCGGTGCGACCCTGCGGGCGCGTCCCAAAGCGGAGAAGGCGGCCATCGCCGAGGGCCTGCGTCGGGACATCTGGCCACTCCTCGCCGACGGCCGGATGAAGCCGATCATCCACGCCACCTTCCCTTTGGAGAAGGCGTCCGAGGCCCATGCGCTCATGGAGTCGAGCGCGCATCTCGGCAAGATCATGCTGACGACCGGGCGCTGAAGCAGGACTTCACCTCGATAGCGGTGCGGCTTTTCCGTCAGATGCCACCGCCAGGGCCGATCGCGTCGGAACAGGGAGCTCGGCCGTCGCGTTCAACTCACCAGATGGGACATCAATGTCTCAGGTTGAACATGACGGCCGCACTCGGCCGAGCTCCGAAAGATTTTCCATGGCAGAACGACTCGACGGTCAGAACGCACGTCAAGGCAAGAAGGGCAAGCCGGTCCTCTACGTCCTGATCGGCAGCCTCGTCCTCCTCGCCATCGCGATCACCGGTCTGATGACCTGGCAGGGTGCGAATTCCCCGAAGGACTACGCGTCGCAGAGCCAGGACGCTTCCCGCGCTCAAGTCACCGGTTCCGTGAATGGGGCCGGAAACGGAGCGTCGTCCGCGAACACCGGCAACGTTCCCGCTGGCAACCCGGCCTACCCGGCGCCGGCCCAGCCGTCGGCTAACGGTGGCCAGAAATAAGCCAGACGTCATGTCGGTTCTAACGACCGGCAACGACGACAGCGCGCTACGGCATTGCAGCGGACTTAACCGCTTCGAAGCCGTAGCGTTTTTTTTGAGAAGCGTCGTTGATCTGGAGAGATCCATCGCAAGATGTCTTCGCCCGATGAGCCACGACCCTCACTCGGGGCCTGAGCTTTCACGGACTGCCGTCTCTCAGCGGGTCGGAACCGGGACTTCGCCGCGATAATCGTAGAAGCCGCGCTTCGTCTTCCGGCCGAGCCAGCCGGCTTCGACATATTTCACCAGAAGCGGGCAGGGGCGGTACTTCGAATCCGCCAGCCCTTCGTAGAGCACCTGCATCACCGAGAGGCAGGTATCGAGACCGATGAAATCGGCCAGCTGCAGCGGGCCCATCGGATGGTTGGCGCCGAGCTTCATCGCGGTGTCGATGGCCTCCACGGAGCCGACGCCCTCGTAGAGCGTATAGATCGCCTCGTTGATCATCGGCAGCAGGATGCGGTTGACGATGAAGGCCGGGAAATCCTCCGACATGGTGGAGGTCTTGCCGAGCTTGGCGATGAAGGCCTTGGCGGAGACGTAAGTCGGGTCCGCCGTGGCGATGCCCCGGATCAGCTCCACGAGCTGCATGACCGGAACCGGATTCATGAAATGGATGCCGATGAACCGCTCCGGCCGGTCGGTCGCGGCTGCGAGGCGCGTGATCGAGATCGACGACGTGTTGGTCGCCACGATGGCATCAGGGTTCAGCGACGGGCACAGGGCGGTGAAGATCTGGCGCTTGGTCGCCTCGTCTTCCGTCGCCGCCTCGATGACGAGATCGCAGGGGGCGAGGTCGTCGTAGCTTTCGGCGGCGAGGATACGCGCGACGCCACTGCGCCTCTGCTCATCGGTGATCGTGCCTTTGGAGACCTGACGTGCCAGATTGCCGTCGATCGTCGCGAGCCCGCTATGGATGCGGGCGGTGTCACGGTCGTTCAGCCGCACGTCCAACCCGGCCATGGCGCAGACATGGGCGATGCCGCTTCCCATCTGGCCGGCGCCGATGATTCCGACGGTCTTGATCTCGATGGCCATCGCTTGAACTCGCACCCCTGAGGCGCGGCCGGTTCGGCCGCAGAACGCCCGCCTAGCGATCGAGGCGTTGGCACCGCAATTGAAATGCGGCGCACAAAATTCCTAGATCATTTTCTCGCTGAGGTGCAGCCCGGGCAAGCGCTTAAATGGGAAAAGAACTCCGCCGCGGATGCCCGCGGCGAAGTCCTGTCGTGGTTCAGGGACCCGGGATCAGCCCTTGGCTTTGGCGATCTCGGCCTGAAGCTCGGGGACGATCTGGAACAGGTCGCCGACCAGGCCGTAATCCGCCACCTGGAAGATCGGCGCGTCCTCGTCCTTGTTGATGGCGACGATGACCTTCGAATCCTTCATTCCGGCCAGATGCTGGATCGCGCCGGAGATGCCCACTGCCACGTAGAGGTCCGGTGCCACGACCTTGCCGGTCTGGCCGACCTGCCAGTCGTTCGGGGCGTAGCCGGCATCGACAGCGGCGCGCGAGGCGCCCACCGCCGCGCCGAGGGCATCGGCCAGTGGCTCGATGAGCTCCTTGAACTTGTCCGAGGAGCCGAGCGAGCGGCCGCCCGAGACGATGATCTTGGCAGCGGCCAGTTCGGGCCGGTCGGACTGGGCGATCTCCTCGCCCTTGAAGGTCGACTTGGAGGAAGCCGGCGCGCTCGCCGAGACCGGCTCCACCGGGGCCGTCGATCCCCCGGCGGCAGCGGCCTTGAACGCCGCCATGCGGACCGTGATGACCTTCTTGCCCTCGGCGGCCTGGACGGTCTGGATCGCGTTGCCGGCATAGATCGGCCGGTCGAACGTGTCGGGCGAGATCACGCTCATGATGTCCGAGATTTGCGCCACGTCGAGGAGGGCGGCCACGCGCGGCAGCACGTTCTTGCCTGTGGTGGAGGCGGCGGCGATGATCACGTCGTAATCGCCCGCGAGCGAGACGATCAGCGCGGCCGTCGGCTCGGCCAGGGCGTGGTCGTAGGCGGCGTCTTCGGCCAGCAGCACCTTGTCGACACCGTCGAGAGCGCCGGCGGCGTCCGCTGCGGGACGGCTTCCGGCACCGGCCACCAGGGCGTGGATCGGTCCGCCGATTTCCTTGGCGGCGGAGAGTGCCTTCAGGCTGGCGTCGCGCACGGCGCCGTTATCGTGCTCGATGAGGAGGAGAATGGCCATGCTATGCGTCGAACCTCATTGCGGTGCGGCCTGGCATCCGTCGCGGCGTCGCGCCGGTCTGCGGCCGAAGGGAGGGATTGTGGGCCGGCACCGGCCATCCTGCGACGGCCGATGCGCGAGCGGGGCGTAAAGCTCAGATGACCGAGGCTTCGCCCTTCAGCTTCTGGACGAGTTCGGCCGCGGAGCCGACCTTGATGCCCGCCTTGCGTCCGGCCGGCTCGACGGTCTTCAGCACCTTGACACGCGGCGTCACATCGACGCCGAGGGCATCGGGGCTGAGCTCCTCGAGAGGCTTCTTCTTCGCCTTCATGATGTTGGGCAGCGACGCGTAACGCGGCTCGTTCAGACGCAGATCCGTAGTCACGATCGCCGGCAGGGCGAGGGTGACGGTCTGCAGGCCGCCATCGACCTCACGGGTGACGTCGATCAAACCCTCGCCGAATTCGAGCTTGAAGGCGAAGGTGCCCTGTGGCCAGTCGAGCAGGGCGGCCAGCATCTGTCCGGTCTGGTTGGAATCGTCGTCGATGGCCTGCTTGCCGAGGATGACGAGGCCGGGGGCCTCCTTCTCGACGATTGCCTTCAGGATCTTGGCCACCGCCAGCGGCTCCACGAGCCCGTCGGTCTTCACCAGGATCGCCCGGTCGGCACCCATGGCCAGAGCCGTGCGCAACGTCTCCTGCGCCTGTTGCGGTCCAATGGACACGGCGACGATCTCGGTCGCCTTGCCCTTTTCCTTGAGACGGATCGCCTCTTCGACGGCGATCTCGTCGAAGGGGTTCATCGACATCTTGACGTTGGCGAGTTCGACACCCGAACCATCGGCCTTGACGCGGATCTTGACGTTGTAGTCGACGACCCGCTTGACGGGCACCAGAACCTTCATGGCGGTCACAATCCTCCAATGATTTTCTTGGCAAGGGCCGGCGCAGCGCGCGAGGGGCCTTCGACGTGGTCGAAGGTCCGGGCACCCTCTTGGAATGAAGCGGCGGACCGTAACGGGGGGATTTCAGACTTGTCAACGCGTGCGACAGTCTAGCCCCGCGTCGAACACATGCGAATCGTAATCCACGTTCGCTTGTATGCGGTCTACCAGATATCCCGCTTCAGCGGTTCTTGCCCGGAACCCAGAGCACGTCGTCGGCTCCATTGGCATTTGCCGTGCGGCTCGCCACGAAGAGGAAGTCCGACAGGCGGTTCAGGTATTGCAGCGCCTCCGGCGAGACGCGCTCGCCTTCCACGGCAGCGAGGGCCACCGTCAGGCGCTCGGCCCGGCGGCAGATCGTGCGGGCGAGATGGAGCGCGGCGGAGGCTGCCGAACCGCCGGGGAGCACGAAGGATTTCAGCGGCGACAGCTCGGCGTTGAGCAGGTCGATATCCGCCTCGATGCGCTTCACCTGGCTCGCGACGATACGCAGGGGCTCGTAAGCCGGCGGCTCGTCGCTTTCCGGGGTGGCGAGATCGGCACCGAGATCGAACAGGTCGTTCTGGATGCGGCCGAGCATGGCGTCGAGGACGATATCGGCATGGAGCCGGACGAGGCCGATGCAGGCATTGGTCTCGTCGACCGTCCCGTAGGCCTCGACCCGCAGATCCGCCTTGGAGCGACGTTCGCCATTGGCGAGCGCCGTGGAGCCCTTGTCGCCGGTTCGCGTGTAGATGCGGTTCAGGGTGACCAAGGGTTATCCGATCTCAGATCCAGGCGTCGGGCTTAGAACGTGTAACCGATCTTGCCGCCGAAATTCGTCAGGCCGCGATTCTCGTGGCACAGGCCGGCATTCGACATGTGCTCGACGGTGGCCATGATGCTCCAATGCTCGGTCAGACGATAGCCGAGCGCCGCGGCTTCGCGGAACAGCGGATTACAACCGAGGGAGTTGAAGCCGGCCGGTGCGTTGGCTTTCAGGCCGGTATAGCCGTTATGCGCGCCCGCGCCGAAGAATCCTTCGAGGAAGACCCGGTTGTTCAGGGTCTGCGGGAAGAGGTCCACCGTCCAGGTCAGGCCGATATAGGCGTAGCTGGTGCGGCCATCGAAGTTGTAGCTGCCACCCACGGTCGGGCGCGCCACGAAGGCCTGCCAGAACGGGTCGAGGCTCACGATTGGCTTGTAGAACAGGATCTCGCCGTTGATGGCGTTGGTGTTCTTCTCGGCGCTGCCGGGATCCTGGACGGCCCCGCCGATACGCACCTCGGAGACGATGCTCAGCGGCTGGACAGGCGTGACGTAGGCCGCGGCGGGAGGCGGCGATCCGAGATCGGCGGCCTGGGCGGAACACACGACAGGCAGGGCGAGAATGCCGGCGACCAGGCGAGAGCAGATGGCTTGCATCGATGACGGATCCAAAGTGAACGGAACCTTCCTACCACGCGGAAATACGCTGGCGGCAGTCCGACGGCTCAGTAATCCCGCCTCGTCATCGTGTTAGATCGCGTGTGAGGCCCGTCCGCCACACTCACCGAGATGTGATCGTGGCTCAGGCGGAGCGCCACCACACCACGCCCATGATGAAGACGATCGCCACAAACTGCAGCAATACGCGCAGACGCATGAGGCGTTGGGACGTGTTGGCGCTGCCGCCGCGCATCATGTTGACGAGGCCGAGCAACAGCACGACGGCCACGGCGAGACAGGCGACGAGGACGAGGGAGTTGGAGGACATGACGGCTCGGGCTCGGAACGCGGGGACGAAGCCCATATGGCTCCGATGCTACCCTAGCCCATAGGGCAGGGCATCGCACCCGATGAACGGATGCGCTCCTCAGTTTCGCCGGAGCAGTCGCTCGAAATAGTCGAGCTCTTCTCTCGGCCGGCTCGGATCGCCGAGCTTGCGGCGCAACTCCTCCATGATCCGGCGCGTGCGCTGGACCGCGGATTCGTCGGCGGTCGGAACCTTGCCACGTCCGTCGGAGAGGTCGCGGCCCTTCGTGGGACGGCCGAGCGGATCGTCGTCGCGATTGCCGGCCTGCCCCTGCTGACTGGGGTTCTCGCCGCCCTCCTGCTCGCCCTCGCCTTCACCCTCGCCCTGGGCCATCTCCTCCATCTGCTTCTGCATCCCGTCGGCCCCGCGCTTGAGGCCATCGAGGGCGCGGCCCTGAGCGTCGACGGCATCGCCTTCCTTGCCCTCGCCGAGGGCGCCTTCGGCGTCGCGCATCGCCTCCTCGGCGTCGGCGAGGCCTTCCTCGCCCTGCATCCCGAGCTCCTTCATCCGCTTCTGCAGATCCTCGAGCCGCTGGCGCAGGGCCTGCTGGCGTTCGCCGGCGCCGCCCTGGCCCTGCTCGCCTTTCTGGCCCTTCTGACCCTTTTGGCCTTGCTGCCCTTGCTCTCCGCCCTGCTGGCCCTGATCGCCATTCTGCTGCTGCCCCTGCTGGCCGCGCTGGGGCTTCTGGCCCTGCTTCTGCCCGGGCTGCTGGCCGCGCTTGTTCTGGCCGTCCTTGAAAGTCTCGTCGCGGAGCGCCTGCTGCTCGCGGGACATCTTGTCGAGTTCCTCGGCCTGCTTGCTCATCTCACGGCCATTCGGGTCGGATTTAGCTCCCGGCTCGGCTGTCTGAAGATTTTCGAGGATGCTGCGAAGCTCTTCGAGCAGGCGTTGCGCCTCGGCGGTGTCGCCGCGCTTCATCGCCTCTTCCATGTCCTTCAGCATCTTGTTCAGATCGTCCGGAGTGACGGTCTTGGCGTTCTGCTGCGACTTGCCCTTCTCGCCCTGCTGCTGAGGCTGCTTCTGCTGGCGCTCGGCCATCTGCTTCATGAACTTGTCGAGGGCCTGTTTCAGGTCCTCCGTCAGCTTCTTGATCTCCTCGTCCGGCGCGTTGCGCTCGATGGCGTCCTTCAGCTTGTCCTGTGCGGCGCGCAGGCTCTTCTCCGCGTCGGACAGATCGCCGTCCTCGATCTTGAGCGCCATCTCCCACAACAGGTCGGCGACCTCGACGAGGGCTTCGTCGGTCCGCGCAGCTTTGAGCCGGCGGGATGCGGTGCGCAGCCCGAGGAAGATCGACGGCTGCGGTGTGAACTGGTCCGGCGCGATCATCAGCGCGTCGAGGGCGGTCTGCACCCGGCGCCGACTTTCGTCGGGAGCGGTGACGAGGCGTCGGCGCTCTTCTGCCAAGGCGCGCGCCAGAGGCTCGCGGAACGGCCGCGCCGGCAACGTGATCTCCGCCGTCTCGGTCCGCCCCTCCTGGCCGGCCTCGTCCTTGACCACGAGGGTGAGGCGGACACGCGCGCCGGACCATGGGTTGTCGGTCAGATCCACCAGCGTCTTCGTGTCGGTGTCCCCGCTCACATCGGAAGGCAGGGCGAGTGGCATCTTCGGCACCGGAACCAGGGAGCGCGCGCCGGCCAGGGGCTCGATGATCCCGTCGGCCGAGCCAATGCCGTAATCGTCCTTGGCTCGGTAGGTCAGGTTGAAGGTACCGCGTGCATTCACCTCCAGGCCGCCGATACGCCTGACTTCCGGGGCGAGATCGGGGATGGTCTCGACGATGAGATGCTGCGTGGGCGCCGAGCCCGCGGCGATGACGAGATCGGCGGTGCCACCGACGAGCTGGAAGCGGTCCTCACGGAGGTCCGGACGCGCTTCCTTGCCAGGCATTGGCTTGAAACCGGCATTCGGGGTCAGCACGACATCGCCCTGGCCGGCGATCCGGACGATCAGCGTCGCGTTCACCGGTGCGCGCAGGCGCTGCTCGGTGCCGTTCATGGTGACGACGAGGGGCGGAAGCCGGGTGTAGAGCGGCGGATCGATCCAGGCATCCACCCGAAAGCTCGGTGCAGGGCCGGCGGCCTCGTGCCAGTCGAAGGCGCTGCCGATGCGCTGGCGCCATTCCGGGCCGGCGACGAACAGGCTGGCGACCGCCGCCACGACGAGCCCCGCACGCAGGGCGAAGGGGTCTCGGCGCGGCATACCCGGACGCGGTAGGCCGACGTTCAATCGTGCCACCGCCTCGGCCGCACGGCGCTGGTGCAGGGCCCAGAGAGCCTGTGTCGCCGGATCTGTCGTCCCGACGGCGAGCGTATCCTCGATGGCGGAAGCGGGATTGTGGGACAGGCTGGAATTGCCCGCAGCGGCATCGCGGTCGAGCCGCGCGAGGGCATCCCGGCGGCTCGGGCGGGAAAGCCGGATCAAGGGAACCAGCGCGGCGAGGAGTGCGACGGCGAAAGCGGAAAGCCCCGAGATCCGCCAGATCGGTGGCAGATCGAGCCAGAGCCCCAGCCATGAGACCGCCAGGAAGGCGAGGATCACGGCGAGCCCCCGCCAGAGCAGGGGCCATGCCCGCTCCCACAGCCCGGCGGCCTGCGATCGCGACACGAGCCGATCGAGCCGGCTTCGCGCGGCCGGCGGCTTCGGGGTCGTCATCTGGCTCGCACCGGAGGTCGTCGCGTCGGCCTCGTCCATTCTGCTGGGCTCCCGAGGCGGTGAGTGCTCGCCGCATCCCGCGCTGTCAGCCTAGCATGGTGGCGGCGCACGGCGATCGGGTCAAATCGGCCCACCCGCATCGCGGGCGCGCGGCTATTCCGACCGCAGCCAGTCGGGCACGCGGTCGAGGCCGATGAGGTCGTCGTAGGTCTGGCGCGGCCGGACGATGGCCGCACGGTCGCCGCTCACCAGAACCTCGGCCACGAGGCGGCGCGTATTGTAGGTTCCGGCCTGGACAGCCCCGTAGGCGCCCGCCGTCATCACGGCGACGAGGTCGCCCGGTGCGACATCGGGAATGTCGCGGCCCAGCGCGATGTAATCGCCGCTCTCGCAGACCGGTCCGACCACATCGGCGACGAGGCGTGGGGCGTCGGCACCGGGCTCGATGACCGGACGGAGGGCGTGGTAGGCCTCGTAGAGCGTCGGGCGGATGAGGTCGTTCATCGCCGCGTCGACGATGACGAAGGTCCGGCCCTCCGTGCGCTTCACGTAGAGGACGCGGGTGACCAGGATGCCGGCATTGCCGGCGATCATGCGGCCGATCTCGAAGACAGGGCGCAGGCCGAGGGACCGATAGTGAGGGCGCAGGATCTCCGCCAGGGCGGCGGGCTCCGGGGGAGGGGCGTTGTCCTCGCGATAGGGAATGCCGAGGCCACCGCCGAAGTCGATGTGATGCAGGGGGTGACCCTGCGCCATCAGGCTGCGCGCCAGTTCCGCCAACAGCCCGGCCGCATGGGCGAAGGGCGCGAGATCGGTGATCTGACTGCCGATATGCATGTCGACGCCGGACACCGCGATCCCCGGCAGCGACGCCGCGCGGGCATAGACATCGGCCGCGCGCCCGATGGGGATGCCGAACTTGTTCTCGGATTTTCCGGTGGAGATCTTGGCGTGGGTTCCGGCATCCACGTCCGGGTTGACCCGGACGGAGACCGGAGCGGTCGCGCCAAGAGAAGAGGCCACCTCGGACAGGGTTTCGAGCTCGGGCTCGCTCTCCACGTTGAAGCAGTAGATGCCGGCATGCAGCGCCGCCGCCATCTCCTCGCGGGTCTTGCCCACGCCGGAGAACACGATCCGCTGCGGATCGACGCCGGCGGCAAGGGCGCGGCGCAACTCGCCCTCGGAGACGATGTCCATCCCCGCGCCGAGACGCGCCAGCGTGGTGAGCACCGCCTGGTTCGAATTCGCCTTCATCGCGTAGCAGACGAGGGCGTCGTCCCCGGCGAAGGCCTCGGCGAAGACGCGGTAATGCCGCTCGAGCGTCGCGGTGGAGTAGCAGTAGAACGGGGTACCGACCTCCGCGGCCAGGCCGGTCAGATCGACATCCTCGGCCGCCAGCAGGCCGTCGCGATAATGGAAATGGTGCATCGACGGGCCTTGGGACGCGGATCCTGAAACGCGGATTTGAAAAGGAGAGCGCGGCGGTCGGCCCGCCGGCGATCCTCTACAGCAGCGGATCGAGGATGAAGGGCTGTTTGGGAATGGTGTAGCCGCGCTTGACGCCCTTCGATGTCTGCACGGGCGCTTCCTTGATCGCCTGAGGCGTGCCGGAAATCGCCGAGGGGTCGAGATCGTCGCCGTCGGCCACGGCGGTGGAATCCGCCACCGGGGACGATCCGAGCCCGACTCCGGAGGATTGCACCGGTGCCCGCGTATCGGGGGCCTGCAGGGCACCGCGTCGGCCGCAGCCGGAGCCGGCCAGGGACACGCAGCCCAGAACGAGGAGCAACGTCAGTCGGGAACGAAACAACATCAACGTGGGTCCGGAGCCTCGGGCGTCGGCATCATAGCCGTTGCGTCCCGCTGATGCGAGCGCAACGGCCACGCTTTGTGCTGCCTGAGGCACCGGGGCCTCAATGAAGGGGATCAGCCCTTCTTGCCGCCCGTCTTCTCGTAGGCGTCGATAGCGCGGCGGCAATTCTCGGACAGCTTGGTCCAGTTGGTCTGGAAGCACTTGTCCACCGCCGGATCGTCGGGAGAGAGGTTGCCGCAATAGGTGAGGTAATCGCCGGTGCAATACTTCTTGAGCGTCTCGTTGCCCCGCTTCGTCTGGGGAGCGGCTTGGGCGAAGGCCGCCGCCGACGAGAACACGGACACTGTCACGAGTGCGAGGGCAAGCGAAGTCATCTTGGAAGTCATAGGGAACGCGATCCGTCTCAGACAGTGAGGATGTAACGAACCCGATGATGCCTTTGCATGGTCGAAACAAGGCACGCCGGTGGTCATCCCATGAAGACGCGGCTTCTACGCCACTCCTCCGGCCGCCTGCAACGGCCCTCTCTCCACCCGCGGGTAAATCAGACGGGTTCGGTCTGTTTCACCGGAATCGAACCGGCCTGCGAGCCCGGCATGGCGAAAACATCGACGGACGGAAGCCGGTTCTGTCGCAGCAGCGAATCCGCCACCTCGACGATGCGCTGGCGAAGGGCGGCGATCTCAGCGTCGGGAGACGCCTTTGCCGTGCGCAGGGCCTCACATTCGGCGAGGAGCGCCGAGTAGCGCTCCTGTAGGTCCTGCCCCGCCTCGTCGTCGGCTGGCGCGTCAGCCTGCGCCGCTCGCGCCTCGCGCAGGGCGTGGAGATCGTCGAGGAGATCGCGATGGGCGTTCTCGAGAACTTCGAGCGTGGCGAGGCTGAGGGTTCCCTCCGCGCGGGCGGTGGCGAGGTCGCGCTCGACTCCGTCCAGGTTCGCCCGCGTCGATGCCAGGGCGGCATCCCGCTCCTCCACGTTCCGCGACAGGGCGGCGATCTCAAGGGTCCGCGCGCCGATGGCCGCCATATCCGCATGGCGGCTGGCGCGCGCCGCTTCCACCTTCCGCTCGAGGCGGCGCTGGGTGACGGCGAACCGCGCGCGCAGATAATCCTTCTCGGCGGCGATTTCGGAGGCAGAAAGGGGAACGAGGCCTTCGAGCCGGCGCTTGGCCAGGCGGGTCGCCCGGGCGTTGACGGCCGGCAGGACCATGAGGGCGCACAGGCTCGCCGCGAGGAAGCCGAGCGCGAAGATCATCACGGTTTCGATCACGCGGGAATGCTCTTCCTAGCCCCTGGCGCGGTCGGAAAAACCGCGACGCGCATGTCTTTAGACCATTTCCCCCAGGCGAGACCAATCCTTTGACGGGTTAGAGACGAACCGCCGCCGGCCGAGGCCCACGAGTCGGGTCGGATCAGAAGGGGTTCCAGGTCGGCTTCGACGTGAATTTCAGATAGCCGACATTGATCCCCAGGCGCGCACCGACGCCGGTCCTGATCGGCACCACCACCATTCCGTCATTCGTCACGGCGGTCATCCCGAACCCGCCGATGAAATAGGCGGAGCCGTCGACCCCGGCAAAACGCCGGTAGAGGCCGGAGACCGAGGGCATGTTGTAGAGAAGCATCATCGTGCGATCGCCGTCGCCGCCGAGGTCGAACCCGATGGACGGACCCTGCCAGTAGATCCGGCGCTGCCCGGCATTGCGTGTATAGAGTGTGCCTTCGCCGTAGCGGACGCCGCCGACGATGGCGCCGGACGCTTCCTGCCCGAGGATGTAGCCGTTGGGCTCGCCCCAGCGCCGGGTCGCCTCTTCCACGGTGAGGGCGAGACCCCGCGACATCGAGCCGAAGAACTTATGCCCGTTATCCACGATCTCGGCGGGCCGGAACCGTCCGGGGGGCGGCTCGTCGAAGGCCAGGGCCGGAGCTACGGGCGCCGCGATGAGCAGGGCGACCGCGGCTGCACCGAGGATGAGAGCGCGGCGCCGGGCTGTCAGCGGCGAGGGCTCGCCCGATGCGGCGAGGGGGTTCGAAGGATCTGTCATCCGGAGCACCATGTTCGCCCATCACAAGGTTCGACATCCGTCCCGTTCGCCGACATTCTCCTGGCCGGATTTGTCCGAGCCGGGACAAGCGGAGGCACGAGCCCGCGTAGCGCCGATTAGAGCATGAAGTACCGCATGATAGGGTTAACGCGCCGTAACCTTGCAGGAATCGCACTGGCATCGTGCCTCGTCGCACCTCGTGCCTCCTTCGCGCGGCCAGGACTCATCGCCCTCGATGGGTTCGACGCGGTCAGCTATTTCCTCGATCCCGAGGGACAGCCGGTACCGGGCAAACCGGCCTTCGAATGGGATTGGAAAGGTCGGACCTGGCGTTTCTCGCGCCCGGGAAACCTGGCGGCCTTCCGCGATGCGCCCTCCGCCTATGCGCCGCGTCTGTCCGGCTACGATCCGATCGGGGTGCTCGATGGCCGGATCGTGGACACGGACCCGCAGATCTTCGCGATCCTGGCCGGTCCGGCGGGGGAGGGTCTCTACCTGTTCCGAAATCGGGAACACCGTTCGAGGGTCGTCGCGTCACCGGCCATCGTCGCGGCGGCGGAAGAGAAATGGCCGGCCCTGCGCAAGCTCACCGAGGATGGCGCGCCACCCTGAGAAGGCTTTCTCACACCCGAGGCGTTGTCTGCGCGGCAGATCCCTGGCGGACCGTGTTCAGGCTCGGCCCGCGATCGGGCAGGCCGAGGCGGCCCGTATAGCTCGGATCTCCGAGGGCCGCGAAAGGGCCGTTACGGTAGAAAATGCCGTAATGGCCATAGGTGATCTCACGCCCCGACGACACGATGACGCAGCCGCCGGCGGTGGTCAGCACATGGTCTCCGGCGGCGGTGTCCCATTCCATGGTCGGGCCGCAGCGCACATAGATGTCGGCCTCGCCGGACGCGATGAGGCAGAATTTCAGGGCCGATGCGACGCCGCGCCTCTGGCCGATGGGAAGTCCCGCGAGGCAGGCCTCCGTCTCGGTATCGCCGTGGCGCCGGCTGACCAGGGCGACGAGTCCGTCCTCCGGCACCTTCCTGACCCGGATCGCATTCCGCGTCGTCGGTCGCCCGCGATGGATCACCGCCTCGAAGGCCGTGGCGCCGGCCCCCCAAACGCGGCCGATGCCCGGACCCGCCACGGCCGATGCGACCGGCCTGTTCCCTTCGATCAGGCAGATATTGACGCTGTAATCCGGGTTTCCGGCCAGAAAATCGCGCGTGCCGTCCAGAGGGTCGACCAGAAAGAACAAGTCGGCCGGCGGCAGGTCGTGAGTGGATTCCTCGGAGACGATGGGGATCGTCGGGTAGCGCTGCCTCAGGGCATCGAAGATCAGCTTTTCGGATGCGATGTCGGCGACGCTCGACGGAGTCCCGTCCGGCTTGATCACGTGCGCGCAGTCGCCACCATGATGTCGTCGGAGGATGTCGCCGGCTTCGCAGGCGATGTCGGTCAATGTCGTCGCGATGCTGTCGCGCATCCGCGGATCGAGGGGCATAGGAAAGTCTTGCCTTGCGAGCCGCGCCTTGTCGACTCTAGAGTCGGCTCCGAAGCGGACTACGCACTCCTCGCGTCGCTTTTCAAAGCATCCTGTGCCGTCTATCGGTGCCGCCCTCGGTTGGTTTCATCTCTCGAAGCCGACGGACCGGCCGCATCCGCGGCCCCTTCATTGCCCTGTGCGGAGAGCACGATGACCCCCGTCGATCTCGATTCCCTCGATCTCTCCGCGCTGCTTTGCTCGCGCGTCTGCCACGACGTCATCAGCCCGGTCGGCGCCATCGTGAACGGGCTCGAAGTCCTAGAAGACGAGAGCGACACCTCGATGCGGGAATTCGCCCTCGAACTGATCGGCAAGAGCGCGAAGCAGGCCTCGGCACGGCTGCAATTCGCCCGCATCGCGTTCGGCGCCGCCGGATCCGCGGGCGCGTCGATCGACCTGGCCGATGCCGAGAAAGTCTCGCGCGGGATGTTCGGCGACGAGAAGACCCAACTGGCCTGGAGCGCACCGCAGGCGCTCTATCCGAAGAACAAGGTCAAGCTCCTCCTTAACCTCGTGATGATCGCCACCACCACCATTCCCCGTGGCGGCCGGATCGACGTGGTCGTCAGCGGCGACGGAGAGGCCCCCTCCATCGTCATCACATCGAAGGGGTCGCACGCCCGAATCCCCGCCCATGTGGAGGATCTGATCGCGGGAACGCCGGAGAACGGCGCGGTGGACGCCCACAGCATCCTGCCGTTCTATGCTGGGCTCGTGGCCCGCGCGGCCGCGATGAACGTCCGCTTCGGAATCGAGGGCGACGAAGTGACGATCCGCGCCGAGCCGGTGGCCGCCACCGTCGCACCGGCTGCGGCACCCGCCGGGCGCCCCCTGGAGGATACGCGCCCCTCCGACAGCGAGCCGCCCGAGACGTCGCTCGCCTGATCGCCGGAACGACCGTCGCGGCAGGCTGGATCAAATCCTGCCGCGACCTGTGAATTTGTCTCTCTCTCGAAACTCTTCACTAACCTGTCGGCCTCAAGGTGGAACTCGCACAAACCTAGTGCGCGTCTGGACCGAGTGCCTCTAATGGATGACTTGCTGCGTGAGTTTCTGACCGAGAGCGCAGAGCATCTCGATACCGTGGACGCCGAGCTCGTCCGCTTCGAGCAGGATCCCAACAACCAGACGATCCTCCGAAACATTTTCCGCCTCGTCCACACGATCAAGGGGACGTGCGGCTTCCTCGGCCTGCCGCGCCTCGAAGCGCTGGCGCATGCGGCCGAGACGCTGATGGGCCAGTTCCGCGACGGCATGCCGGTGAGCAGCCCCGCCGTCAGTCTCATCCTCGTGACGCTGGACAGGCTCAAGCAGATCCTCGGCGATCTCGAAATCACCGGCACCGAGCCGACCGGCAACGACGACGACCTGATCAACGCCCTCGATGCGATGTCGGCCGCCCCGTTCGTAGCGCCGGCCCCGGTGGTCGAAACGAAACTCCCCGACCCCGTCGTTCGTGAGCTGAAGCCCGGCGAAGTCTCCCTCGACGATCTTGAGCGCGCCTTCCTCGAAGCCGAAGGTCCCGACCTGTCGGAGCCGCTCCCCCTGGAGCCGGCACCCGTCGCCATGGCCGAACCGAAGCAGCCGGAATTCACAGCTCCCGAGTTCGAACCTGCGTCGCTCGCCGAGGATTCGTCCTCCAAGGGCGCCAACCGGAAGAACGGGTCGGACGCTCCCTCCGGAGAATCCGAGGGCGGAGCCTCGAAGGTTCAGAGCATCCGCGTCAACGTCGACACGCTCGAACACCTCATGACGATGGTGTCCGAGCTGGTGCTGACCCGCAACCAGCTCCTCGAGATCGCCCGCCGCCACGACGACTCGACCTACAAGGTCCCCCTGCAGCGCCTCAGCCACGTGACGGCCGAGCTGCAGGAAGGCGTCATGAAGACGCGCATGCAGCCGATCGGCAACGCCTGGCAGAAGCTGCCCCGCGTGGTTCGCGACCTCTCGTCGGAACTCGGCAAGCAGATCGAGCTCATCATGAGCGGCGCCGAGACCGAGCTCGACCGTCAGGTGCTCGAGGTCATCAAGGACCCGCTCACCCACATGGTGCGCAATTCGGCCGATCACGGCATCGAATCCACCGCCGACCGGAAGGCGGCGGGCAAGCCTGCCCGCGGCACGATCCGTCTGGCCGCCTATCACGAGGGTGGCACGATCACGATCGAGATCGCCGATGACGGCAAGGGCCTCGATCTCGCCGCCATCCGCCGCAAGGCCGTGGAGCGCAACGTCGCGAGCCAGAGCGACATCGACAAGATGACCGACGCCCAGGTGGCGAAGTTCATCTTCCATCCCGGCTTCTCCACCGCGAAGGCGGTCACTTCCGTCTCCGGCCGCGGCGTCGGCATGGATGTGGTGAAGACCAATATCGAGCTGATCGGCGGTGTCATCGACATCAACACGCAGCTCGGCCGCGGCACCACCTTCACCATCAAGATCCCGCTGACCCTGGCGATCATCGCCGCCCTCATCGTCAAGGCCGGCGACCTTCGCTACGCCGTGCCGCAGGTGGCCGTGCTGGAACTCGTGCGCGTCGACAAGGCCACCGCCCAGAAGGTGGAGCGCATCAACGGCTCGCCGGTGCTGCGCCTGCGCGAGCGCCTTCTGCCGATCGTGACCCTCACCGGGGTGCTGGGTCAGAAGGAGAATGCCGAGAGCATCGATTCCGGTTTCGTGGTGGTCGCACAGGTCGGTCGCCAGCGCTTCGGCATCCTGGTGGACGAAGTCTTCCACACGGAAGAGATCGTCGTGAAGCCGATGTCGTCCAAGCTGCGCCACCTGCCGCTCTTCGCCGGCAACACCATTCTCGGCGATGGCGCGGTGGTCCTGATCGTCGATCCCAACGGTATCGCCCGTCAGGTCAGCCAGGGCACGCAGACGGGCGCCATCCCGGTTGATGCCGAGCCGGAGGAGACCGATGCCGCCGACGCCAAGGCGACGCTGCTGGTGTTCAAGGGCGGCGGAGGCAGCTTCAAGGCGGTGCCGCTCTCGCTCGTGACACGGCTCGAGGAAATCGAGGCGAGCAAGATCGAGTGGGTCGGCGGACGCCCGCTGATCCAGTACCGTGGCCGGCTCATGCCGCTGGTCCCGGCCGATCAGTCGATCGAGATCAGGAGCGAGGGGACACAGGCCCTGGTGGTATTCTCGGACGGCGAACGGGCCATGGGCCTCGTGGTCGACGAGATCATCGACATCGTCGAGGAGCGTCTCGACGTGGAGATCGCAGCCGAGCGTTCGGACCTCATCGGTTCGGCGGTCCTGCGCGGCCGCGCCACCGAGATCATCAACATCGCCCACTTCCTTCCGCTGGCCTATGACGACTGGGCCCGGGGCGCGCACAAGCCCGAGAAGCGCAATGCGACGCTGCTTCTCGTGGACGATTCGGCCTTCTTCCGCGACATGCTCAGCCCGGTCCTGAAGGCCGCCGGCTACAACGTGATCACCGCCGGAAGCGCGGAAGCCGCCCTCACCACGCTGATGGCCAACGGTCGTATCGACGTGGTGGTGTGCGACCTGGAAATGCCGGGCCGAAACGGCTTCGACCTCGTCGCCGCCATGCGGAAGGGTGACGAGCGTCTCTCCCAGCTACCGGTCATCGGCCTCTCCGGCACTGTCGGCGTCGACGCCATCGAACGGGCTCGCTCCCTCTCGATCCTCGATCTGGTGGCGAAGTTCGACCGCAGCGGGCTGATTTCGGCCCTCGGCGAAGTCGACATCGTCAGCCTTCCCAAAGCCGCCTGAACTTGGCCCTCGAACGAGATCGGACAATCTGAGCCATGATGCAGGCCGCCAACAGCAACAAGGGCGTCGAGAACGGCGCCATCACCGACTTCATCACGGTCTTCGTCGCCGACACCATGTTCGGCCTCGCCATCGACCGGGTTCACGACGTCTTCATCCCCGCCGGGGTGACGCCCGTACCGCTGGCTCCGCCGGAGATCGTCGGTCTTCTCAACCTGCGCGGACGCGTGGTCACGGCCCTTTGCCTGCGCCGCCGTCTCGGTCTCCCGGATCGTGCCGACGATAGCCAGAAGATGGCGATCGGGCTCGAGCAGGGCGGAGAAACCTTCGCCCTCGTGGTCGACGGTGTCGGCGAGGTGCTGAAGCTGGGAGGCGACACGCACGAGCCGGTGCCGATCAACCTCGATTCCCGCTGGCGGAATCTCTCCCTCGGTGTGCACCGCCTCGATGGCCGGCTCCTCGTCATCCTCGATGTCGATGCGCTTCTCGCCTTCGGAACGCAGCGCGACATCGCTGGCGCCGCCTGACCTTCGAGATCGAGGACAGCCCCATGAAAAACTGTCTCGTCGTCGACGATTCCGCCGTCATCCGGAAGGTCGCGCGGCGCATCCTCGAGACCATGAATTTCAAGGTCGGTGAAGCCGAGGACGGCGCCAAGGCCCTCACGGCCTGCATCGAAGCGATGCCCGACGTGATCCTGCTCGACTGGAACATGCCGACCATGGACGGCTACGAGTTCCTCCGTGCCCTGCGCCAGACCCCCGGCGGGATGGTGCCGAAGGTTTTGTTCTGCACCACGGAGAACGACGTCGGCGCCATCGCCAGGGCCCTGCATGCCGGCGCCGACGAGTACATCATGAAGCCCTTCGACCGCGACATCGTCACGGCCAAGCTCGAACAGGTGGGTTTCGGCCAGGAGGCCGACGCCGCCTGACACGGAAGGCGGCGTGGGTCTCTGGTCTCGCAGGATCGTCGCTGAATCATCCCCGTCATCACGACGAAGCGTAGAGTTCCATGGCCGCTGCCGCCTCCGTTCCAGTCTTCGCTCCCTCCGCGGGAGGCACCGCGAACAACGCCGCTCGTGTGCGCGTCATGATCGCCGACGATTCGGCTGTCGTTCGCGGCCTCGTCGCCCGATGGATCGGCGAGGCGGGATTCGAGGTGGTGGCGACCGCCTCCAACGGCCGGATCGCACTGGACTCCATGGCGCGCACCGATCCCGACGTGGTGCTCCTCGACATCGACATGCCGGAACTCGACGGGACGCAGGCCCTGCCTCTGATTCTCGCCAAGAGCCCGGGCGTCCAGGTCGTCATGATGTCGACGCTGACGACGCGCAACGCCGACATCTCCCTGCGATGTCTCGCCCTCGGCGCCGTCGACTACCTCGCGAAGCCGGAGAGCAATCGCGGCGTCACCACCTCGGACACGTTCCGCGTCGAACTGATCGAGCGAGTCCGCGTGTTCGGAGCCGCCCGTGCCCGGCGACGACCGCATGCGGCTCCGGCTGCGGTGGGAGCGGTCCACATCGCCCCGGCGCCGGCTCAACGACCGGCGACGCCGTTCGTCCTACGCCCGAAGGCCCGCACCGGGATCCCGCCGCGCTGCCTCCTCATCGGTTCCTCCACGGGCGGCCCGCGCGCGGTCGGCGAAGTACTGGAGAAGATCGGCAGCGCCACCCTGCGCCAGTTCCCGGTGCTGATCGTCCAGCACATGCCCCCGGTCTTCACGGCAGTCTTCGCCGAACATCTCGGTGCCAGAGTCGGCCTGCCGGCCGCGGAAGGGAAGCCCGACGAGCGTATCCAGCCGGGCCGCATCTACGTGGCGCCGGGGGGCCGCCATATGGGCCTGCAGGGAAGCCGGAACGACCTCTCGATCCGGCTCGACGACGGACCGGTCGTGAATTTCTGCCGGCCCGCGGTGGACGTGCTGTTCCACGATGCTGCCGCCCTCTACGGCGCGGCGGCCCTCGCCGTGATCCTCACCGGAATGGGATCGGACGGGACCAACGGCGCGCGCTCCCTCACGGATGCCGGTGCGCCCGTGCTCGCCCAGGACGAGGCGACCAGCACCGTCTGGGGCATGCCCGGCAGCGTCGCAAAGGCGGGCCTCGCCCAGGCCGTCCTGCCGCTCGGTGAGCTCGGATCGGCACTCCGCAACCTCCTGACGGGGCATGGCGCATGACCGACCTCGAGTTCGACTTCCTGCGCGGCTACCTCAAGATGCGCTCGGGCCTCGCCCTCAGCGCCGAGAAGCGCTACCTCATCGAAAGCCGGCTCACGCCGGTTTGCCGCCGCTTCAATCTCGCGACCCTCCACGATCTCGTCACCATGCTGAAGGCATCACGCGACCAGAGCCTGGAACGCGCGGTGGTCGAGGCGATGACCACGAACGAGACCTTCTTCTTCCGCGACCGCGTCCCCTTCGACCTGTTCCGGGACGTGCTGCTGCCGGAAGCCCTGGTCCGCCGTGCGGCCCAGCGCCGCCTGCGGATCTGGTGCGCGGCGTCCTCCACGGGCCAGGAGCCGTATTCCCTGGCCATGCTGATCCAGGACGCGGCGCCGCGCCTCGCCGGATGGCAGGTGGACATCGTTGCCACCGACCTGTCCACCGAGGTGCTGGAGAAGGCCAAGGCCGGCCTCTACAGCCATTTCGAGGTCCAGCGTGGCCTGCCGGTGCAATCCCTGCTGAAGCATTTCGAGCAGGTGGGCGAGCAATGGCGGATCTCCGCGAGCCTGCGCCAGATGGTGGATTTCCGCCCCCTGAACCTGCTGCATCCATTCGATTCGCTCGGGACGTTCGACATCATCTATTGCCGCAACGTGCTGATCTATTTCGACGCGCCGACGAAGGGCGACGTCTTGGGACGTCTCAGTTCCAGCCTGACCCCGGACGGCGTCGTCCTTCTGGGCGCCGCCGAGACGGTCATCGGTCTCACCGACCGGCTCGTACCGCACCCGCAGCATCGCGGGCTCTACGGCCAGGCGCCAAGCGCCGCACGGCCGGGCCTGACCACGCAGCCGCCGCTTCCGCTGCGGAAAGTGGTCGGGCTGTAATCGCCGGCCGGCCGTTGCCGGCCGGTCCGGGACGCAGGAGAGAGCGTCCGAGCAAATTCGTATCGGCGCGACAACGCTCGCCTCTCGTCTGGCCCTTTCAAGAGGGGCCGGACCTCTGGCTCCAAACCAGTGCCCGCTTGCGCGAATCCCGCTCATACCATTTGTCGACGAGCCTGAGTCGTCGAGGTCCGTCCACGGGACTGCGAAGCCGCATACGTCCGCCGAACCTCACCACCTCTGACACCTCACTCGCCCCTGACATATGGGTTGGGGTCACTACGCCACTGGGCGTCCTCGCGCCGCGTGTCGTCGCACAGAGATCGATGTCCCGCTTCGTTTGGCCATCGCCCAACAAAAAAGCCCCGCTCCCGCGAGGCCTTTTTCGAGTTCCGAAGCGAGGAGGATCAGACGGCGATGCGCTCTTCGCCTTCGTTGGGCTCGCGCAGCACGTAGCCGCGTCCCCAGACGGTCTCGATGTAGTTCTTGCCGGAGGAGGCGTTGGCGAGCTTCTTGCGCAGCTTGCAGATGAAGACGTCGATGATCTTCAGCTCAGGCTCGTCCATGCCGCCATAGAGGTGGTTGAGGAACATCTCCTTCGTCAGGGTCGTGCCCTTCCGCAGCGAGAGAAGCTCCAGCATCTGATATTCTTTGCCGGTGAGATGGACCCGGCTGCCGGTCACCTCGACGGTCTTCTGATCGAGATTCACGATCAGATCACCGGTGGTGATGACCGACTGGGCGTGGCCCTTCGAGCGGCGGACGATCGCGTGAATGCGAGCGACCAGCTCATCCTTATGGAAAGGTTTGGTGAGGTAGTCATCGGCTCCGAAGCCGAGGCCCTTCACCTTGTCCTCGATGCCGGCCATGCCGGAGAGGATCAGGATCGGCGTCTTGACCTTCGCCACGCGCAGGTTGCGCAGCACCTCGTAGCCCGACATGTCGGGAAGGTTCAGGTCGAGAAGGATGATATCGTAGTCGTAGAGCTTGCCGAGGTCGATTCCTTCCTCGCCGAGATCCGTCGTGTAGGTGTTGAAGCTCTCCGACTTGAGCATCAGTTCGATGCTCTGCGCGGTCGCGCTGTCGTCTTCGATCAGAAGTACCCGCATCGTCGGTCCCCAGCCCAGCCGGCCGTATTCAGCGTTCGGGCAAGCCCCCGCCGTTCGTCCACCACCGGCCCGTGGCGGACGCTCCCTCGTCATAGACGTGAAACGCTAATGGTTAATCGTTAACAAAACCTGATTCTCGGTGGCAAGCACAGATTTGAATGTCTTGAGAAATGATGCTGCCGCCGATCGGTCATTTGGCCCCGCGAGGTGAGGAGCCGGCAGATGCATTACATCAAAACATTCCGCTAAGCACTTGATCGATTTGCCTTTGTCGTCACATGTAACTCAAGAGACACTCCCAAGCGGCACATCGTGACCGGTACCGAAAGGCATCCGCCACCCAATGACGACGGACCGCTTCGTGCCCGATATACGCAGTGTTAAGGAGGGAGGTAAACGAAACGTTGCGAGAAGCGCAGATGACCGTGCGACCCCGGGTTTCCTCCACACTCAATCTGGCCTCGGCCCAGGCCGCCCTGGCCGGAATCGAGACGCTGGAGACCTATGGTCGCGTGGTCGCCATCAAGGGGCTGCTGGTCGAGGTCGCAGGGCCGGTGGGCGCCATGCGCCTCGGAGGGCGCCTCGACATCATGGTTGAGAACGCCACGGGCGCCGTTCCCTGCGAGATCATCGGTTTTCAAGGCGACCGGGCACTGGCGATGCCGTTCGGATCCCTCGAGGGCGTCCGTCGCGGATGTCCGGCGATGGTGCGCGACGAGGCCGCCGGCGCGATTCGCCCGTCCGCCGGCTGGCTCGGGCGAACCATCGACGCCCTCGGTCGACCCGTGGACGGTCTCGGCCCGCTGCCACCCGGGCCGGCCATCTACCCCCTGCGCGCGGACCCGCCACCGGCCCATGCCCGGCGCAGGGTCGGCCCGCCCCTGGATCTGGGCATCCGCTGCATCAACACCTTCATCACCATGTGCGCCGGCCAGCGCATGGGCATCTTCGCCGGCTCCGGCGTCGGCAAATCCGTCCTCCTGTCCATGCTGGCGCGCTACACGGCGGCGGACGTGGCGGTGATCGGCCTCGTGGGCGAGCGCGGGCGCGAGGTGCAGGAGTTCCTGCAGGACGATCTCGGCCCCGCCGGCCTCGCCCGGTCCGTGGTGGTGGTGGCGACGTCGGACGAGCCGGCGCTCATGCGGCGGAACGCCGCCTACGTCACCCTGGCCATAGCCGAGTATTTTCGCGATCAGGGCGCGCAGGTTCTGTGCATGATCGATTCGATCACCCGATTCGCCATGGCCCAACGCGATATCGGCCTCGCCGCGGGCGAGCCGCCGACCGCCAAGGGCTACACGCCGACGGTCTTCAGCGAGTTGCCGCGCCTGCTCGAGCGCGCCGGCCCCGGAACGGGGCAGGGCGCGATCTCGGGACTCTTCACGGTGCTGGTTGAGGGCGACGACCACAACGAACCGGTGGCCGACGCGGTGCGCGGCATCCTCGACGGCCATATCGTCATGGAGCGCGGCATCGCCGAGCGGGGACGCTACCCCGCCATCAACGTGCTGCGCTCGGTCTCCCGGACGATGCCTCGGTCCTGCGATCCCGTCCATCTGCCCACCGTGAGACGCGCGAGGCGCATCCTGTCCACCTATGCCGACATGGAAGAGCTGATCCGGCTCGGTGCCTACAGGGCCGGCGCGTCGGCGGAAGTCGACGAGGCGGTGGCGTTGATGCCAAGTATCGAGGCTTTTCTGGGTCAGAGTAAGGAAGAAGCAACCTCGATAGGCGAGGGTTATCAACGGTTGGCAGCGATCGTCGGTAGCGCCTGAGTGACGTTCGGAACGTCATCTCATTCGCTTCAGGCGCCGACAGCACCGGCCTTTCGTGCGTGGCGTGGAATGGGACCCTCAATATGAAATCGCGTGACACGTTGATCCGGCTGCGCCGCTTCCAGGTCGACGAGAAGCGTCGGCGGGTGACGCAAATCGAGATGATGATGGCCGATTTCAACCGGATGGCATCCGAACTCGACCGCGAGGTCGCCTACGAGGAAGGCCGCGCCGGCATCACCGATACCGGCCATTTCGCCTATCCCACCTACGCCCGCGCCGCCGCGACGCGCCGGGACAACATGCGCCAATCCGCGCTCGCCCTCGAGAGCCAGCTCACCGATGCCAAGGCCGAACTCGGCGAGGCGTTCGAGGAGCTCAAGAAGATCGAGATCCTCGAGGATCGCGAGCGCACGGCCGAACGCGTCGCAGAAGCGGCCCGCGACCAGGCCGCCATGGACGGCATCGGCCTCTCCCGCATTCGCGCTTGAGCGATCCGTCGGCGCGGGCGGCACGAAGTCGTCATGTTCACATGACATCTGTCCGGGGAATGCCTTAGCCGGCCGTCTCGCTTGCGATGCTCAGCGCGGTCGTGCAGGTAGTCTGGGCTGTGGGGGCATGACCGGTTCGCAATGAAGACAATCAAGGATTTCGCCTGGCCGCTCATCGGCATCCTGGCGATCGCGATCTCCGGCTACTTTCTCTACCAAGAGCTGAAGACCACATCGATGGCGGCGGTATGGGGGGCCATCGTCGCCATCCCGCCCCATCGCATGGCCCTGGCGGGGCTCTCGACCCTCGTCGCCTATGCGGCCCTCGCCTGGTACGACCGGATCGCGCTGCTGCATCTCGGCGTGCGCGGAATCTCGTGGTTCTTCGTAGCGGTGTGCTCGTTCACGACCTACGCGCTCTCCCACAATATCGGCGCCTCGGTCTTCTCGGGCGCCCTGGTGAGGTACCGAGCCTACACGGCCAAGGGCCTCTCGGCCGCCCAGGTGGCGGTGCTGGTGGCTTTGTGCTCGTTCACCTTCTTCCTCGGGACGATCCTGCTCGGTGGCGTCGTCCTGGTGATCGAACCGCAGCTGCTCTCGCGGCTCAAGGGGATCCTGCCCGGTTTTCTCACCGACCCGAAGACCGCGCTCATCGTCGGCATCGGCCTTCTCGCCTTCGTCGCGCTCTACGTCGCCGGGTCGATCCTGCGCCTCCCGCCGCTCCACATCCGCAAGTTCAAGCTCGAATATCCGCGCCCGGCGATCATGGGGCGCCAGCTTCTAGCGGCACCGCTCGAACTGCTCGGCGCGGCCGGCATCCTATATTTCGCCCTGCCGGAAGCAGTGAATCCCGGCCCCATCGCCGTCATCGCGATCTTCCTCGCCTCGTTCTCCGTCGCTTTGGTCTCGAACGCACCGGGCGGGCTCGGCGTCTTCGAATTGGTCTTCATCACGGCGATGCAGATCACCGATCCCGGACAGAAGGATGCGATCATCGCGGCCGTCATCGTGTTCCGGGTGTTCTATTTCTGGATCCCGGCGCTGATTTCGGTGGTGGTCGTCCTGCTCTACGAGCGCTCACGCCTCGCCGACCTCGCCAGAGCGCCGCAGGCCTCGGCCGTGCCAGCACCGCCGGTCGTCGCGCCCGGTCTCGATCCGACCAGGATCAAGAAGAAGCTGGAGAAGAAGCCGCTCTGAGCCTCCGCTCGATCGGATGTCTCAGCGGGTACTCTCACGAAGGTCCATCATCCAATCAGACCACCTCATCCTGAGGTGCCGAAGCGCAGGGAAGGCCTCCAAGGAGACCTGCGGTGGTCGTCGTAGCGCGATCTCCGGAAGTCTCCTTCGAGGCCGCAAGGCGGCGCTTCAGGATGAGGTGGAGCGCTGCGAGAACGAAAGAAACAGTCCCTCAAACGGCTCCACACCACGTCACGTGAAAGCCGAGCGCCGAGGCCAAGCGGCTCGAGGCCCGTCCGCCGCGATACGGTCGGGCGGACAGGTCCCCGCTCACAGACACATCTCACTTCGGGTCCGGCGGCAGTTCCGCCAGGAACCGAGCAAGGGTTCGGCCAGTTCGACGCTATAGCCTCAGGGCCGGTCCGGAGGGTCTGTCTCCGGACTCGGCGGCAGGCAGACGCTCACGGTAAATCCGGATCTCGGCCTCAGACCGAACCCACCGTCCGCAGCCGGGCGCGCGGGTGGATTTCCGCCTGGCTCATCACCGCCGTCTCACGGCGGAAGCGCTCGATGATGGAACGCACGAAAGGCCGGGCCTGAGCCGAGGTGACGAGGACCGGCATCTCGCCCATGCGTGCTGCCTGTTCGAAGCGGTCGCGCACCGTGTTGACGAATTCCGAGAGTTTGGACGGCTGCATGGCGAGGTAGCGCTCGTCGCGCTCGCCCGCGATGGATTCGAGGAAGGCCTGCTCCCAGGCCGGTGACAGGGTGATGATCGGCAGCATGCCGTCATGGCCCTGGTACTGCGCGCAGATCTGACGGCCGAGGCGGGCACGGACATGCTCGACGATGTCGCGCGGATTCTTCACATGGCCCGCCACTTCGGCGATGCCCTCGACGATGGAGCCGAGGTCGCGGATCGAGACCCGCTCGGCCAGCAGGAACTGCAGCACGCGCTGGATACCCGTGGTGCCGATCTGCGAGGGCACCACCTCCTTGAGAAGGTCGGCATGGTCCTTCGAGAGTTCCTTCAGGAGCTTCTGGACCTCCACGTGATTCAGCAGTTCCGAGACATGCGCCTTGATGATCTCGGTGAGATGGGTCGAGACCACCGTCGCCGCATCCACCACGGTGTAGCCCTTGAGCTGCGCCTGATCGCGCAGGGAGGCGTCGATCCACGTGGCGGGCAGGCCGAAGGTCGGCTCGAGCATGTGCTGGCCGGGCAGCTGCACCTGTCCGCCCATCGGGTCCATGGCCATGAACTGGCCGGGGAAGATCTGCCCCGTGCCGGCTTCGATCTCCTTCACCCGCACCACGTAGGCGTTGGAATCGAGCTGGACGTTGTCGAGGATGCGGACCGAGGGCATGACGAAGCCGAGTTCCGCCGCGAGCTGGCGGCGCAGGGCCTTGATCTGGTCCGTCAGGCGGTCCTGGCCCTCCTGTCCGTTGACGAGGGCGAGGAGCGCGTAGCCCATTTCGAGCTTGAGGTCGTCGAGCTTGAGGAGATCGGTCACCGTCTCCTCCTTGGCGGCCTGGGCGGCGGCCACCGCGGTGGCGTCCATCGGCGCACCATCGGAATCGAGGGGAGGGGCCTCGCGGGCGATCTTGGCGAAGTGCCATGCGGCGTAGCCCGAGGCCCCCGCGAGGGCGAGGAAGGGCAGCATCGGCATGCCCGGCAGGAACGAGAGCAGCACCATCACGCCCGACGACATGCCGAGCGCCTTCGGGTAGTTGGCGAGCTGCTTGCCCAGCGCCTTGTCGGCCGAGCCCTTCACACCCGCCTTGGAGACGAGGATGCCCGCCGCCGTCGAGACGATGAGGGCCGGCACCTGGCTCGCGAGGCCGTCGCCGATGGTGAGCAGCGTGTAGGACTTCGCGGCCGCGCCGAAGGGCATGCCCTGCTGGGCGACGCCGATGATGATGCCGCCGATCACGTTGATGAAGGTGATGAGCAGCGCGGCGATGGCATCTCCGCGCACGAATTTCGAGGCACCATCCATGGCGCCGAAGAAGGAGGATTCTTCCTCCAGCGCGGCGCGTCGGGCCTTCGCCACCTTCTCGTCGATGAGGCCGGCCGAGAGGTCGGCATCGATCGCCATCTGCTTGCCGGGCATGGCGTCGAGGGTGAAGCGGGCGGCGACTTCCGCGATACGGCCCGAACCCTTGGTGATGACGACGAAGTTCACGATGATGAGGATCGCGAACACGATGATACCGATGACGAAGTTGCCGCCCATCACGAAGTTGCCGAAGGCTTCGATGACGTGGCCCGCCGCCGCCGTCCCCTCGTGGCCATGGCCGAGGATGAGCCGCGTCGAAGCGAGGTTCAGGGCCAGCCGCAGAAGGGTCGCGACGAGGAGAAGGGTCGGGAAGACGGTGAATTCGAGCGGGTTGTCGATGAACAGCCCCGTCATCATGATCAGCACCGAGATGATGATCGAGACGGCGAGCAGCAGGTCGAGCAGGAACGCGGGCAGCGGGAAGATGAGCACCGTGAGGATGCCCATCACGGCGGTGGCGAAGAACAGGTCCGTGCGCTTCGAAAGCGCGGTCAGGTTGGTACGGTTCGGGATCGCGAAGCTCGCGAATTGCGAGACGCTCATCCCCGGACCCGACGCGGCGGAGCCCGCCTCGCTCATTCTCGACACCCTTCACGTCCCACGTGGACCCGGCAAGAATTGCCGGGCTCAGGGTTAGCGAAGAGTTAACGAGGCAGGGTGGAGGTCAATAAAACTCGGTCTCGCTCGCGCCGTTCCCGATCCGGGAGGATCCCTGGTGATACCGGGTCTGATCCCCCGAGCAGGCGGTATCGCACCTGTCCGTGGCATCCTTCGACGCATCGCGCTCGGCCAGCGTGATCCTCAAGCGGTGACGCAATCTCCGCCCTCAGTCGCGACCGCCCCGGTGCCGATGGGACACAGGCACCCGGCGGCAGCCGGAAAATCGCATGTTTCCTCACCGGATCGGTACGCTGGTCCCTTGCACGGGGGGAACTCGGCTTGTACAGCACGCCACTCGCTCATCGCCGCCGCTGCAAAAGCTGGCAACGATGTGAGAGACTGGAGGGGTGGCCGAGTGGTTGAAGGCGCACGCCTGGAAAGTGTGTATACCGGAAACGGTATCGCGGGTTCGAATCCCGCTCCCTCCGCCAGCCCCGCCGATTACGCGCTGGGGCGCGATATTTTGCGACACAGCTACGCAAACATCGACGATTACCGCACGCCAACGGCAAGGCGAAGCCGAGAATCAGCTTCCAATTTCACTCTTGAACCGAATGACCACCTTACCGAACGGCCCACGTTCTAGATGATCGAACGCCGCTCGCACATCCTCATAAGCGTAGACCCTGTCGATCACCGGCTTGATGCCGCGTTCGTCGATGGCGCGGTTCATGTCCTCGAATGCCCTCCTGTGGCCGACTGAAATGCCCTGGATGATGGCCCGCTTCAGCATCATGGGAACCGCCGACACCACGATCTCCGATCCCTTCATGAAGCCGATCTGGGCGATGCGCCCGCCGTTCGCCAGTGCAGCTGCCGACTGACCGATATTGTCGCCGCCGATCAGCTCGAGCACATGATCGGCACCGCGCCCGTCCGTCAGGTCCAGCGCAGAAACGGACCAGTCCGGGTTCGCACGCGTGTCGATCACGCCGAAAGCGCCGAGCGCCTTCGCGCGTTCAAGCTTTTCCGTGCTCCGCGAGGTGACGATCACGCGGGCTCCGAAAGCTTGGGCGAATTGAAGGCCGAATAGGGCGACGCCGCCAGTGCCCTGTACCAGCACGGTTTCGCTCGCTTTCAGATGACCTGTCTCGATCAGAGCGAACCATGCCGTCACCGCCGCAACCGGCAAGGTGGCAGCCTCCTCGTCCGTCAAGGATGCGGGTGCCTTCACAGCAATATCCTCATGAAGCGTCACATATTCGGACAGCATGCCCGGAAGCGGTCCGCCTAGCGACAGGCCGTGCCGAGTCATCTCCCGTGGCGGCTCGCCGTCGATCCATTGTGTCCAGAAGTTTCCGAGGACCCTGTCGCCGGCCTTGAAGCGTGACACATCCGCGCCGATCGCCACGACCTCGCCCGCCATGTCCGAAACGGGAACGAACGGCATGGCAGGCCTGTCGGGCAGTAACTCGCCTTCGACCACCAGCTTGTCCCGATAATTGAGCGAGACCGCCGCAACCCGGATCAGCACCTCGTTGCTCGTCGGCGTAGGGACTGGCGCCTCGCCCAGTTCCAAGTTCTTCAGTCCGAATGACGGCAACTGCCATCGCTTCATTGTCTCGCTCATGGTCGATCCCTCAGGTGATAAGCAAGGATCTTATTGACAATCATATGGACTGGGTTGCGATGTATTTTCCGGACACTTCCTCCGTTTGATCTCCAATTAATGAGCCTGAACATCCATTCCCATCTTCAAGGCATTTCCGCCTTTGTGCATGCGGTGGAAACCGGCAGCTTTACGGCCGCCGCCGCCCGCATGGGCGTGTCTAAATCCGCGACCGGCAAGAGTGTCGCCCGCCTCGAAGAGCGTCTTGGCATCCGGTTGCTGGACCGCACGACGCGCAGCCTGAACCTGACGGCCGAAGGGCAGGCTTATTACCAGAGCTGCCTCAAGGTCCTCGAGGAACTGAACACAGCGGAGGCGCTGCTGGCCTCGCGAACGCGCGTCGTATCAGGAACCTTGCGGATCAACCTGCCGATTTCGTTTGGCCGGTTGTGCGTTATGCCCGTGCTCGCGGAGGTCGCGGATGGCAACCCGGATCTCAATCTCGATATCTCATTCACTGACCGCCAGGTCGATCTCGTCGAGGAAGGGTTCGACCTTGCGGTGCGGCTTGGCGATCCCGGAGATCATGCCAGCCTGATTGGGCGGCGCATTGGTACGCAGCGCTCGATCATCTGCGCCGCGCCGGCTTATCTGGACCGGCGCGGGCGCCCGACCGTCGTCGAGGAACTCGTCAAACACGACTGCCTCGCTTTCGCCAAAGATGGCCGCCCGCTGCCATGGGCAGTTTGCGGCTCGGACGGAACGGTCAAGCTGGTCATCATCCAACCGCGCCACACCATCAGCCATGGCGAGGCCTTGCGGGACGCGACCGTGAAAGGGCTTGGCGTCGCCTATCTCTCGACCTGGCTTGCGGCGGACGATCTCCACAGCGGGCGGCTTGAAGTGGTGCCGATTTCAACCCCCGCGGAGGATGGTCCCATCACCGCGCTTTGGCCGCGCTCGCGGGACCTTGCGCCGAAGGTGCGGGTGGTGGTGGATGCGCTCGTGGAGGCGCTCAAGCCTACCCAAGTGACCGTCTCGTGAGAAAGGGCGGCTTTAAGAGTGCTATCGTGTAGCCATAGTACTCGACATCATCTCGCGCGGGCCGCCATTTGACCCAGCCAAGGCACTGCAGTCGTTCGGAAATTTGGCCCAACGGCCGGCGAGCTGCGAATTCACCCAGCAATTCGTATCGGCCCGTGTCGGCGAAAGCTGCATCCCGCTGGACTTCGCCGCGCTGCGAGGCCGAGCGATGGGAGTGCATATCAGCGTTTTCATCAACGCGACTTTTCTGCCGGAGTGCCGATCCCCCGCAAAGTGGAAGCGTTTGAATGGCAGGCGACCGCTCGAGGCACCCGGCGCCGTGGGAGTCGCATGGCCACCTTCTTCACAGCCGACACACACTTTGGAGACTCCCACATTCTGCGTCAGCGGGGAGTTGCGTTCGAGTCGCTCGATGATCATGACGCGGCTTTGATCAAAAGCTGGAACGAGGTCGTCGGCGACGACGACGAAGTCTGGCATCTCGGCGATTTCGCGGCCGGCGCCAGCCGGGCTCGCTGTGCGGAGATCTTTTTTGCCTTGAGGGGGCGAAAGCGGCTGATCCGCGGCAATCACGACACCAATCGGGTCCTCGAACTGGCATGGGTAAAGCCGCCGCAGGAGAGTGCGCGGATCACCGTCAGCGATGCCGCCGGCAAGGAATGGCGACTGTTCCTTGCTCACTACGCCCATCGGGCTTGGCCGGGTTTGTGGCGCGGGACGCGGCACCTCTATGGCCACACCCATGGATCGCTGCCCGATACCCGCTTTTCATGCGATGTCGGCGTGGATGCCTGGGCCTACCGGCCTGTCGGCGTCACCGATCTGATTGCCCGCCAGAACCTTGCGCTCGTCCTGCCGGAAGAACTCCAGCGGGACGGTAATAGCGACGCGGCGATTGATCGACACTCTCGTTCATAGCGGCGGTCGTCGACGGCGACCTCGTGATACATTCAGGAGCGACTCACTCTTGCTCGTCGTAAGCAAGCATTAACGCTGCACGGGCATTCTCTCGACATTCATCGGTCAGCCGTTCGGACCAGGGGGTCCGCCCAGTTGCGGTGGGAGACAAACGGTCCATGCCTCGCCTGCTTGAACTTCTGCGCTGGAAACTTGCGGTGCTGTTTGCTTGGACGCCGACACGTACTGTCGCGTTGAACTTGATTCTGGCGGTCTACGCTTTTGCAGGATGGGGAGCCTTCGCGAACAAGGCTTCGGCATACCGCGATCTCACCGATCAGGTCGGCCTTCTGCGGGCGGATCGCGACGGGGCGGTCAACCGCCAAAAAGAGTTGGAACAGGCAAACAACGATCTCCTGCGTGAGTGGCAAGGCAAGCTCGCCTCTGCGCGAGAGGAACTTCAACAAGCTGCTGCCGCGCGCGACGCAGCCAAGGGGCAGCTTGCCGGCTCACAGCGCGAGCTTGTCGCCTCGAAGAAGCGCCTCGATCAGGCGCGGGATCGAGTCTCCGAGACAGGCAGCATCAAACACGCAGAGCCGTCCAAGAAGGCTGCGGTCAAGCCATAGGTTTGATTGGAACAGCGAGTTGGCGTCCAAGGAGCTTCGTCCTTCGACGTGCCTCCCTGGCCCGGTGCCGCTCCGTTATCTCCAACCTGCCCTGATGGAACGCCCTAGAGCGCTCTACGCCGAAGTGGATGCCGGTTCGGCGAAAAAGAGCGCGGCAAAACAAAAGCCTAGAGATGTGCCCCGACCCAACGTGGTCGGGCGCAGCTCTAGTTGACGCTCCAGTGTGTCTCTTAGGGTCACGCTTGCGACCAATCCGTCTTTCGACCGTTGTTCGATCACGCAGGGTAGGCTCGCCCAAGTGAGCCTCCCGTTCGATCCATCAGTCGAGGAGACCCTCATGAAACATGCCATTATCGCTGCGGCCGTCCTTCTTTCGCCCCTCGCCTTGACCGCATCGGCACAGGCCCAGGGGACGGTACGGGGCGCCGAACGCGGGATCGAGGATGGCAATCGCGCGGCCGGTCCCGTCGGTGGGGTGGTCGGCGGTGCGGTCGGGGCCGCGACGGGCACCGTCGGGGGCGTGCTCGGTGTCGATCCGGATCGGCGCGAGGAGCGGATGGAGCGGCGTGAAGAGCGTGGCACCGTTCGGGAGCGTCGCGACCGCTAAGACGGCGGCGCCATACGCTCACCCGTCTTCTTCGGTACGGCGCGACGGCGGGACGGTTGCGGGGATTGCCCCGCAGTCTTACCGTTCCGAATGACCGAGAAGCTGACGACAGCCGCCCTTTGCAAACTGAACCTCATCTCCCAGGAGGAGGTGGCGGCTGCCGTTGAAACTTACCTCTCGAATTCCATGGCGCCCCCGTTCGTCTTCAGGGAGGGCTACCGGCTCGATCTCGGTAAAGCCGTGCGACGACATCCCGGCGCGAACGACTTCGTCAACCGCGGGAATACCGGTCCGCTGATGAAGCGTCCCTTCATTCTGGCGGCTATCCTCGAAGCTCGCCCCCTGCGGGAATGAGCCTTTCCCGGCGCCGCGACCGACGTCCCAGCGAATATGCGTCGCTGCCGGGCATCAGCACGTGTCCCGGTGCCTCGCTGCCGCTCCTGATCGATCGCTCGGCGCTCGGAACATGGTGATCGGAATACGATCGCAGCGGGCGTACCACGGCTGCGCCGCTTTGGCCGAAGCTTCCCGATTTGTCTGATCTTCCTCGGCCGCCGCTTTCGCTTCGAAGAGCGGGGCGGCGACGGTGATGCCGCCGGCCGCGCACCGTCACGGTCGTGCCCTCGCCATCCCGGCCGCCTGCATGGCCACAGCATCCTCTCGCCACACCCTTGACGCTGACCCACGCCCGAATATATTACGATCATCATCTTAATGATGGTGCGGTTGCCGGGGGAATGCGTGATGGATGCGAGGATTGCCCTCGGGATTGTCGGTCTTGCCCTGGCCGCCTGCTCGCCCGGTGAGACCGCCGTGTCGCCTCAACCGCCCCTGGTCCAGACCGTCGAGGTCGCGCGGGGTGGCGGAGGGATCGCGCGCTATACCGGCGTCATCCGGGCTCGGACCGAGAGCAATCTCGGCTTTCGCGTCGGCGGCAAGATCTTCGAACGGCTCGTCGACCCGGGGGATCGGGTGACGCGGGGCCAGCCGCTGATGCGCTTGGACCGGACCGACTTCAGCCTGGCGCTCAATGCAGCCCGTGCCTCGGTGGAGGCGGCTCGCGCACAGATGATCAAGGCGAAGGCCGATGAGGAGCGCAGCCGCAAGCTCGTCTCCGACGGTTGGACCTCGAAACAGACCTACGATCAGAACAAGGGTGCGGCCGATTCCGCCATCGCGCAATTCGCCAATGCCGAGGCGCAGGCGAGCCAGATCGCCAATCAGGCCGGGTACTCCGAGTTGCAGGCGGATGCCGACGGCGTCGTGATGGAGGTGCCCTCCGAACCGGGCCAGGTTGTCGCCGCCGGGCAGACCGTGGTGAAGCTGGCGCGCGACGGCGCCCGCGAGGCCGAGGTGTTCCTGCCCGAGGGGAGCCGGCACGCCGCGCAGGGCGAGGCCTCGGCCATCCTCTATGCCGAGGGCGAGGTGACCTATCCGGCGCGGCTGCGTGAGCTCTCCGCCACGGCGGATGCCGCGACCCGGACCTACAGGGCGCGCTACATTCTCTCGGGCGGCGGCGAGACCGCACCACTGGGCGCCACGGTGACGCTCCAACTCAAATCCACCGACGCCGCACGGGCGGCGGCGGTGGCGGTGCCGCTCGGCGCCCTGTTCGACCAGGGCCAGGGCGCGTCGGTCTGGCGCTACGACGCGGAGACCCAGACCGTCACGGCCCAATCCGTCGCCGTCGCCCGCATGGCCGAGGAGAACGCCGACATCGTCTCCGGCCTGCATCCCGGCGACCGAATCGTGGCCCTCGGGGCGCATCTCCTCAAGGCCGGGCAGAAAGTCCGGGTCTCTCCCCTCGCTACGACCGGAGTGGCACCGTGAGCGGCTTCAATCTCTCCGCGCTCGCCGTCCGGGAGCGGGCGGTCACGCTGTTCCTGCTGATCGCGCTCACCGGCGCCGGCTTCTTCGCCTTCGAGAAGCTCGGTCGGGCCGAGGACCCCGCCTTCACCGTGAAGGTCATGGTGGTTTCGGCCGCATGGCCCGGCGCCACCACCGACGAGATGCAGCGCCAGGTCGCCGATCCGCTGGAGAAGCGCCTGCAGGAGCTCGTCTACTACGACCGCGTCGAGACCACGGTCCGGCCCGGGCTCATGCTGATGAAGGTGCTGTTCAAGGACAACATGCCTCCGGCCAAGCTCCAGGCGGAGTTCTATCAGGCGCGCAAGAAGCTCTCCGACCAGGCCTCCAGCCTGCCGCGCGGCGTGCTGGGGCCGCTGTTCAACGACGAATTCTCCGACATCTACTTCGCTCTCTACGCACTCCAGGCCAAGGATCTGCCGCACCGGCAATTGGTGATGCGGGCGGAGGACCTTCGCCAGCGCCTGTTGCGCATACCCGGCGTCGAGAAGATCAACATCCTCGGCGAGCAGGCCCAGAAGATCTTCGTCGAGATCTCCTACCAGCGTCTCGCCACGCTCGGCATCACCGGCCAGCAATTGCTGGCGGCTCTCGCCAACCAGAACGACGTGACCCCGGCCGGATTCGTCGAGGCGGGGGGACCGCGCGTCTATCTCCGACTCGACGGCGCCATCGATGGGCTCGATGCCCTCCGCAACCTGCCCGTCGCGGCGGGCGATCGCAGCTTCAAGCTCGGCGACATCGCCGAGGTGAAGCGCGGCTACGAGGATCCGAAGACCTTCGCCATCCGCAACGACGGCGAGCCCGCGCTGATGCTCGGCCTGGTGATGAAGCCCGGCTTCAACGGGCTGAATCTCGGTGCGGCGCTCAATGCCGAGGAGATCGCGATCCATCATGAAACGCCCGTCGGCATCTCGTTCACGAAGATCACCGACCAGGCCAAGGTCATCGACGAGGCCATCCACGAGTTCATGGTCAAGTTCTTCACCGCCCTGGGGGTGGTGATCGTGGTCAGCCTCGCCGCGCTCGGCTTCCGGGTCGGTATCGTGGTGGCGCTGGCCGTGCCGCTCACCCTGTCGGCGGTGTTCGTGGTGATGATGATCACCGGTCGCGACTTCGACCGCATCACCCTGGGCGCCCTCATCATTTCGCTCGGCCTCCTCGTCGACGACGCGATCATCGCCATCGAGATGATGGTCGTGCGCATGGAGGAGGGCGCCGACCGGATCGAGGCGGCGACCTATGCCTGGAGCGCCACCGCCGCGCCGATGCTGACGGGCACCCTCGTCACCATCGCGGGCTTCCTCCCCGTGGGCTTCGCTGCGTCCACGGCCGGCGAATATGCCGGCAACATCTTCTGGGTGGTGGCCTTCTCGCTGATCATCTCCTGGATCGTGGCCGTGACCTTCACGCCCTATCTCGGGGTCAAGCTCCTGCCGAACATCAAGCGGGTGGAAGGCGGCCACGACGCGATCTACGCCACCAGGAACTACCAGCGCCTGCGCCGCCTCGTGCGGATGTCCGTCGACCACAAATGGATGGCGGCCGGCATCACCGTGGCCCTGTTCGCGGGCGCGGTGGTGGCCATGGGCAAGGTGGAGCAGCAGTTCTTCCCGAACTCGGAGCGCGCCGAACTCATCGTCGAGGTGACCCTGCCGGCGGGCTCGGCCTTCGCCACCACCGAGGCCAGCGTGACGCGGCTGGAAACCGCCCTGCGCGAGTTGCCGGAAGCCGGTGAGATCACGAGCTATGTCGGCCAGGGCATGCCGCGCTTCGTCCTGTCCTTCGATCCCGAGCTACCCGATCCTGCCTTCGCGCAGATCGTGGTGCAGACCGCCGACGCGGCGGCGCGCGACGCCCTGCGGACCAAGGTCCGCAAACTCGTCGACGAGGGGCGCTTTCCCGAGGCACGGGTGCGGGTCCTGCAGATCGTCTTCGGGCCACCGATCCGCTTCCCCGTGGCCTTCCGGGTGGTCGGGCCGAATCTCGACGTGATCCGGGGCATCGCCGCCGAGGTCAGCGACGTCATGGCGGCCAACCCGAACATGCGGATGGTCCATCTCGACTGGGGCGACAAGACCCCCAACCTGCACCTCGCTCTCGACCAGGAGCGACTGCGCCTGATCGGCCTGACACCGAAGGAAGCCGGCCAGCAATTGCAGAGCTACCTCAACGGCATGCCGGCGACCCAGGTGCGAGAGAACCTGCGCTCGGTCGATGTACTGCTACGCAGCCCCGGCCCGGAACGGCGCTCGCTCGGCGAAGTCGGGGACCTCACCCTCGCGACGAAGGACGGGCGCCAGGTACCGCTCTCCCAGGTCGCGCGGCTCGAGAGCCGCAGCGAGGATGCGGTGCTGAAGCGCTACAACCGGGAAAGCTACATCCGGGTTCAGGGCGACGTCCTCGACGGGAAACAGCCGCCGGACATCCACGCCCAGATCTTCCCCCTGCTGGAACCGATCAAGGCCAAGCTTCCACCGGGCTACCGCATCGACACGGCGGGCGCCGTGGAGGAAAGCGCGAAGGCGATGATGTCGCTCGTGGCGGTGTTCCCGATCATGTTGATCGTGACGCTCACGGTCATCATGATCCAGGTGCGCTCCTTCGCCACCATGTTCATGGTGTTCGCCACCGCGCCGCTGGGCCTCGTGGGCGCCGCGCCGACCCTGCTGATCTTCCATCAGCCGTTCGGGTTCAACGCGATCCTCGGCCTCATCGCCCTGTCGGGCATCCTGATGCGCAACACACTGATCCTGGTGGATCAGATCCACCATGACCGGGCGTCGGGGCTGTCGGATTACGAGGCCATCGTCGAATCGACCGTGCGACGCGCCCGCCCGGTCATCCTGACCGCCGCCGCCGCCATGCTCGCCTTCATCCCGCTCACCCACTCGGTGTTTTGGGGAGCGCTGGCCTACGTCCTCATCGGCGGTGTCGGAGTGGGCACCTTGCTGACCCTGCTGTTTCTCCCGGCCCTCTACGCCCTCTGGTTCCGCGTGAAGCGGGAGCCGGCGGGAGAACGGGCATCGCCCGGCGAAGCCGCGATGGCTCACCCGGCGGCGTCCTGAGCAGGACGTCGTTCGCGCCCGGCTCCACCGGGCATTCCAGGGATCGCGCGTTCAGGCCATGAATGCGCGGTACATCGACCGGCCCGCGATTGTGCCCCCCTCACGCGGGCCGGTCGGTCGTCCATCGTCTTCCGACTATCGACCGCCACCACCGCCGGTGTTCGGGATCGCGACTTCCGGCTTGTTGGCGTTGCCCGCGGCCCCCGAATTGTTCGAGCGGCTTTCCGCGCCGGTGGAGCCATAGGCTTCGGTCCCGATGGAACCCGGACCGCTGTTATCGATGCCGCCCGGCTTGACCACCGGCACATCCGACGTGCCCGGCGAGGTCATGCGCGCCGGACCCGGCTGTTTGATCTCGGCGGGACCCGCCGACTGCGCAAAGGCAGGTGACGAGGCGGTCAACAACACACTGGCGAGTAACGCGGCGTTCTTCGTCATCAAATGTTCCAAAGTTCCCGAGTGGATCTCTGGGACGTCAACCAACGCGGCCGACGAGAGGTTTCAAGCTTCGCAGCGGATCCGTCTCGTGCTGGCCTGCGACTCGTGGCTCTCACCGGGAATGACTTCGGCGCTCAACGCAGGCGCACAGGCTCGCTACCCTCTGCCGGGTCGGCGGATATGCGATCGGCTTGCGGCAGGCTCGGCGCGGGCTCGCTCGACGGAGTCTGATCTTCGGAAACCGGATCGACGTCGCCGGGCCTGTCCGGAAGTTGGGGCCAGATCGGACGATCGGGTTGTATCGGCTTTGCCATGAAACGGCCTCCCAGCAATCGAACTCAGGAATGCACCACTGGGATATAATATGCCAGAAAAGATTCCGAAGTAGCTTGCCGCCTCAAGTTGCCGAGGTTTCACCGACAGCGATGTTCCGACAGACCGCGCGATATCCTGGCTGATGACACGGACCGACCGTTCGAGGGCGTCCGTGTCACGATGGAAACGAAAGAAGCCCCCGCCGGGCATTCCCGACGGGGGCTTCTTCGAAGCGCGCGTGATTCACGGCATTGCCGCGTTGATGGGTCAACCGCCGCTCATGCAACCGTGATCGAAGGACGACGAACTTACCGCTCGCCGAAGCCGGAAAGAAGCTTCTCGATCTGGGCGAGTCCGTTCTCGCGGGCCTTGGCCTCGCTGGTCAGGCTGCGATCCGAGCGCTGGACGAGCTTGCCGCCTTTGCGAATGGCCCACTGATAGGTCGCGCCCTCGGTGCGGGGGCTGAGGATTTCCAGGGTGTAGGGGTATGTCGATGTTTCGGTCATGTCCCCTATATGGCGCAAGGTTCCGGCGCCTTCCACCCTTTTATACCGCATCTCTGACCGGCGAATTACGGACGGAGTGGCCAATCTCGTCGTCCCGGTCGATTGCCCCGTGGCGTCCGCCCTATCGCGGATCGGGTACCGCGCTCGCCATCACGTGGCCTGCGATACCTCCGGCGGTGGTGAGCCAGATCTCGTCGCGATGAGAGGCGATATGGGCGAGCGCCTCCCGGAGCGGCCGCAGCCGGTGCGGCTGGCCGACGATGTAGGGATGCAGAGCGATCCCCATGACGAGGGGCGCCTCCCGCGACTGCACCAGCATCTCGTCGAACGCGTCGACGATCATGGCGGCGAAGTCCCGGGCGGAGTCCTTCCTCGCGACGATGGCGGGGATGTCGTTGAGTTCCTGTGGATACGGCACGGAGAGGATGCGACCGCCGTCGCGGGTGGCGAACCAGACCGGCTGGTCGTCATGCGCCCAGTCGAGGAGATACCGGTAGCCCGCCTCCGCCAGGAGATCGGGCGTGACGCGTGATTGCGAGATCCAGGGGCCGAGCCATCCGGCGGGGGGCTTGCCTTCCTCCCGCGTCAGGGTGGCGGTGGCCTCGGCGATGAGTGCTCGCTCGGCTTCCTCTTCGAGGTTGCCCTGGCGCTCGGCATTGGTGCGGCCATGCCCGACGATCTCGTCGCCCCGCGCCCGGAAGGCCTCGATCAGGCCGGGACAATCCTCGTAGAGCCGGCTGTTGACCAGCACGCTGGCGGGAAGGCGTAACTCGTCGAAGAGGGCCTTCATCCGAAAGGCACCGACGCGATTGCCCCAATCGCGCCAGGTGTAGTTCAGCACGTCGGGCTGAGGGCCGCCGGGAGCCAGCTCTGCGCCGAGGCCCGATCCGAAATCGAAGGTCTCGAGATTGAGCGCCACGTAGACGGCGAGGCGCTTGCCCCCCGGCCAATCGTAGACCGGGCGGTCGGGCAGGGCGCTGTAGGCATAGCGGCCATGGTCGTTACCTGCGTCCGTCAAAGCGTCGCGCTCCTTCATCTGTCTCATAGGCTCAGATTGTCACGCAGCGCCGAGATAGGCGGCGGCGAGACCTTCATCGGCGGAGAGCTCGGCCGCCGATCCGGTGGCGACGACGCGGCCCTGCTCCAGGACGTAGCCGCGATCCGCAACGGTCAAGGCCAGTGCGGCCATCTGATCGACGATGAGGATGGTGACGCCCTGGTCGCGCAACTCCGCCACCACGGCGTAGAGGGCGTTGATCATGGACGGCGCAAGCCCGAGGGAGGGTTCGTCGAGGAGGAGAATGCGCGGATGCGCCATCATCCCGCGCGCGATGGCGAGCATCTGCTGCTCTCCGCCGGACAGCAGACCGGCCCGGCTCGTCGCCCGGTCGCGCAGGCGGGGGAACCGGTCGAGCAAGGCCTCCACCTCGCTGGGATCGATGGCGGTCTTCCGTCCATGCGCGCCGAGGCGCAGGTTCTCCACGACCGACAGCTCCGGAAAGACCTGCCGGCCCTCTGGCACGAGGGCGAGGCCGAGGCGGGCGATGGCATGGGCCGGCAGGCCGGCAACGGAGCGGTTCTCCAGGATGACGGATCCGTCCACCGGACGCAGCAGGCCACTGAGCGCGCGCATGGCGGTGGATTTGCCGGCCCCGTTCGCCCCGAGGAGCGCCACGGTCTCACCGGGCCGGACATCGAGGGAGAGGCGGTCGAGGACCGGAGCGGCACCGTAGCCTGCCGTCAGGTCGAGGGCCGAAAGGACCGCGTCGGCGGGGCCCGTCCATGGGGACGGACGCGGCCGGGCAGGGGTGTCGGCGCCTCCGAGATAGGCCCGCAGAACGGCGGGATCCGCCCGTACCGTGGCGGCATCCCCCAGCGCGATGGGTCGTCCTGCATCCATGACGAGGATATGATCCGAGATGCCCATGACGAGGGGCATGTCGTGTTCGACGAGGACCACCACGATTCCGCACTCCGCGATCCGACGCAGGAGGCTGCCCAGGCGGTCGGTATCGGCGCGGGTGAGGCCCGCCGCCGGCTCGTCGAGAAGGAGGACGCGCGGTCGGCCCGCCAGAGCGCGCGCGATCTCCACGAGGCGGCGGTCCACATGCGGCAGTTCGGCGGCGGGCCGGTGGAGGCCCCCGGTATAGCCGACGAAGGCGAGGAGCGCGGTGGCAGCATCGACGTCGCTTCCTGCGCCCGCCCTGAACAGGCGTCCGGGGGCGATGGCGAGGGTCACGTTGTCGATGACAGACAGTGAGCCGAACAGCCGCGTGGTCTGGTAGGTCCGCGCGATTCCGGCGCGGGCGATGCGGTGGGCGGACAGTCCGGCCAGATCCCGACCCGCGAGTCGGATCGCCCCGGCACCGGGCCGGTAGAAACCCGAGACCATGTTGAGCACGGTGGTCTTGCCGGCCCCGTTCGGGCCGATGATGCTGGTGACGGCTCCGGGGGCGGCCGTCACCGAGACGTCCTGCGCCGCCTTGATGCCGCCGAAGCTGATGCCGATCCCCTCCACCGCGAGCGCCTCGGGCTGTGGCTGGGCCAGATAGGACGCGACGTCGCCGCCGGTTCCGGACGCAGTTCCGGTGAGGCGGCGCGGCAGCAGCCTCGCGAGGCTGC
>NZ_NKUG01000007.1 GCF_014845095.1 Methylobacterium bullatum | reverse complement strand
AGAAGACACGGCGCGCGCGGCGGAGGAGTGGGAGCCGATTGAGGGTGCGCCGGAAGGATGGGACATCCTGATCCTTGTCGGCAAGGAGCAAATGGTTGCCTGCTATTTGACCCAGCATCCCGTGGAGGCCCCCGGCTGGTACATCTACGATGGGCACGCCTTCCACATTTTGGCTGCCGGGACACCAACCCACTGGCGTCCCCTTCCGGCCCTTCCCCCTCTTTACCTGAATGAGGAGGCGTAAAGATGGGCTATTGGGACACCCTCGGCCGCTCGGACGAGTGGTACACGCCGCCTCAGGTCTTCGACGCCCTCGGGTGCCGCTTCGATCTGGACGTTGCGCCGGCGCGGTATGCTGACGGCCATGTGCCGGCCGACGCGAAGATCGACGGTTGCGGCCTTACCGATCCCTGGCACGGCTTCGTGTGGATGAACCCACCCTTCGGCGGACGGAACGGCATCGAGCCTTGGCTGGATCGCTTCTTTGACCATGGCAGCGGGATTGCCTTGGCGCCTGATCGCACGTCGGCGCCGTGGTTCTGGAGCGCATGGCAGCGTGCGGATAGCGTCCTGTTCACGCACAAGATCAGGTTCCTCCGTCCAGACGGGACCGAAGGCGTTTCGCCGTCGAACGGGACCGCTCTGTTCGCGATCGGACAACCAGGCATTCACGCATTGGAGGATGCCGCCAGCAAAGGCTTCGGCATTCTGGCTCATCCTGTTGCTCGGAGGAAAGCCGCATGATTGGCGAAGCCACCACCTTTGACTGGAGAGCAGACGGAGCGGGAGGAGAATGCCTTTGGATAGGCGGTGAACCACGACACGGCATCTGGCCTAGCGGCGAGGTGCGAGGAAAATGGACTGCCGCAATTCGAACGCCAGAGCTTCCGCCTAGCAAATGGGTTCATTCTGACCTGACCCATCACCCCACCGCCTCTGCCGCCCGCTCCTTCGTCGAGAAATCCGTCAAGGAGGCTGGCCATGGGGAGTGAGGCCGCCATTTTCCGCGTCTACTGGCGCAGTCTGCCGGACGAAATCGACCACGTACGGACCTTCGACAACCGCCGAAAAGCATTCGTCCACGCTCATAAAAAAGGGTCGAGGTTCAAAACGCCGTCGATTGTGGAGCGGTACGTGTTCGAGGAAGGCCGCGAGGAGCAAGTTGCCCGACTGACCGGAACGAAATTCTATGTGGCCGGACACTCAACTGATGCGGCGGGGGTCGTTTAAAATGAACCCGATTTTGCTCAGCACATCTGTCTTCATAATCCTCGAAGGTACGCATCATTTCAGCCCGTCGCTGGCCTTCGGCATCGCCATCGGCGGCGCGCTGACTTCGGCACTGCTGCTTTGGCTCGGCCGCTCCGCTCTCGCTCTCGACAATGAGGAGGGACGACGTGGCGAAGGCTAGGAGCTACCTCTACGTCATCGGAGAGGACGGCAACTCCGACGAGGTGAAGATCGGACGGTCCATCGACCCGGTGGGACGCCGCTCGACGCTGCAGGTTGGGCGCGGCCGGAAGCTGAAGGTGCATGGCTACTGGCCCGTGCCCTTCGATGATGCCGTAACCCTGGAAGCCGCAGCCCACGCGGCGCTCCACGAGGTGCGGGTCAAGGGCGAGGTGTTCGCCGTCAGCCCGGAACTCGCCTGCGCCTTCGTGGAGCACATTGCCCAGCACGGAGCGGCGGATGACTTCCTGCGCCTTGGGCTGGCGAAGGAGCGAGCCGAGCGGCGATGGGGCGCCCTGTCTATCGCCCCGAGTTCCGGCGGTCGCTGGGCCAAGCCGGAGATGGTGGCCGCCCTCGAAGCCGCCGAGGCCGAGATGAAGCGCCTCGACCACGAATTCTTCTCCATGGATCGCGCTCGGGCCGACAAGATCGACTCTAGCCGGCACTGGCTCGACAAGCTCGATGAGGGGTGCCCAGCATGAACTTCGTTCGCCCGCTCACCCCGGAAATGGTCGCCGCCCGCTGGGGGTGCTCACCGAACCACGTCCGGAACCTGATCCGCCGCGGTGAACTTCGCGGTTTCCGGGTCGGCTCGCGCCTGCTTAGGGTGAAGCCCGACGCAGTCGAGGAATTTGAAAGATGCCAGGAGATCACCGGATCGGACGCCTCAACGGACGCTACGTCGTCTCTTGGTGGGTCGACGGAAAGCGAAGGCGTCATCGTCTTGACGCACTCACGCGAGCGGCAGCCGAGACGGAAGCCGTTGCCGTAATCAAGCGGGAGTCGGCGCCGGCGCCAGGCGCCACCATTGCCACCCTATGGGAGGCGTATCGGGCAGAGAAAGAGGGCAGACGCGTGGCTGTTGCGATGATGCACGAATGGAAGGCGATGGGCCCGATCCTAGGCCACATGCGCCCCGAGGAGATCACCGTTGAGGCCTGCCGCAAGTACGTCGCCACGCGTCGGAAGACGACGGCCCGCGGCAAGACGACGAAGGTCCAGGACGGGGCGATCTGGACAGAGCTCGGGCACCTGCGGACGGTGCTGAAGTGGGCGCTCGGCGACAAGGCGCCCAGGATCGAACGGCCGCAGAAGCCTGCCCCGAAGACCCGCTATCTGACGCGGGCCGAGATTGATCGGCTTCTAGATGCGCCGGCCGCGCCCCACATTCGCAACGCGATCTTGCTCATGCTGGCAACAGCCGCCCGCGTCGGCGCAGTTTTGGATCTAACTTGGGAAAGGGTCGACTTCGACCGTAACCAGATCAACCTGCGCGTCTCAGCAACGGGGCCGACCAAAGGGCGAGCAATCGTGCCGATGAACGACGGGCTGCGCGCGGCTCTGTCTGTGGCACGAGGAGAGGCGGTGACCGACTATGTTATTGAGTGGGCCGGGAACCGGGTCGCCGGGATCAAGACCGGCTTCAACGCCGCGGTAAAGGCGGCTGGCCTCGAAGGCGTGACGCCGCACGTTCTCCGGCACACCGCCGCCGTTCACATGGTCGAGGCCGGCGTGTCCTTTAACGAGGTCGCTCAGTACCTCGGCCACAGTAGCCCGCGCGTGACGTTCTCGACCTATGGCCGGTTCAGCCCGACGCACCTGCGGAAGGCCGCCGACGTGCTCGACTTCACCAAAATCCGAAGCGCAGGCTGACCCCCTTTTTTGCCTTCGCAAAACTACGGACTGCTTTCTGGTTCGCTGAACCTGAAAAATATGGCGCCCAAGCATCCGGGTGTGTAAATTGAAGTCTACGGACTGGTCTATTCCCCTAAACTATTGAGGATTTCCATGGACCAAGCTTCTCATAACGGTCTGGTTGCAGGTTCGAGTCCTGCCGGGCCCACCACTCACTCCCCGCGAATGACGGGAATTCGCATTTCGCGGGAGACAAGCGCAGTCTCAAGGACTTAGCGAAAAGGTGGCGTTTGGCGGCCCCTTCTCCGGGGCGATGCTGCGGACCTAATTCAAGGCGGTTTTGGCCGGTTTCTCGCCTGTCGCTGGTGCAGCTTCCGCAACATTTTGGGTCGTCATGCCGGAGACTGGTTCGCACGCTGAAGGAGCCGTGGTTCGCTGGCGGCCGTGCACTGGCGTGTGAGCGATCCCCGTCACTTCGGACTGGACTTGTGCTGCGAATGGAGCGGAACTGTCGGTGTTCGCAAGGCCGCCGACGCGGTGCGCCCTCGACCCCCTGCCGATCCCTCGTGATCCGCGGGGTTGCGCTGGTGGCAGCAGACCCGCTGCCTCACCATCGCGAGGCCACCCGTAATGATCGACGAGACGCACCACACTCTGCTGAAGACTGCTGCCGAGTCACCGGACCAGCTGATCGCCCGTCCCGCCGGACTCAACGTCCGAGCCGCCAAGGCGTTGTTCGCCAAGCTCAGCAAGACCGCGCTGGCGATCGAGGTCGTCGTCACCGGGGATGAGCGGCACTGGCACCAAGACCAGCGCGGTTCGATCGGGCTGCGTCTCACGACCGCTGGTCGGGAAAGTCTTGGCTTCGGGCTCGACGTAGGCAGCTCCGTCTCCTCGATGCCGGTTGCGGATGCCGGACCGGACAGGGCCGGGACAAAGCCGCGATCCGGCACGAAACGGGCGCTGATCATCGCGATGCTGCAGCGTGACGACGGCGCCACGGTCGGCGACCTGATGGCCGCCACCGGCTGGCTCGCCCATTCGACGCGCGCTACCCTGACCGGCCTGCGCAAGCGTGGGATGATCCTCACGAAGGGATGCGATGCGGAGGGTCGGACCGCCTATCGCCTGACCGACGATGCCACGACGGAGGCCCGGTGATGGCCGGCGTGATCAGCCCCATGCTCAAGCGTGAGATCGAAGGACTCGCCTCCCTCGATCTGGGCGACCTGCGCATCCGCTGGCGTCAGCATCTGCGAACGGCGCCTCCCCCACATCTGTCCCGCACCCTGATGGTGCGGCTCCTCGCCTACCGCATCCAGGCCAAGGCGCTGGGCGACCTCGATCGCGACAGCGCCCGACTGCTCGATCGGATCGCGAAGGAACGTCTCCGCCGCGCCGCCGCCGAACGCGCGGCCAAGCCGAAGGCACCGCCCATCGTCCCGCCGATCCCGAGCCCAGGGCTTCGGCCCGGCACACTGCTGGTGCGCGAGTTCGGCGGCGAGGTTCACACCGTCACCGTGGTGACGGGTGGCTTTGCCTGGAAGGAGGCGACCTATGCCAGCCTATCGGAGGTTGCCCGCGCGATCACCGGCACTCGCTGGAACGGACCCCGCTTCTTCGGGCTGCGGGACAAGGTGCCCACCGGAGCGCCAAGCGGCGGCGATGAGCCGTTCATGGCTGTGGCGGTGGGAGGGATCGCGTGATGGCTTACCCGTCCAAGCCGTCGCATCCCAAGATATCGCCTTCGAAGGCCCAGGCCCCCAAGGCCCTGCGCTGTGCGATCTACACCCGCAAATCCACCGAGCACGGACTGGATCAGGCCTTCACCTCCCTCGACAACCAGCGCGAGGCCGCCGAAGCCTACATCAAGAGCCAGGCCCATGAAGGCTGGCGTCTGCTGCCCGAGGCCTACGACGATGGCGGCGTGTCAGGCGGCAGCCTCGAGCGTCCGGCCCTGCAGCGGCTGCTTGCCGAGGTCGAGGTGGGGCGCGTCGATGTGGTGGTGGTCTATAAGGTCGACCGGCTCACCCGCGCCCTGTCGGACTTTGCCAAGCTCGTCGAGCTGTTCGACGCGCACGGCGTCTCCTTCGTTTCCGTGACCCAGGCCTTCAACACCACCAACAGCATGGGACGGCTGACGCTCAACGTCCTGCTGTCGTTCGCCCAGTTCGAGCGCGAGGTCACGGCCGAGCGCATCCGAGACAAGATCGCGGCCTCGAAGCGCAAGGGCATGCGCATGGGCGGACCCGTGCCGCTCGGCTACCGCGTTCACGACAAGAAGCTGGTCCCCTGCCCCGAGGAGGCGCTCCAGGTCAGGACGATCTTCGAGGGCTACCTCGCTCTCGGTTGCCTCAACGGGCTGGCGGCCGATTTGCAGGGCCAGGGCATCCTGACGAAGCGATCACCCCGCCGAGATGGCACGATCCGGGGTGGCATCGCCTTCACCAAGAGTCCGCTAGCCTACCTCCTTCGCAACCGGGTTTATATCGGCGAGGTGATCCACAAGGACCGGCATTACCTTGGAGAGCACGAGGGCATCGTCCCACGCGAACTGTTCGATGCGGTCCAGGCGGCGCTGAGCGAGAAGGCGCAGGCGCAAGGTTCCGCCCGGGGCAACACCGGCTCATGGCTGACGGGGCTGCTCTACGATGACCGCGGCAATCGGATGACGCCGAGCTCGGCCAGGAAGGGTGCTCTCCACTACCGCTACTACGTCTCACGCGCCCTCGAGACGGGGCAGCGCGGCGAGGCCGGCTCGGTCGCCCGCGTGTCGGCACCCGAGATCGAACAGGCCGTGCGGGAGGCGCTGACATCGACAGCCACCCCTGGTCGGACGTCCTCGTCCGATGAGACGTCACTCGCCCAGGTTGGCCGCATCGTCGTTCACCCGAGCTGTCTCACGATCAACTTCGTTGAACCGGACGAGGCTGAGCACGATGGCAGGGCTGGCGGAGCAGGAAGCACAGAGCCCTCCCCGCTCAACGTGCCCTGGTCACCCCGACCGAGCCGTCGTCGGCGCCAGATCATCCGCGCTGAAGGCGATGAAGCGGCAGCTCCGCTGCGGCCGATGCGGGCCGAGACCCGAGCCCGCCTCGTCGACGGGATCGCCAAGGCGCGCTTCTGGCTCAATGATCTTGTCAGCGGCCGTTTTGCCGACACCCATGCCATCGCCGCAGCGGAAGGCTGCAGCGAGCGCTCGGTTCGTATGACCCTCAACCTTGCCTTCCTGGCTCCGTCCATCATCCAGGCGGCGATCGCTGGCACCCTGCCAGAGGGGACTGGCATCTCCACGCTCATGGACACGCCGATGCTGTGGTGCATTTGAATGGAGTTGGGCCGAGTATGACTCAATGGCAACAAGTGTCATCCGCAGGAGGCAAAGGTCACACGTTCAAATCATGTCGGGTGCGCCACTTTCATACAGAACTGCAAACATCGGGCGGGGCCGATGGTGCCGCACCGATCACGGCAGCCTCCAGGCTCACCTTGTCTCCGAAGAGGTGAATGACATCCGCATCCACCTCGCTTCAATCGACGATCTCCTGAGGTCACGCTTTCCAGAACGAGATTTCGCTGCTTGTCACGTTTCTGCGCATCAGATGCCCGAACTTCTCGACAAGATCAGAGGTCGTGTCCCTATGCGTGGTATAGCTTTCTAGAAGCCGCCACGTTCGCCGGCAGGGCCGGTATGATCATGCTGCCAGGGTGGTCCGGCTGGCGAAGGGATCATCGCCGATTGGGGCGATGCGTTCCAGTGCCATGTAGCGGGCTCTTTGGACGGCCCACTCGTCGTTATGCCCTATGGCCAGAACCAGATCGTCCACCGATCGCGTCGAGATGCCCCGGATGTAGGTTTCCTGGATCACTACCGTCAGCGCCTTCTCAATCATGCACTGCGGCTCCAGGAAGCCGGGGAGATAGCTAGCCTTGCGCAGCTTCGAGATGCGGAGGTCGACCATGCCCGCCCGCGTCTGCCCGTCCCGGTCAAGGTAGCCGTTGCGCTGGACCGGGTGCTTGGCGCTCTCCTCCATGAGGCCGCGCAGGGGCATCATCTCGTCGGTCATCGGGGATCTATCGGATCAGAGTTGCATCTCGCAACCCAACCCTACTCGGCGATCGCCGATGGCCACCCGTCAGTTGTACTACCACTCGGGACAAGACCCAGGCTCGCTGTTATTCGATCGACTTCTCAACGAACCCAAGCGTGTTAGCGTTCTCAACCAGCGTCCGCACCTTCGCCTGGTCGAGCCCAGATGGAATCTCGGCGTCGATCTCAAGCCTCAGCTTAACCGAACTCCCCGGAAGCGTTGTGAGCTGCTCGACAATAGCTTCGATAATCTGATGGATGTCGCGAGCCGGGCGCTCCGACGAGATCATAACGCTACCGGTGAAGCGGGTTGGCTTCCTCTCAGGAGGTACAGGTTGGGGGGGGGCACCCTCCGGCGGCGACCCCGTATCCGGCGCTTTCTCGCCCGGGCCTTGCGTGCCGCCACCGCCTCCCGGCTGCACGGGAACCGGGCGATGGGCTTCGGCCACGGCAAGTTTCACGATGACACTGTCGCCGTCGATCACGACCGCAGAGTAAGCGGCTCGCTCGATGGCAAGACCCAGATAGATGTCCGACTTCTCATCCCAGCGTTCGGCATAGGCAAATGGCCCTGGGATCATCCCGCTTACGGAGGCCTGCACCGCCTTGATCAGAACCTCCTGGCTCTTCAGACGCGGCAGATAGATGTAGCGATTGAGATACTCCCGAAGGTCCTTGAGAAAGAGGTGTGGCTTGCCGTTCCAGATGTACTTCTGAAGATCACGATCAAGACGCGTAGGCCCGATCTCTGTGAGTAAGCCTTCCTCGGCCACGAGCTTTTTGCTGGCCCGCGCCAGCAGCCCGTCCTGAGCCGGGATCTTGCCCGAGACCCATTCGACGTCGGCCTGTGCGCTCTCCTGCGCCGGGTAGTGCAGATAGCACCACGCCTCCTTCAGGCGTGTCTTCATCGTCTCGTTCGATTCAGCCAGCTTGGCCTTGGCAAGCGCGCTGTCGCTCTGCGTCAGGTTGAGCCGCTCGGTGTCGCGGACGATCTCGCCCCAGGCGAGTGACGCTCGCACCGCGTCTTTCAAATTGTCGAGCTGGCGGGAATCCGCGGCGATGAAGACCAGCATGTTGCGATAGACGCGCGGCGTGCTGCCACGCTGCATCAGGATGTCCTTGGCTTCGCCCAGAGCCTCGGATCCCTCGCGGCCATTGTGCGGATGCGCGACGCCCAGCACGACTGCCCGCACGCCTCCAGCTTCGTCCGGCACTTCCGCTGACGAGGCCGGCGCCACCTGCACAGCATCGAAGTGCCCACGATCAGCCAGGCTGTTAACATACTTGCTCAGCTCGCTGTCGATCGTCATCAGGACGAGCGCGGTCTCGATCTGCGCTGCCTTGTCGGCTGCGATGCGATTGAGGCTCGCCGACATCGAGTACCAATAGCGCCCGAGATCGGCGTGCATGAACTTGGCCTGGTTGGTCAGGCGCCGCAGCGCGTCGCCGAAGATCGTCGGCCGCTCACCCGGCTGCACGACGCCAAGGTTAATCTGCTTGTCGTCTAGGCCGGTGTTCTGCTGCTGGTGCGTCGGTGCCGTCCCCATAAAGATCGCCCGAGCAACGCGCCTGGTCGCGGAATAGCGGTTCAGGTTGGGGGCCGACTGGTCAATCTTGTATGGCGTCGAGGCAGTGCCATCGACATCACCGGCGATGATCGACTGCCAAGTCACGTCGAGATAATGGAGCAGCTCTGGCTCAACGCGCGGCGAACTCACCGCAACGCTGCCCGGCATGATCATCACCGACGGGTCGCCGTTCATCCACAGTTCGTGGATCGCCTGCGCCATCAGGCGCAGCACGCCGCGAGTGCGCTGGAACTTCTCCAGCGATCCCCAGCTCGTGTAGAGTTGGTCGAACAGCTCGGGATGGATCGGATAGGCCTTCTCCAGCTTGCGCCGGTAGTCCTCGTCGGCGCAGCCCTGCGGAAAGTCGTTGGCGTTCTCGCGATAGAGCTTGGCGAACTGCTTCAGCGTATTGTCCCGGTGATGGAACTTGTCGCCGGAGATCTCCTTGAACAGCCGTCGCCGAACAATTTCGTAGCTCTCCTCCTGGCTGGCGGGCCGCCATGACGATTCGACACGGCTGAAAGTCTGCTTGAGACGCGCGAGCGCCTCCTGACCTCCTTCGCCACCGACCTCGATCTGCGACGCCGGCAAGGATGCTATCAGCAATGCGCCGGGGCTGGCCTTGACCGCTTCGGTGAGCGACTGGACAAACGAGAGGTTCGCGTCGAACGAACCCGATGGCAGCCCTTCGACCCGATAGATCTGCCGCAGATAAGCGACCCACTCGTCGATCAGGATTAGGCACGGGGCGTATTTTCGGAAGATCGTTTCAAGTAAGTGCGAGCCTGGCGCGATGCCATTGGCATCATTCTCGGCGATCATGTCGAAGGCTTCAGCGCCACCTAGCTGCCACGCCAGTTCACCCCAGGTCGTGCGGATCTTACGACCGCCCTCGGCATTGAGAACGTCCTGCGGCCCGCGTGAGGTGCCAACCAGCACCGCGCGCTTGATGTTCTTGGGCACGGTCAGTTCGTGCTTCTCGAGTAGCTGATCAAGGCCCGACAGGTCCTGAACCGGCGTCGGCCCCGCCATGTGGTAGAGGGCCAGCATCGAGTGCGTCTTGCCGCCGCCGAAGTTGGTTTGCAGTTCGACGACCGGATCGCCGCCGCTGCCCGACAGCCGCTTGGCGGCCCCGACCAGAAGCGCACTCAGCCCCTCGGTCAGATAAGTGCGGCTGTAGAACTGGCGCGGGTCGCGATATTCGGCCGGCGCGCTGCCCGAATGCACCTTGGCTAGATCGGCCGCGAACTCGGCTTGCTGGAATTCGCCGGTCGCGACATCTTGGTGCGGTTCCACCACCTCGCGCCAAGGCAGCAAGCCCGCCACCGTCTCGACGGAGATTTCTAGCCGCTGGGTCTTGCGCCGCTCTTCGTTGCGCTGAAGCTCGGTGAACTTCGTCCGTAAGATGGTGTCGCGCATCTTCGAGAGCTGCTCGGCAGTCTCGCCGGCGCTGATCGCCTCCATCAGACGGCGCATGGAATCGAGCGCGCGCTCGGCGTCGTCGTAGGTGAAGGTTGCGTTGTGCGAGAGCTTGTTGCGAACATCGCTCAGCTCATTCACCCATGACCGCTCCGCGCGGCCGAGAACGGCCCGGAACGCGTCGTTCCAGAAGCGGTCTATCGCGTTGAACAGCGCGGCCTGGTCCCAGCCGACCTCGCCGTTGCTGTTGGGGCGCAGGCTCGGCAGCTTCTCCAGAACCTGGACCTGCCAATGACCCTTCAGCGAGCTTTCCAGCCGCTTCTCGACAAACGGAATGAGGGCTGCGGGCAGCAGCTCCATGCCCTCAAAAACATACTGGCGCGTGCTCTTGGCCACTGTCCCGTTCCCCCCTCAGATACTCAGCCGGATCTGACGATCCCCGCTCGTGTCGTGGATGGCCGCAGCCTGCCGCGTCAGCTCCGTCCAGTCGGCGATCAAGGCGTTGTAGGCCGTGGCCTCCTTCGCATCCTTCCGCTTGTTGGCGCTGATGTCGTAGAGGCAGTAGGCAAGGTCCTTCACGGCTTCGGCTCTATCGCTGCCGAGCTTCTTCAGAAGCAGCCCGGTGGAATGCGAAAGCCCATCCTGCTCGTATTGGCGCACAAGATGATGACAGCACTCCCAGATCGTGACGTGCCGGTCGCTCACAGGGTCCCAACCAGCTTCAAGCTCTTCCCGCTTGTAGATCCGCACCCTTCCTGCAGATGACTCGACGATGCCCGCGTGCTTCACATCGTCCACAGATATTCCGCGCGCACGCGCCAGATTATCCGCGTCGCCGAACACCCCCTTCTCGTACCCATGCTGTGTGAACCAGCTCACAGCAAAACGGGTCTCTGGATCAAAGTCGCCTTCTTGAGACGACAGATACTGATCCAACTCTTCGTTGATGATCTGCAGTGCGGTTTTCACCGACATCGGCTTGTCGTCTCGCTCAATCACTGCAGCGTAGCGGCTGAAGATTGCGATGCCTGGCCCGATAGACGCCTGTGGAATATCCACGGGCGCGATGTTGGCGCGATGCATCTCCTTCAAGGCGGCAGGCAACTCTTTGCGAAGAGCCCTGATGAACTCGACCCGGGAGATAGTTTCCGCACTCTGCACGCGAGGCCGACAGGACATCACAACTGAGGTTGCCAGCGCGTTCTTGTTCTTCTTCAGGTTCCCGACAAGCTCGGTTCGAACAGGCCAGGTCGCTCCGATGGAGTAACCGGCATCGACAATGGACTGCAGGAAGGTCGCCCAGCCCTTTACCGAGAACCCGCTCTCGTCAACTTCGCCCTGCCGGAATGCGTAGTAAATCGCAGCGGGAACATCCGACCGTCCGTGCGTCGCCATGTGACGCATGACAGTTGTCATGCCGCCCAGGAAAAAGCGGTCAGCTTCGTCTTTTCCACCATGTCGCTTGTAGTCAGCGACCAGCTCTTCCTGCTTAGGAACCAACATGGTCGAGAACAGATCGGGATAAACGCCTGCCAAGCCTTTTCTAAGCCATACGTAAAAGAAATCTGACAAGTCGGCATATGGAACGTTATCGTAGTATGGCGGATCAGTTGAGATAACGAAGCCCGAGAAATCGACGTTCTGTGCGTTGAGCTGTCGAAGATGTCCTGCTTGATCGGAGCACGGCAGCGCCGCAACAGCTTTCGCGAGATATTCGACCTGGCCCATAAAGTTTCCGGACGACGTCGAGAACGGGTTGCCTTCAGCAGTATCCCACCGCATCGGCAGGGCCTGCATGGCAAACACTTGCTCCACGTTCTCTCTGGACGTGTGCCAAAACGTACTCGTAGACTGCCTGTTTGCTAGACGACTGACGCAAAGTACTAAGTATGAAGACATTGTGCTACGGTAACGCTGATCTGAAATGTCCTTAACGACGCTTGGGATCAGATCCATGAACGTGTTAAGTGCGACAGTCTGCCGGTCCATGAACAGATCTGATATATTTGTTGGCCCGTAATTTGTCACGCTCATGTATTGGGGGTGCTGGGAAAGCGGGAATTCGGGACGCCAGTCTGGCTTTTCGGTGAAGGCAAGAGCCTCGTGCTCTTTAGTGGGAGCGACATATCCACGCCCGCCCCGGCCCTCTACGACGATCGCCAGGAGGCGCCAGCCCATTCTGCCCGCCATGCCTTCGGCCTTGACGTAGCCAGCAGGGATGGCATCCCCAGTCAGCAAGCACCTAAAATTCGCACCGCGCCCAGCCTTGGTCCCCGCTGCTACCGCATCTTCATCTTGCGGCTTTCCGGTATGTACCTCAAACGAGATGTCAGTGCCGCTGATAATCGGCTTTACCCAAACTGACTTGTTCGGCTTGTTGCAAAGCCAATAATTGGAAATCAGCGGAACGTGTGCCCCACGTAGTGCTGGGTTGGGGCTTGCAACGGTTCTAGCCCACAGCCACGCAAGGACGGTGGCGTCCCCGCCGCCGGCCGTTTTCGGCAGTTTCGCTGGCGGATAAAGATGACCGATCTTTTGCCAAGCTTTGTTGCTCAAGTCCTTCGCGTACCAGAGTATATCCTCGGCTAGCCCCTCCGCCCCTCGATAGTGCAAGCGCTCCGGTTTGCCAGGATGGCTAGGCTTCTGATCATGAAAGTATGAGGGAAGCTCGATCATCGCCTTGCCGATAACTACTGCGACCGGGTTCAGGTCCGAGCCATTCGCAGGGAGACCCAGGCGAAGTGCTTCAAGCGGAATTGAGCCGCCGCCAGAGAATGGGTCATATATTGGTGGCAACCCGTCAGGGAAATTCTTCCTTATTTCGGCCCGAGCACGTTCAATGACTTCATGATTTGTTGAGCTCTCCCACTTCACCAAATCCTCAATGATTTTGAAGAGACGCTGACGCTCAGTCTCAATAGCCTCATCGCTTGGAAACTGATCGGGATGACTGGATGGATCGTCGACGAGCTGAGCAAACAGCACCGCACGGCACGCCGCCAATGGGCGTCGTGCCCACCATAGATGCAGCGTTGAGGGGTGCCCATGCCGGATCGACTTCTCCCTGGCAGAAGCCTTGTTGATCGCCTCAAGCGGGATCGCCACCTCGATGAGCTTTTTCTTGTACTTATTGGTCGAGGTCATAAACCAGCCTGTATGTAGCGGGGTGAATGGTGATCTCGCCGCCATCGCGCAGCGCGCGCAGGCGAGCGCCCGTCATTTCGACGGGTTCACCCGCTGGGTTGGCGAGAATGAATGAATAGGCGTCGGGCTTCTGGTCGAGCAGGCCCCAGACGTCGGCCTCGATCTGAAGCGGTTCCCGCTCCAGGCAATGCTCTTTCGGATAGTAATTCCGCTGCACCTCGCCGCCCGCTGAGCGCCGCTCCCACGGGAAACGCGCGCCGTTGGCACGACCGATCCAGCTTCCATCCGCATGGTAGAAGCGATCCTCCCCATCGGGCTTGTAGCCGAGCGCCAACGCGAAGCGGGCAATCACGCTGGGCCGCGCTGGCTTCTGCGGGGGGCGCGGACGGCTGACGGTCTCCGTCTCCAACAATCCGCCTTCGGCCTCCTGGGGCGATGCCTCTGGTTCCGGCGCATTCGTGGGATCCTCGTCCTCGGACGAGTCCTGGTCGATCACCGACCCGGCCTCGCCATCGTCCGACGCCGCCTGCTGAGAGTGCTCGGCCGGCTCATCGACAGCGTTGCCTCCGATAGGGGCAGCCGCAGGCGGGACCTCCACCGCAGGCGCGACCGTCGTCTGCTCTGGGCCGAGCGTGAAGTTCTCTTCGAGATAGTCCTTAATATCGGAGGGTGACCGCTCGAACGCATAAGCCAGCGCGGCGCGAATATCGGCGCTTAGGCCCTTGCCGATCTCTTCCGGCACGCGCTTGGCAAGCTTAGCCTTCGACAGCGGGCTTACGAACAGCTTGCCGTTGAGCCACAAAATGTCCGTGAGCCGCGCTGTGCCAGCGGGCACGCCATCCAGATAAGGGATCACTTCCAGCTTCGGGGCGGCGACCCAGCTTGTCGTCGCGATCGCCATTGCGACAGCGCGCACGCGCTCGGTCTCGCAAGGCTCGGCCAGTTCGATCCGCGCGAGCTGCGTGCCGAAGGCCGTGAGCCAAGCGCGCCGGTCTTGCAGACCCGGGAACAGGGGCAGCTGGTTAAAGCGCTCCTCGACGCGATCGGACAATGCCTGAAGCGACGAGAATGGCGAATTGCGCACCGTTTCGGCCGAGAGCTGCCGGAAATCGGCTGTCTTGCGCTTCACCCAGTCGTGGAGATGCCCGTAGGTGAACAGGCTCTGCATGCTGAGCCCATAGGCGAGCTCGTCGGTTTTGACCCATTCGCCGGACAGGTTCACCCAATGCCTGCACTCTTTCCAAATGCGAGTCGGGTATCGGGACATCAGCGTCCGGACACGTCGCGCGTCGTGTGGCGTGAGCGCCTTGCCGCAGGCCAGGGTACCCAGCCAATGCAGCACGAGATCAGCAGAGGGCCGTTCGGCGACGCCGACGCGCCGCCACAGGCTGAGATCGAGCACCGATGCCCGGATCACCGAGGCGCCCGGGACATCCTCTTCGTCCCCTACCAGGAACACGCCGCCCGACGTCACCCAGGTGCCGTCCTGCGCGAGGATCAGCTTCTCGGTCTTGAATGCGTCCTTGATGCTCTGCGCGTCAGACGTAGAAGCGACATCAAGCATCTGGTCGAGACGGCGATACCATTTCTCGACCTCATGGGCCGGCGCCTTATCCGACTTCGCCAGCGCCCTCAGCCGGTCGAGCAATCGACCTGGCCCACTCGGGGAACTGCGGACGCCGAGCAGATCGAGCAGCGGCCGCGTCGTCTCCCGATCGAGCAGCCCATGCACGAATGGCTCGATATCCATGAGTGATTCTGTCGCGGGCGTTCTCCGGAGCAGATCGGCAGGGACATGGATCATGTCGCGCGTATCGGGAAGGCAGGGCTTCGACCTGAGCTTCAGCAACCAGTCCGCCAGCAGGGGCTCTGACGTCAGCGATCGGGTCGACCCCGTGGTCGCGACTTGGGACAAGCGCGCATTCGAGGTGCGGGACCAGTCGCTGTCCCACTGCTCCAAGACCCGCCCTGCGACCTTGGTCCATATCCGTGGATCGGACTTCGACAGCGCCTCCCAGTTCCGCCAGTACTCCGCCGGGAAATCCCAATCCTCGACGACAAACTGGCTCGTCACATAGGGGTAGTAGAGCGCGCTGCGAAGACCGCGTTTTTTGGCCTCGGCGTCGATCTGCTGGCGCCCAAAGACGTTTGTCCGCTTTGCGGTCAGCGGCGCGAATGTCTGTAGCCCTGAACGGCCGGACGACACCCACCGCAGCCAATCCTCGCGCGAACAGGAGGAGAAGCTGGCCACATAATCGGGGTGCAGGAGCTGCGTCTGTCGAGCAGTCTCCGGCAACAGGTCTTCCAGGGTGCCGTCTTCGTCGTACAGGATTGCCGTGGCGACCTGCCGAAGCTTCAGATCAGCGCAAGCATAGCGAAATGCTTCGCCCGCGGTCGCACCAAGCTTTGCCGCGATCTGGGCCAGTTGCACGCACTCGGCCAGCTTGATGCCGCTTGTTCCAAAGAAGTCGGCAGCGACCCGTTCGATAACCGCGTTGACGTCACTCGTGTCGTCGAGGCCGATTTTCTTGAGCACCGCAAAGACGGCTTGGGTCGGGTCAGCTCGGCCATCGCCGTCGCCCTTGTCCCGGCGTTGCTCCGCCAGAAAGCGGGTCCAGTTCTGATTCAGGACGATCAGATGCCCCGCCAGAAACTCCCAGTCATCATCCGACTGGAGCAGCTTCTTCTCCCCGAGCCGCACCACCTCAGACGCCGAATAGAGCACTTCCTTGCCCTGGACGGGAACGATGCGAAGTCGCTCCGGTTGATGGCTTTGCCATCCCGTCACCTCAGGAGCGATGTAAGTCCAAAGGTTCAGCAGATGCCGCCACGTGGACGGCCGAGGCAGATGGCTTGTACGGAGGCAAGCGAGAAGATCGCTCTTCGAAAACTCCTCGACCAGGTTCCAGTGAACCAGCTTGGTCCGGTCGGGGGCCGAGACATGCCGACACAAGGCTGGGCGCGACTTCTCATCCAACAGAGCCATCGCCTGCTCTGCCGGCCAGATATCGAAGATCGGCAGCGGGATCACGATAGCCGCGTCGGCGGCAACCAGCTTGCCCTCATCGGTCATCAGGATCGGCCGGTCCTCGACCGCGTCCGCGAACGCGAGCTCGACCATGGCAGCGCAAGAGCCCTCAAGTGTGCTTGCCTCCCGGTCAACGTCAGGAAGCAGGCCATAGGCCGCAGCTCGATCCAGGACACCGGTCTTGTTCTGTTCGAGCCATTCCACCATCGCCTTGGCCGCGAGTTCGCCGGCACGTTTCAGAAGCCAGCGGTTTGTCGGCGAGGTCTCCGGGTCTTTGATCTTGAGGCGAGCGGGATCCTGGATGAACGGAGCGTTGCAGGCGAATGGGAGCGGCGTCTCAACGCCAGTGGGCAGCACGACATAGAGCCGGCCCTTCGCGCCTAGGACGATCTCTACCCGGCAGGGCGGGAAGTCGCCGCCCTCCTCGGCGCCGAGCATCCGTTCATTACGGATTTCGTCGAGCGCATCAGCGGGGAACGCTTCTTCCGCCGACCGGACCAAGAGGAAGGCGTCATCTCCCTTGTCGTCCAGCGACATCCACTCGCTCTCGGCGACAGGGCCGGGTCCTAGGCTCTGCCAGTGGACCACTCGCTCGCCAATCTCAAGTCGGCGGATTTTCTTGAAGAACAGCAGCGAAACCGGACTCTTCAGCCATTCATCGAGGTTCTTCTCAACCTCACGTCGGAGAAGAGGGTTGGCGATCGACACTTCGACCCGCGTGACGCCCTGCATCGTGCGGCCGCCTTCAATCCAATGCGGCTCCGTAAAGCGGTTACGCTCGAAGGCGACAGACAGCGTGGGGGTGAACAGCTCGACGCGATCGCCTAGGCTGAACGTGCTCTTGAAGCCGATCCCCCGGAACCCGATGGTGTGAAGGGCACGCTTGTTTGAGTAGCCGAAGCGGCAGATCGACGCGAAGTGCGCTTCGACAAAATCTTCGCCATTGTGCTCAAACACGAAACGCTGGTCTTCGATTGAAACGCGCGCCTTGGTCGCGCCTGCATCGTCGGCATTCTGAAGCAGCTCGGACAGGATATGGCGCGGGCTTTGCACCTGCTTAAACAGTTGGTGCCAAGGCCCGGCAAGCTCTGCATCGGCCTCAAGCTGATTCCAGCGCTTCGACGCACCATCCCTGATCGGGTGGAAGTAATCCGGTGGTCCAGCCCTGACAAGCGTGAGTTGGGGTTCCGCACTCATGACGGCGAAACCGCGCGTTCAAGCAGACGCCGAAGGTCGAACTGGATTGCCGTTTCCAAGAAGGAGGGTTCGCGTTCGATCAGCGGGCCGCGCACATATCGCGGCTCGTGCGCAAACCCGCCGTTGACGGCGACGATCGCGAGGATAAACTTTTCGGGCTCATGCAGCGAGGTGATGATCTCCTGACGCGTGATCATCACCGAATCCGCACCATCAATCCGGCCCTTGACCTCGATGAAGCGAAGATGCCCAGATTTCGGATTATGCGAGGCGATGTCGTAGCCAATCTTCTGAGCAGAAACGTCGAGCGGTTCGTGCCCTAGCGCGCGCTCCGCCGCCATGACTGCCTGCATGGCTGCGAGTTCGATTTCTTTCCGAGCCGCCGGATCTTGGGCAAAATGATTGGGGACCGTAGGATTTTGCCGGGCGCTGAGCAGCCCACGTGGAATGACGACCATGCCGCCGCGCACACGCGGCGGCTGCGATGAGATGAACCGCTCCCGCTCGAGTTGATCCATGCGGCGCTTTTGCCGCTCCACCAGCTCCTCGGCGCGTCGCTGGGCGTTCTGCCAGTTGAGCCGCGTCTTCCTGCCGGCCTTCTCTTCTTCCTTCAGCTCGAAGGCCCGCGAATCCCAGTAGTTGATTTCCTTTTTGAGGCGCGAACGCACTTCCTGTTCGACCTTCTCGATTTCAGGGATGCGGCGCGCCTTGATCTCTGCGACGTGGCCTTGCGCCAGCTCTACAGTAGCGAAGCGGATCGCGGTCTTCTCGAGCTCAGTCGTCAACCAGTCTTCGTCGAGGAGATCTCGCACCAGGCTGACCTCTTCTGGCGCGGCGGGACGGAGATTGAGATGAGGTGCAATGCCGGCGTTGGAGGTGCTCCCCGACTTGTTGATCGCGGCAAACTGCAAGCGCTGAGAAATCACATGCGGTTTACCGGCGCTCGTCGTGCGAGCATCCTGAATCGTGTGCTCCAGCAGGAAGACGGCGGACAACGTATCGCCAGTATCGGTTTCGTCGACCAGAATCGCGCCCTGACGCATGATCTGCTCGTACTGCTCCCGGATCAGACTGATCACAGCGTCCAGCAGCGGATGGCCCGGGCAGATGAAGGCTGCGACAGGCTGTTGATTGGTGTTGCTCTTCTCAAAGCAGATACGCTCGTACTGCTTCTGGATGGGCGCGCCCGTGCCGATCTGACGATTCCGCTCCCGAATGCGCATCGGCACATGCGTGATCTCCCAGCGCCCCTCTTCCCGACGCTTAAGACGACCGCCGAGCTGCTGGAACGCCTCGGCGAAGAAACTCTGAATATGGTGCGGCTGCAGGCGCAACGCCTCGGCGCGTTCTATTGCCAGCCGCAGTTCATCTACCTTGGCCTCGGGCATGGTGTCGTTTGTGAGCGCCCGTCTTCGAAGCAATTCCAGCAGATGTGTCTGATCGACCGCGCCATCGACTTGGCGGAACAAGCGAGCCCTAACCTCTTCCAGCTCGCCATATTGGATGGCCTGGAATAGTAGATCTTTCAGCGCTGTCCCTTCGAAAAGCTCACCGAGCACATCATAGACGCGCCCGCCCAGAGCCTCCCGTGCCACCTCCAGCTTCTCGAGTAGACGCCCATAGACCTCGCCCTCTCGCGTGTCGGCCGCCACGAGATTCCAGAGGTGGCAAACCTCGGTTTGCCCGATGCGGTGGATACGGCCGAAGCGCTGCTCGATCTTGTTGGGATTCCAGGGCAGGTCATAGTTGACCATTAAATGGCCCCGCTGGAGGTTTACGCCTTCGCCCGCCGCATCGTTAGCAATGAGCACAAGCAGGTCCTTGTCCTGCATGAAGCGCTCGATTACCTTCCTGCGCTCCTCGCGCGACACACCACCATGGATCACATCAACGGCTTCGGGGATTCCGAGGCGCGCGCGCACCTTGTCGAGCAGGTAGTGGAGCGTGTCCTTTGGCTCGGTGAAGATAATGAGCTTCCGGCGATTTCCGGCGGCGTCGATCATAAGATCGTCGTCGAGAATGCGGTTCAGCTGGGTCCACTTTGTGTCGACGCCGGAACGTAGGACGCCGAGCGCCATCGATTCTAGCCCCTTGAGCGTATCCACTTCGATAGCCAACTGCTCGACCGTCTCCGCCGTCGTCGCACCCGTCGAGATCAGCTCTTCGAGCTCATCGATTTCGCTCTGTCCGTACTCGTCGATGTTGCCGAGAACATCGGAGCTCACGGACGGTTCGCCGATACCAGCACGCCGTCCCTTGGCCGCAAGCCTTGCTTCGCCAAGCTCAGTCTCGAGGCGTTCACGGCGACGTTTCAGCGACTGATAGATAGCGGCCGGGGAGGAAGCGAGGCGACGCTGCAGGATCTGCAGGGCGAAACCGACATTGTTGCGCTTCTTGCCATCTCCCTCGGCAAATCGCTGAACCCGGTTCATCTCGGTTCGCACATATTCGGTAACGGCGGCGTAGAGCGCTGCCTCGCCTTCCGAGAGCTGGTATTTGACCGTGCGGGCACGGCGCTCGGGAAAGAGCGGCCGACCGTCGAACCTCCGCAGCTCCTCCTTCGTCAGTCGCCGCATCATGTCTTCCGTATCGGCATAGTGGACGCCATCACGGAAGCGTCCCTCGAAGCGATCGCCGTCGAGCAGTGCCATGAAGAGCTGGAAGTCTTCCTCCTTCCCATTGTGCGGTGTCGCCGACATGAGCAGGAGATGCCGGCAGACTTGGCCGAGTTTTTGACCAACCTGATAGCGCCGCGTGTATTTGACTTCGCCACCAAAATAGGTTGCCGACATCCGGTGGGCTTCGTCGCAGATGACGAGGTCCCACTCGCGGGCGCTCATGAGCTTTTCTTGTAGGTCTTCATTGCGGGCCAGAACGTCGAGGCGAACGATGAGTCGATCTCGGTCGTTGAACGGGTTCCCCGAGCGAGACGTCTCGATCATGTCCCGCGTCAGGATGTCGAACTCGAGATTGAACTTTTGACCCAGTTCGTCTTGCCACTGCTCGACCAGGCTGCCGGGAGCGACCACAAGGCAGCGCTCCACATCGCTGCGTGCGATCAGTTCCTTAATAAGCAAGCCCGCCATGATCGTCTTGCCGGCACCAGGATCGTCCGCGAGAAGAAAGCGCAAGGGCTGCCGCGGAAGCATCTCGCCGTAGACTGCCGAAATTTGATGAGGCAGCGGATCGACAAAGCTGGTGTGGATGGCGAGATAAGGATCGAAAAAATGCGCAAGCTTGATGCGGTTCGCTTCGGTCACCAATCGCAGCAGCGCACCATCCGCGTCGAACGACCAGGGCCGCCCATCTTGCTCAACCTCAAGACGATGCTCGTCGTCTCTATAGAGGACGGACTCTGCGACCGAGCCGTTATGGTCGCGGTAAACGACATTTATCGCCTGATCACCGATCCAGTCGACGGATACGATCTGCACGGGTTGCGCAGACGCAATGCCGCGCACGGAGGCGCCGTTCTTGATGCTTTCGAGCTTGGCCGTCATCAACCGGCGCTCCCCCACAATATTTTCATATCTGAAGCTCCGCTTTGTTCAGCGCAGCCTCGGTTTCCTTGCGGTTTAGCGCGACTATATGCTGAGTGCGAGCACTCTGCTTTGCCGCATCGCTGAGCAGGCCAAGTCGCTTCAGAACATAAAACAGCATCGCATACCGAACGGACAGCACACCATTGCCATCGTCTAGCCCATAGTCCTTGGCGACAACCTTCTTCTGACTTTCCGTTAGATCCGGATGCGGCCCGATTATCACATCGAAGAAGTTGTTCCAGAGGTCGTCTTGGTCACCGGTCGCGCCCGGCTTTTCCTTGCCGCGCACCTCCAGGATGCGCGGGAGCAGGAAGTCCTTGAACCTGTTCTCGAGGTGACAATAGGCGCGCGTATGCCAACGGAAACCGTCAAACCCGAAGGCATGCGGTGTAATTCGGCGCCAGATCGGATCTGGTCGAACCTTGTTCATAGACTGGTAGAAGATCTCTACCGATCCGTTCTCGCGTACTGCGTCCAGAACGCGGCGCAAAACCTGTATGTTGACATCCCGCTTCGGCGTCAGCGCAACGTCCGCGTTGGGCAGTGTTGCAATCCAAGAATCATGGGCCGGCACCGCGCCTTCTGCGACGGAGCGGAGTTGCGCTAGATAGACATACGGGTCGGGGGCAAGGAAACGCAGAACAAATTTGTCGGCGGCCACATAGCGCTTGCCCCGCGTGTCGTACTCCATGTTTCCGGGCGCACGTTCTTGGTAGAGGGTCAGGTCCTTCGATGCCTGAGGAACGGAAACACCGAAAAATTCCACGATGCCGGCACGGTTGATCGAACCCTCCCAGAATAGGCGAAATTCAATAAACTCAAGCCTTTGCTCGACTCCCCAACGCACAGCCACAATCCTATCAGGATAAAAACTATTCATACATTAAAAAAGATGCGTATAGTTCATATGCGCATCCTAACGCCGCGTCAATGGTGGCGAAGTCCCGAAGCCCGGCAGATATGTCACCAAGCACCCGAGCGGTTGGGCCGTGAAGGTGCCTGGCAGCGAGTGCGCCAGTAGTGTCCATTCCACGCAGCGCGGCCGAGGGGCGTGTCCCGTGGCATTGTCCGTCGTCAGATGATTT
>NZ_NKUG01000069.1 GCF_014845095.1 Methylobacterium bullatum | reverse complement strand
AGCCCGCTCCACTTGGCCGCCTTCGCCTGATCCTGCCCGGCCTTGCGGCTCGACGCATCGGGAGCGAGGTCGAGGATTTGCGCGGAGGTGAGGCTCATACGGCGATGGGATGGCGATTCCGAAGCGGGATGATTCGCCGAAGCCTAACCCGCCGAGGCGGCAATGCAAGCATAAATCGCCAGCTCAAATATCTATTAAGAAAATGCTGAGAAATTATATCGAATAACAAGCCTGCACAAATTTCAGACAAGGCTAAAACGTCAGAAATCATAGATTCTCATGGACCATGAGCGTGGTCGAAGTTTCGCTCATCCGCGATCGCCGGGCGCGCTGACATCGTTCGACCTCGACAGTTGCTCTCGTTATTCCGGTGGCACGCTCGCTCGATGGTCATCGGCACAGCAGGGATGGCAGTTCGGCGCCTCCCACGAAACTCCCGCTGCGGCTTTCTCATCGACAAGAGCGCGGACTTCTGCCCGGAGATGCCCTCGCCCAAGGCTGCCTGTGTCGCGAAGGGACTCATGTCCAGGGCACCCGGTCTCTCCGCCGGAGGGAGACCATTCCCCATGAGGCGCGACATATGAACCTATCGTCGGCCTTCGCGTTTACAGTCTTCGTGTCAGAGAGGGAGTTGGGATGCGCATCGAGGAATACCGCGAGCCCAGTTGGCCCAGGCCCCGTGCCACGGATCTGAACAGCGCATTGACCGAGACGACCCGGCGGCGTCTCGGCGAGGAATTGCAGGCCCTCTACGAGCCGGTCATCGACGAGCCGCTGGACCCGCGCCTTGCTGAACTCATGAAGCAGCTTGAGGCGGATCGGGACCGGTAGGGCCGGGTCTGATCTAAGGATCGCGGGCGATCCACTCGGCGTGGCGAGGGGCGGATCGTAAAGGCGAGCTGCTCGGTTATTGACGCCGAGCGGCCTTCGATCTCGGCGGGTCACTCCGCTGACTGGTCGTGCCGATCGACCGTCGATCGCATGAGGTCGGTTGAAGACATCACGAGGATGGGGACACGACGATCCCCGGCGTGGGTTCAATGAATGTCCAGACAGCCCATGTGGGACGGCTATGCCGGTCCGTCGCCCTGGAAATCAGGCGACTACAGTGATCGTCGAGTCATTGTAGAATGACTCTCGCCTTGTCTTACCGGTGGTCCGCCTCGCATTCATTCCGCGCCGTCGGTCGCATCGCCCCACTCATGCGACACGATCTGCATAGCAGCCCGGCACGCGCGATGGGCGACGGGCGGAGCGAAGGGGACGACGCCCTGCTCCAAGCGAGCCATCGGCACGCTATCAAGGCCATGCAGATGCGGGCCAAGAGGGCGGCACGTCTCGCTCAATATGGGCTGTCATAGCCCAAGGTTACGCGGCGCATTCCTCAGGCACCGCTACGGGCTCTGCCAGTCCTCGGGCATAAAGCTTGGCGACGGCTGCCCAGAAGCTGACCCCGTCTTCGCCTGGAGACATCTGTAAGCGGAGGTCGATGGCCTCCCTCGCCGCCTGCGCCATGGCGGTCAACTCGTCTTCGGCGGCTTCGAGCAACGACGGCATCGCGGCATCCTCATGCTGTGTCGCACCATGTGAAACGTCGGCATTGAACGAAACGATCCATCGGCTGCGCGAAGCGCGTCCGGCGGCCTCACAATTTGTGCGATAACCCAGAGGGTCAGATCAGGCACACCATAAGATAGTGCTTAATCGAGCCGCGCTTTTTCTATTCCTGGCGTCTCAGACCTCATTGTATCCCGGCCTTCGCAAAGGCATGTCTGCCAGCCATTGAGCTGAGCCTTGATTGTCGGATGGCAATCCGTGCTCGCCTCTCAAACGGATGTCAGGGTAGGCGTCTAGTGTAAATCCAGCCTCGATATGTTTTAGGTATTTGATTAAGTTTTCGCATTGAAATAGCTCTGAAACGGGAGTTTGTACTATGAGTTATGCAGGATTGGCAATTTTTGATGACGGCCGCCTCAATGGCGTGATTTTTTTGAGCAATAACGCCGATCCGAACTCAAACAAAGACGCGCCTCTCAAGGTGGGCTTCGCCGGCGGGTTCCTGGGCCTGTCCTTAGGAGGAGCCCCTTCGGTAAAATATACGTATCTAAGTGGTGGCGCCCAGGTGAATGTCGCCGATGGGGCCGGACCGTTAATTCTCGCCTATGACGACAGGACTGGCGATTCCGTTCTGCAGGGTGGTAAACTCGGTGACTTCCTATACGGCGGCTCGGGCAATGACGTCTTGAATGGCGGTGGCGGCGACGACACCTTGATAGGCAATCTGGGTACCAATATCATCCGAGGCGGTTCCGGAAACAATACCGCTAGTTATGTGGGATACAGCGGACCAAACGCTCCGGATACTTTGGGCGTTCAGGTCTTTCTTGACGAGCGCGAGGCCTACAACAGGGACGGATTCGGATTTCATGACACGCTCATCGACATTCAGAATCTTGTCGGCACTCGTTTCCTCGATATCTTGGTCGGTGATGCGGGTGACAATATCCTGGAAGGACACGATGGCGCCGACGTTATCCGAGGTGGCGCAGGTAACGACACGTCGAGCTACGAGACGTCAGCCTTTTCTGTCGATGTGAACCTGACGACCAAGGTCAACGATGGTGGGGCGGCGTGGGGGGATATTCTCGAGAGCATCGAGAACGTTCGCGGAAGTGACTACGCGGATTCTCTGACGGGCGATGCAAAAGCCAATGTGCTCGAAGGCGGCGCGGAAGCCGACCAGCTTCTCGGCGCGGGTGGCAGCGACACGGCGAGCTACGAGCATTCTCTCTTCGGTGTGACCGTCAATCTGACGACGGGGGCCAACACCGGTGGCGACGCTGAAGGTGATATCCTGACCGATATCGAGAACCTTCGCGGCAGTCGATACGAAGACGTTCTGACAGGCGATGCGACGGCCAATGTGCTCGAAGGCGGCGCGAAAGCCGACCAGCTTTTCGGCGCGGGTGGCAGCGATACGGCGAGCTACGAGCATTCCCTCCTCGGTGTGACCGTCAATCTGGCGACGGGCTCCTACAGTGGCGGTGACGCGCAAGGCGATATCCTGACCAGTATCGAGAACCTTGCCGGCAGCCAGAACGCCGATACGCTGACGGGCGATGCGGCGGCCAACGTCCTCGCTGGCGGCGCGGGAAATGACCGGCTTTTCGGAGGTGAGGGCAACGATACCCTGCGCGGGGACGCTGGCTCCGACACGCTGGTCGGGGGAGTCGGCGACGATAGGCTGGTGGTTATCGAGGCGCCGACGCTGGTCCAGGGGGATGCCGGCAACGACAAGCTCTTCCTTCAGGGGGCGGAAACCTTCACGTTCATCGACATGAACTTCAAGGAGATCGAGGCGGTCTATGTGCGCGATTCGCTGACCCTCGATATGTCTGGCGTGAGCACGAAAGTCGCGATCACCGTACAGAATGCCGCAACGACGCTCGCTACGGTGACGGGCACCAAGGGCAACGACACCATCACGGCCGGTGCGGGTGACACGGTCCTTGACGGTAGCACCGGGAGCGACAAACTCTCTGCCGGCGCAGGGGCTGATACCTTCACTTTCAAAGCGAACTTTGGACGCGACAATGTCTATGGCTTCGAGTCAGGTGCAGACCATTTTGACGTGTCAGCCCTCGTCAGCAGCATCAATGACATCAACATCAGCGGACTGAATGGCGGAGCGAATACGCTCATCACATTCGAGGGCGCTGGGTCAGGCAACAAGATCATCCTTCATGATGTTGCCGCTTCGTCGCTGGATGCGAGCGATTTCGGGTTCCTCCTCACCTAAGTTCAGTTCCCATCCCCTAACCCGAGCCCGGCCGGATCACTCCGTGCCGGGCTTTTTTCTGGCGTGATGCCGGCCGCTGTGCGGCACGTCCCAACGGGCGCGCTCGGAGTCTCACCGGGGATCCGTCGAAGGTACCTGTGGACCTCGCCCGCCAGCGCCGGTGTTCGTCGTCGCGACGGTGAGCGGCGCAATCAGGCAGATAGGGGCGCCGCAGAAACCACAGAATGACGGGGCGGCGTCCCCACTTCCGTAAACCGGTGCGGGCGAGAAGGCCCAACGATCTCAATGCGGAAATGGCATGAAAGGAAATGGTGCCCAGGGACGGAGTCGAACCGCCGACACTGCGATTTTCAGTCGTGTAACTTCGGATTTTATTGGACGTCCTAGGACCCGTTCATCTTCACTAAGCAACTGAAATTACTGAAACTTTAGTCTAGCAGTGTCCAGGGAGGTGCGCTACCATCAGCTACCTTTTGTGCCCCCCTTGTGCCCCCGGCTAAATGCAGAAACCTCTTACCGACGTTTTGGTTCGTGGAATATCTCCTCCAACATCCGGGCGTACCGAGTTGGGCGATACTCGCTGCAAAGGGCTTGAGCTTCGTGTCACGTCGGGTGGCGCAAGATCATGGTCTTTTCGGTTCCGTGACCCTCGGTCTGGCCGGGTCACTCGAGCCACAATAGGATCGTACCCAGAAGTAAGCCTTGCAGACGCGCGGGAACGCGCCAACGGCCTGCGACGCTCAGTTTCAGCAGGGCTCAACCCTGTTGAGGAAAAGCGGCGTGAGCGAGAGTCTTCCAAAACCAACACGTTTAAAGCACTTAGCGACCGCTACCTCGACGAGCACGCTCGTCGGTTCAAGCGGTCAGCTCCCGCCGACGAACGGAACCTTCGCCTACATGTTCTGCCCAAATGGGCTAATCGACGATACGATGAGATTCAGCGCCGCGACGTGATCGACCTTTGCGAAGGGATGGTGGCGGCAGGCACCGCAACTAACGCAAATCGTGTCCAGGCGCTCATCAGCTCGGTCTTCAGCTTCGCTGTTGATGCGGACATGATCGGCGTAAACCCGTGCGTGCGGCTCCGGAAGCGGGCGGCGGAGAACGTCGGTCGGAGGGTGCTGACGGACGAAGAGCTAGTCCTGTTTTGGCACCGGGTCGTTAGCCCACCAGTTTCTCGCCGTGTTGGGTTGGCACTCAGGATCGCGCTTCTCACGGGCGCTCGTGTCAGTGAAATCGCGCAGGCAGAGCGTGGAGAGTTCTCCCACATCGATGATCCGGAACGTGCTGGATGGGTTCTGCCAACTGCCAGGTCAAAGAACGGTTGTTCACACTTCACGCCGCTTTCCGAGCTTGCCCGCGAAACTGTGTCTGAGGCTATGGATTTAGCAGACAGCACTAGTAGCTTTTTGTTTCCCTCTCCTTCGGTGCGCAGTAAGCCGATAACAGGACATGCTCTTAGTGTAGCGATGCAACGCTTCGGTGGCAGTGTAGGAACCGCATCAGAAGCCGCTCGGAGCTGGGCATCCGAGCAGCCATCCCCCCATGATCTGCGGCGCACAGTAGCCACCCGCCTCGCAGCACTTGGCTGTCCGGCCGAAGATGTGAGTGCGGTTCTAAACCATAAGCGACGTGACGTTACGGGCCGCCACTACGATCTGTATGATCGCGCTAAAGAGAAGCGACGGGCACTCAATTTGTGGTCTGACGCGATCATTTCGCTTGTCCGCGCAGCCGGCCTGCGATCCTCTCCGTAAGCGCGCATTAACGATGCGTGCGCATTCTCGCGAGTCTGATCAATCCACCGTGCGAGCCACTTTGGTCCGCTCAGTTGCGACGAGAGACAAACGGTCCATGCCTCGCCTGCTCGAACTGCTGCGCTGGAAAATCCAGGCGGTTTTTAGGTGGAAGCCAACTCGTGCTCAGTTGCTTCCCCTAATCCTGGGGGTTTTTGCCTTTGCAGGTTGGGGAGCCTACGCGAACAAAGTGTCAGCAAACCGCAACCTTACGACTGAGGTCAGCCTTCTGCAGACAGAACGAGCCGGGTTTGTGAGCCGGCAGCAAGAGCTGGAGCAGGCTAACGCAAATCTTGTTCGTGATTGGCAAGGCAAACTCGCCTCCGCACGCGAGGAGCTTGTCCAAGCTGTTGCAGCCCGCGACGCGGCCAAAGGCCAGCTTGGCAATTCACAGCGCGAACTTGTCGCCTCGAAGAAGCGCCTCGATCAGGCTCGTGAACGTGTATCCGAGACGGGAAGCATTAAACCCGCTGAGCCGTCGAAGAAAGCCGCGAGTAAGCCATAGGGCCGCCCGGTAGCTAGGCCCTCGGTGTTACGAACCCGAACCACCCTACTTCATGGGGGACGAAGCTTCTGGAGGTCTGGCTGGTTGACCGTGACCGTGTGCGCCTCCTGGAACGTGTCGCGGCCTTAGATGGCTGAGCGATGGCGAGGTTTTAGACTGGACATGATAGCGGTGACGGAAGCCCTCGATAGCATTGCGAGCGTGCTGGATGGCACTGGTGAGTACCGGGTGCTGCGGCGTGTCAAGCCGTTCGTCGAGTGCATTGATCCGCCAAACGAGCCGACGTTTATCGGTCTTATTCTCGACACTGAAACCACGGGCGTCGATCATGCACGCGACGAGGTGATCGAACTCGGCGTCATCAAGTTCGAGTATGGCGCAAGCGGCCGCGTCTACCGTGTGATCGAGACGCTTAACCAGCTCCATCAACCGAGCAAGCCGATCCCACCCGAGATCACGCGCCTGACCGGCATCACGGATGCCGATGTGGCTGGTCAGCGGATCGACGACGCAGCCGTTCTCGCGATGGCTACTGATGCCGCTGTAGTGATCGCCCACAACGCCAGCTTCGACCGCCAGATGTGCGAAGGCCGTTGGCCGATCTTCGCCGAGAAGAACTGGGCTTGTTCCTGCCATCAGGTGCCCTGGCGCAACGAAGGCCACGAGGGCATGAAGCTTGGCTATTTGCTCACCGACTACGGCTTTTTCCATAAGGGCCACCGCGCCATCGACGATTGCCATGCCCTTCTTGCGCTACTGGCAGCCCCCCTGAAGACGTCCGGTCGACTTGCGCTGGCGTGCCTGCTCGAAACCGCGCGCAAGCCTACTCTTCGCTTTTGGGCCGCTGGCTCACCCATCGAAACGAAGGACATCCTGAAAGCCCGCAGCTATCGCTGGAGTGGTCGAAGGCGTTGCTGGTATATCGACATCGAAGAAGAGCGGTCCGACATTGAGCGCGCTTTCCTAAGCCAGGAAATATTTAAGAGGGAAGTGCTCGACCTCCCCACCGAACGCATCACGGCACGGGATCGGTTCTCTCTCAGAACGAACCCAGACGCTTGAAAGAGCCCTGAAACCACAGGGCAACCCTGCCTCTCGTAGTTCAGTATAGGGTACCTTCGGTTCGATTGCGGCCTCTGAACCCTTGCGGCGCTTCGGATTGTCCGCTTCAGCGCGGACTGGTTGTCGCTTTCACGAACCAACGGACCTGGCGCGCGCCGATAGAGATCGGTCCCACAAGCGTCGAGTACCCTACCTTTTTCCACGAGGCGCTGACGACCATGGAAAGGCCCATATGCTTTAGACAAAGCATCCGCTTTCGTCAGGCGATCTCCGGCACATCATCATAGCCGAATATGCAAGCGCCAAGGATGTCCGTCGCGCGGTACGGGTAACCTCGGCCGTCGCGGCGGCCGGTTTCAGCGATCAGATGCAAGTTCTTCCGAGGACGGGAGCAAACGACATAAAGTAGCTTCCGGGCGCTAGTTTCGCCGTCAGGATCCGAAAAGTGTGGGACCATTCCCTCGAGCATGGCGAAGGCGATGACCGTGTCGAACTCGGCGCCCTTCACGCCGTGGATCGTTGAAATAGTAATCCCAGTTCGGCTAGCAAAAACGCGCCGGAACGTGGCGATAGCGGAAACACCTTGGACGCCGGCCTCCTCAAGGCGAGCAATTTGAGTCTCCGACCGCGCGAAGAATGTCTCGTGGTGCTCGGCGAGCGTCGGCGAATCCCTTAGTTCGAAGCCTACCGCCAGGCAGAATTCGTCGAAGAACAAGCGCAAATACTCTAGACCGTCGTCTTCGTTGATCTGGATTCCGTTACAGCGACGTAGGAGTTCGCGGTCCGATAGCCCCCGGACAGGAATGCCGGCGTGGTGCAGTTCGGTGAGGATTTCCATGGCCCATCGTGTCCGGCGCACATAGAGTTTCGGGGAGGGCTCGGTGAGCGCCAACCGAGCGACCTTGAACCAAATGTTCTCTTGATCACGTGAGAACGGTGCCATGCCCGGACCGTCGAAGCTATATTCAGGCAAGGCGCCCATCAGCCGCCGCGTTAATGCAGCGAGCTGCATCCAGCGTGGGCCGACGATGCACACCTCTCGCGCCGCGATGCCCAATTGCTCGCAGTTATACCGGATGAGCCGAATGATCTCATCATCTACAGCATGGTGCGTCGTCTCCTGATCGAAGGATACAAGGCTCTCATAGTCACGGTCCTCTCCCACTGCCCCGATTTTAGTGGCGAGCATGTGGTAGTTTGAGAAATATTCCACGATTCGGCTCGATGACCGGTAGTTGCTGGATAGGCTCTTCTCCGCCAGCTTGAGACCGCATAGTGCAGTGAAATCGCGGTGGGTCATCGCGTAGCCGCCGAGCGATCCGTAGATTGCCTGGTTGGGGTCGCCAACAAGGAAGGCGCAGGTCTGACCGGCGCCGGCCCGCAGGATCGCGGCAAGGATAGCGTACTGAATCTCCTTGGTGTCCTGAAACTCGTCGACCATGACGAACTTGAAGATCGAGCTCAGAAGGATCGAGATCGACGGTTCGCTGGCGATCAGGTCGTACGCGCAGCTCAGGATCATCTCGAAGTCGATCATCCGCTCGGCTTCAAGGACCGCCCAGTAGTCTTTCAGTACCCCAAGGATCTGCGCCTTACGGAATGGATTCGAAGCTTCGAGTTGACAACCCAGAGACGTAAAAAAGTAATTACAATGAAACGGGCGGATGAGCGGCATGCGACCCTGGCAGAGCGCTTCCAAATGGCGCTCGGTCTCGTGCTGGTCTGCGACCCGAAAGCCGAACTTAAGCTTGTCATGATAGATCGCATAGGGCCGCAAGATCCAATCGAGGCAGAACGAGTGGATCGTCCCGATCCACAAGCGCTCGGTATCGACACCTAGCCCCTCGATGCGCTCCTCGATTTCCTCGGCCGCCCGGTGGGTGTACGTGATGGCGACCACCCACTGACGGTCGGACTCGAGACGCGAGAGTTCGAGCGCGATCTTGTAGGTGAGTGCCCGCGTCTTGCCGCTCCCGGGGCAAGCGATAAGGAGCACACTGCCGTCGTGCTCGATAGCGTCAATTTGCTCGTCGTTCAGATCTTTTTTGTTCCAGACGAATACCATCAAACAAATCCCAGGACCTCTATGATGACGTCGCCAGGTAGCGCCGGGGCGAGGACGGCAAGCAGCGCAGCTCTATCGATTTCGCCGTGCGAAAATTGCACTGCATGGGCTAGGACTTCGGCCGCGACATCCGACGGTAACAATGCCGGATCGCCGTGCGTCTTGAGCCGGTAGTCAATCATGTTGGCGAGTATGGCGCGGCTGAGCGGCCGATGGGCGGTGAAGATCGCCTCCAATATGTAGTGCGGGATGTGTGACTTGAACGTCACTCGCTTCGCGAGCTGTATCGCGAACCAGCCTTTGCCGTGGTTGCCGGCCATGGTGAGAATCCGCTTCCCGAAACGCGCGGGGTCGGTTGAACGCAAGTCTTCAGTCGCCTGCTGGATCGTCGGCGGATCGACATAGATAGCTCCAATAGCGTCGACGGCAACTTCGGCATTACCGCTGCGGATGAACTCCAACTCGAATGTGCATTGCGCATAGTGCGTCGAAAGCCAAGTGTTTCCAGCCTTAAAGGTATTGAGCCTGGTTTGCCGCTCTACGCCCGCTGCTGCCGACCCCAACGCCTTGCGCTTCTGCTTAGCGACGGTTTCGGAATCCGCTGGGTTCGGATTTGTGTTAAAGAAGCAGGCGTCGAGGTCGGTCACGATGGCGCAGCGCTTGCGAATGCGGTCGTCGTGGAAGAGCATGGCCACGTTTTCGAAGCCGGTGCTCCGGATGTTGATAAGACTGATACCCAGCTCATCGAGGCTGATGCCCAAAACTTCCTTTACCAGCGCCGGGACTAGAATTTCCTCGGCATCACCTTCGACCAAGATGACACTTTTGGCGAACAGTAGATTGCTTCGCACCGCGTCTAGGTAGCGCTGAATGCTCCGAATTTCGCCAGCTTCTAAACCAGTGGCCGGCTGGTATACTTCACATAGCGCTCCGTTTCGGACTAATATATTGACGTTCTCGATGTTGCTGACTTCGGAGATGTGGGTCGAATGGGTCGAATAGATGACCTGGGTGTCGGAGTAGGTCAGCCGGTCGAAGAGCGTCTTCTGAATGTGTGTGTGAATGTGAGCTTCCGGCTCCTCGATCAGTAGGAAGTTGGCGCAAGCCTGCTTGGCCTTCTGATATTTGAACTCTAGCAGCTTGAGCGTGAGATAGATGAGATTGGCGCCGCCAAGACTCAGCTCATGGATGGCACCCTCGTAGTCGTCTTCGGTCTCGCCGACGAACAGCCGCAAGGATTGGAAGAGGCGTTCGGCCTCGGCGGGAACCGCCGAGCGAACCGACAGACTGGCCGGCGAGTAGGTCTCGCCGGCGGCATCGCGGATCGTCTGGCGTATATCGGACCTGATCTCGCTGACGTCCGGCAAGCCCTCTATTGCTGCGTTCAGGTCTTTGACCTTCTCGGTGATTGGCTCCAGCGTAACAGGGTCAATCTCGCCACTCTTGCTTCGGAGTAAGGTAAGGAGGGGATTGGTTCGTTGGCCCTGGAATTCACTAACAACATCGCGCAATGCTTGAACGAACGTAAAGCAAATTTCCTTGGTGATTGATAACGCCCTCGGGACTGGACCGCCTATCGTCGGTGGGTTTAACTCCACCGGAAACCGAACTTCGTTGAAGTCGCCTACCAGCTCTTTATAGACATCGGGATCTGTGAAATCAGCGGTGCTCTTGCCGGTCAGGAGGGTCTCATAGTCGTCCGTCGTTAGGCCCTTCAGCAGCTCTGTGAGACCAGCTTGGTCGCCTTCCTCCAGGGCGCCCAACCTAGCACGAACGGCGGCGCTCGGACGGAAGATCAGGTTGTAGGTCGCACGGCCAACCGCGCCGTCCTCAATGACGCCGGTGCCATGTAGAAACAGCGCCTGGATCGCCTCATCGTGTGAGACCTCACTGAACTCAAGGCTGATGATGATCCAGTGTCCGCGCCAGTTCTTAAGGCCACGGTGGAAGTCCGTTTCGTCCAGGCGAAAGGCCCAGCGGAGTTGATCGGCGTCCAGCAGGAGCCGAATCGCGCGGAACAGATTCGACTTTCCCGAACCGTTCTCCCCGATGATCGTATTGACGCCCGTGTTAAAGACTGCGTTGGCCCGCTCGAAGTTCCGAAAGTTGACCAGCTGTACGCGGGAGATGTGCATGGCTCTGGCCTTCGGCTAGCTACCTCAGAGCATTGGCGCCCTAAGGCCAAGGTTACTCGGGTGGCAACAAATTGTCTGCAAATTTGACAGGGCGATGGGATGACCGAGTAGCGCAGTGCGTACCTTTTGGCGCCAGTCGTTTTCGACGCCATGCACAGCCTCGTAGTGGAAGTCTAGCGCTTCGTACCCACCCCGAACGTCCGCACCGGGTGGCAACTAGACCGCGGCTCTTGATCCGGAACGGACGTTACGTCTCCGACCTTTTCTCTGTCGTCGATGGGCTAGCGGCAACTACCGAAAGCAGACGGCTCAAAGCAGCTTTCCTGCTAGCCGAAGGCGTCGGCTGCATGCGGATCGGGGGGGCGGTACATTGGCGATCCCGTCGCCATGCTCACTTCCGATGCCCTGCCAGCAGGCAGCTTAGGTATCCTTCCCGGATTGGGCTCGTGAGTCCCGTTAAACGAGCTTCGCGATATCCTCGTCAAGCTCGCTCGGCTTGTTAACAAGAAATTCGTGAAGGGCTACCAGCTTCGCCAGCAGCTCGTCGAACGTGATGATGAGCACGTCTTTCTGACTGCCGCGGTATATTTCAAAAGACCGTTTTTCGTCCTTTTTTTCAGGAAGTCTGCCGATAATCAGTATGCACGGGACTGACCAAGCCTGGATGTTTGGCTCCTCATCCTCTTCCTTCTTAGCTGCGATGCCCTTGATGAGCCGAAGTTTTTGATCGACTAGCTGGTTCGTACCACCGGTCAGCTCTGGGTGTGGGCCATAGAGGCTGGGCGGACGATACGGGTCCCTGGTCAGCAACGGCGTCTCGGTTGTCTTGATCTCAACGATGGCCAAGTTACCTAGCATCCCGGCTTGGACCAAGAAATCGGCCTGCTTCTCGCCCTTCCGCTTCAACCCCATCCCGCCGACTGTCGCTTGGCTAGTATAGTAGACTACTGGCAACCCAAAAAGCACTTTCAAGATAAATGAGTTCTTCTCGAAATAGGTCTGCCAGAACACCTCTCGGTGGCTCTTAGCCATCTCCTTGGTCATATTATCAATCAATGTGGAAAGGGAGGCCAACTGGATCTTTTCGCTCAATTCAAAAAGCTGCACCGGATCGTCCTGGGCGATCTCCGCGACTTGACGCATCACGCTTCGGACAGCGGCGCTGTTGTTGGTGTTCCGAGACCGCGGGATGCCCTTCTTGGCCAGCGCCGACTGGATTGTATCCTGCAAATCTATTCCGGGCCGCTCGAAGTCGTTGGGTTCGTATCCCGGGACCACGTACGGCATGAAAAGGTTCTTGAGGTAGGCCATCTTTTCGCCGTTGGCGAAATCGCGAGCGGCATCGTGGGCCCGGTTGATGTTCAGACGGGCATAGTCGTAGATGTGGACGGGAAGCCGCACGTCGTCGCCATCGACCGAGATTTGGTCGTCATCGCACATTGTGATGCCTACGATGCCGGGGAGGTTGCGGAAGGCGTCGATGAGATACTTGATGCGTGGATCAACTCCAAAACCCTCGAACGGCTTGCGGTGGAATCCGGTTGGCAATCCGAAGAACAAGCCGATGTATTTATCGACCTCCATTTTATTTTCGCCTTCGAACGATATCCTGGAGATAGTCCCGTACTTTCTCTTGAGAAAATTGGTCTGGTTTGAGCGGAGCCAGATGGGATAGGTAGTTAGAACCCTGGTCTCAACGCTGTATTCAGCTAATATGCAAGGATGCGATGATTCGTCCAGAAGCTCCATGTCGGCTCCAGCTGCCTTTGCCCTGTCATAGGCCTTCACGCTGAGATGGTAGCTCAGATATTGTATCTTCCCATCGGAAGTGTTCTCTAGGACCAGGAAAGAGTCGTCTTCAGCATGCCTGCCGGCGGCGATACGCTCGCTGGTGTAGGTATCTTCCTTCTCCGGACCAGCCACTTCACGCCCCCTTTTATTGGCCGCCATATAAGGGGTCCAGGCAGGGAAGTGAAAGTGAGCGTCACATCACTGCCTCACCGAGCCTTCTGCAAGCGCACTTTCCCGGCTTCTGCAGTGGATCGTGAACAGGCCCAGGGAATGGGTTCCATCCTTTAGATTTCGACCACTAGCGACGCATACGAACTAGGCTCCTAACAAGAGCTAAGGAACCCGAAATTAGATTCGCGACAAAAGCCAATTCATACGGAAGGAATGAATTCAGGCGCGCGGTTACCCGCCGAATGTCGAATCATTGAGGCAAGAGGTATTTGGTTAGCGGCGCATAGCAGATGTCAGTGTAGCCGGGTGACATTGGGGTATACCCTGCTGTGACGTAACATGCCCTCCGCCGGCCATCGTAACATCTGGGTTGACACCGGCTATTTGTGACAAGGTAGCCTCGGGCCTAAAGCTTGAGGTTACAAACCATGGCCCGCATCGGTTACGCCCGTGTCAGTACGCTCGATCAGGATCTCGACGGGCAGGTTGCCCGGCTCAAGGCCGAAGGCTGCGGGGTGATCCGCTCGGAGAAAGTTTCGGGCGGCAGTCGCGACGGCCGGGCTGAGTTGGCGACCGTGCTTGAGTTCCTACGGCCCGGCGACGAACTCGTGGTCACGCGCCTCGACCGGCTCGGGCGCGACACGCGAGATGTCTTGAACCTCATTCACGAGGCTGAGCAACGCGGTGCACATGTCACCGTGCTGGACCCCCACGTTTCGACCCGAGGCGAAATGGGCCACGTCGTTTTGACGGTGCTTGGCATGGTCGCGCAAATGGAACGACGGTTCATCAAAGAGCGTCAGCGCGAGGGCATCGTACGCGCGAAGGGCAGCGGTGCTTATGCCGGCGGCAAGCGCCGCCTCGACCGCGAACGGATCAAGGCGATGGCTTCGGCAGGCGATGGGGCCGCGGCGATTGCTTCGGCTTTGGGCTGCTCTCGTATGCAGGTGTATCGGGTGATCAGAGAGGCATGACCGGCCGACTGTCTTCAGCGATGGCAATGTCCTGGATGGGTGGTTTCCCGCCGGTCTGCTTTCGGGCAGTGCTCGATTGAAGCGGACATCGCCTCCGTGCCCGCTCACGAGCTAGAGCATACCCTCACGATGCCCGCTAACGCGGCATTCCAGTTTGCCGGTCTGCTATGGTCGGTTTAGCTGAAAAAGTTCGTTTTGGATGGTCCAACTGAACATTCAAAACAGACGGATGCCATGGTTCGCTTGGGCCATACCCAAACCAAACCACTGATTGCTCAGGCTTGTAAGGAGCGGGTCGGATTACGATGGACACGAACCTCCATCGCCACTGCCGCCGTTGCAGGAGGCGCTGCTACTATTCGAACTCGTGAACTGCCCCATCGAATGGGCACCGCTTCCAGATCTGAAGCACAGGCGACCGTCGGTGAGGGCACAGATGATGAGCGAGATGCCATGCAACGGCGCGACACAACCAATCATAAAGCAATATCCGGCGATACTATCGAGAGGCTTGTGAGGCGGACCGTATACTTCATAGTATCCGCCAGCGGCCATAAGCCCGCCAGCTATCAAAATCAGGATGCCAAGAACCAACATTCCGGACACTCGCCCCCTGGTCGGCTGATTAACTCCCATGTGGTCACCCCTCTGGTTAGGACACAGGACAGTCACAGAGTTCGCCGGCCTTGGCTACTTTGATATTGACGGCTTCAGGCGGTGGCTGTCGCCACTATACCCAAACCGAACCACACTGATCGGCTACTTGGGGTGGCTTCCTGCCCGTCCGCTTCAGGCCGGAGAAGGTATCAGAGCTTACATCGCTGCCCCATGCGCTCTCGTCCTATAACGGCCCGTCGCGTGGCTTCACCCATTCCAAAGAAATATCACGGCCACAGGCGCTCGCTCGTCCAGCCTCCATGGTTCTCTTGTCGGTATCGCAAACGCGCGTGTCTGCGTTCCTCGTCCGCCTGCCAGAACTCGACCTCATTAGGCTTTACGGCGTAGACCGCCCAGGTCGGTGATACGGTTGACGGGTCGGCCTCGATCCGACGGCGCTGCTCGGCCAAGCCCGCATCCAACGCTGCGTCGCTCACGAGGACGTCACTCTGCCGAGCGAGCAAAGCACCCGCACGCGAACCGATGGGGCGGGCCAGGAAGTCTGCCTCACAGATCTCCCGACTCATTTCGATGACTGGACCGCGTAGGCGGACCTGCCGACCGAGTGGCTGCCAGTAGAATGTCAGGGCGGCACGGGGCTGGGCGGCGATCTGGCGGCCCTTGGGACTGAGCTTCGTGCTGGCGAAGTGCCATCCATCGGCATCCACGTTCTTGAGGATCAGGACGCGGGCATCTGGGTAGCCCTGCTCATCGACAGTCGAGAGCGTCATGGCATGGGCTTCGGGTATGCCCCCGTCGATAGCATCGCAGAGCCATGTCTCGAAAAGACCGCGTGGGTCATCCGGGGTGGCGGTGGCATCGAATGGCGCGAAAGGACCGGCGAGGGATTTGAGGCCGCGAAGCCGCTCTTTCAGTGCCATGAACTGCTCCGATATCAACCAACAGGAGGACGGCCGAGCCAGCCGACCGCCAACGAATAGTCAAGCTGTTAGATCGCAAATCACCCCAAGCTGTAATTGCCGGACAGCCTATGAATGACGGCTTCTGGGAAACGCCTATGGCGAACCTAGTGGCCGGCTTGGGTCGATAAGAGCCATTCGCCTACATCTTTCGAAAGATCGTGGCTTTGAGCATCCGGTGTTCAGTGTCATCGACGTGGCCGGCGGTGCGGAGATCGCCGAGGCGTTCGAGCTCCCGAACTGCATCGGCCGGCGAAAGGGCGGGCCGCGCGTGTCCGCCACCATCCCCGGAAGGGGCCGCCACGAGGGCGACCCGTTGAGTGTCGTTGACGAACAGGTTCAGCCCCGACTCACCGCCCTGCGAGGCGCCGGGCTGATCCGGCCGATGCACCGCGTGCAGCGCCCAGACCAACGCCACGACCCACCCGACGAGCGTTCCACCGAATAGGGCGTTGACCGCCAGGATGACCCAGCGGTTGGGATGGTGCCGATGAAAGGCGATGATCGACGGCAGGCCGTAGATCGCGATGCAAACGGTGACGACGACCAGCACCCAGGCCGTGTCGTCGTTCACGCGCCGCGCGCCTGCGACAGGGCCTGCGCCTTCATCACTTCGAACTCGGCATCCGACAGGCTACCGTTGGCGCGAAGCTGCGCCAGCCGCTCGATCTCGGCGATCACGTCACGCTGTTGCTGCGCGAGGGGTTGAGCCGGCACAGGGCCTGAGGCGGCAGCGCCAATTGAAGCGGGCACGGCACCGGCTGCCTGCGGCGGACCGAACCGGTTCGGCCCCGGCGTCCCGGCGAAGCAGGCGAAGACCAGCGCAACGGGGCTGAGCAACAACCACCAGCCCGAATGGTCGGTGTCGTGCATCCGCCGAATGCCGGCAGCCACCTGTGGCAGGAGGTGAACGAGGTGGGTGAGGCCAATGAACAGGCCGCCATCCTTGTTGCCGGTGGCGAAGGCCGCATCGAGCACCAGCGCGATCAAGGCGATGCCGAGGTACACGAGAATGAAGCGCCAGTAGTCACCGCGCGAGGTCCGGCCGGAAAAGTCGCGATAGCTCCGCATCGCACTGAGGTACGAGTTCATGTTCTAAATCCTGATGAGGGGGGTGACGATGGCGGCGTGGTGGCCAGGGGCGGGCGCAACGCCGTTCGGTCAGGTGCGCCGGCTAGGCAGCAGGCAGGCACGGCTATCAGTGTCGGAGGCTCAGTATTCCTGGGCCAGCAGGATGGTGAGGACGCGCACCGTCACCGCAGGGTCAGCCGGGTCGGGCGAATGCCCGACCATGGCGCGGTCGTAGGTATCGATCTTCCAGAAGCACCGCTGCCCAGCGAGGTCGAAAGCG
>NZ_NKUG01000068.1 GCF_014845095.1 Methylobacterium bullatum | reverse complement strand
CCCACATGCGGCAGCAGGACCACCCGTTCCAGGCCGAGGAAGGCCTCCGGCACCTGGGGCTCGGCGGCGAAGACATCGAGCCCCGCGCCGTGGATCGTGCCCGATCGCAGGGCCTCGATCAGCGCCGGCTCGTCGACGAGGCTGCCGCGGGCGACGTTGACGACGATCCCGTCGGGGCCGAGGGCGTCGAGGATCTCGGCATTCACGATGCCGTTCGTCTCCGGGCCGCCGGGCGCCACGATCATGAGGACGTCCACGGCCCGCGCCATTTCCAGCAGGGTCGGGTGGAAGGCATAGGCCACGTCCTCCTGCCGGCGGCGGCCGTGATAGGACAGGGTCACGCCGAACCCTTCGAGGCGGCGGGCGATGGCCCGCCCGATCCGGCCGAGGCCGAGGATGCCCACATGCCGGCCGCGCAGGGTCGCGGTGAGCGGGTAGGTCCGCGTGGGCCAGTGCCCGGCGCGCAGGTAGCGGTCCGCCTGCGGGATCTCTCGGATTGTCGCCAGGAGCAGCCCGAGGGCGAGGTCGGCCACCTCGTCGGAGAGCACGTCGGGCGTGTTGGTCACGACGATGCCCCGCTCCGCCGCGGCGCCGACATCGATCGTATCGTAGCCGACGCCGTAACTCACCACGATCTCGAGATGGGGCAGCCGCTCGAAGAGGGCGCGGTCGACGGGGGCCTGCGCCCCGATCGCCATGGCGCGGATGCGCGGTCCGATCTCGCGATAGAACGCGTCGGGATCGGGCGCGGTGTCGGCACGGTGGAGGGTGAAGGCGCCCGCCAGCGCCTCCATCACGCTGGGCTGCATCGGCTTCAGGAGCAACAGGTCGGCAGGCTGCATGTCGCGCTCGTCATCCGTCCCCGGAACCGGCCATGGAAGGAGTGGCCATGAGAGGATACGGCTGTAATCCGCCCTCCGGGCAGGGTCCAGCCATCGCGGCCGGCCCGCATCGGCCAAGGCCGCCATGCGGCGCGTGGGCGGCAGTCATGAGCCCGATGCGCCGTGTGCGCCGGCCTACTTCCAAGCGGGCCTTTCGAACATTACTAAAGAGGTCGAGAGTCACATATCCGCCCGTGATCCGATCAACGACGAAAACCGAAACAGCCACGCCATGACTGCCCCGCGCACCCTCTACGACAAGATCTGGGACGACCACGTGGTCGATGTCGAGCCGGACGGCACCAGCCTCCTCTACATCGACCGCCACCTCGTCCACGAGGTAACGAGCCCACAGGCCTTCGAGGGGCTGCGCGTGGCCGGACGGCGCGTGCGCCACCCGGAGAAGACCCTGGCGGTGGTGGACCACAACGTCCAGACCTCGGACCGCCGCTTCGGCATCGAGGATCCGGAGAGCCGCCTCCAGTTGGAGACCCTGGCCGAGAACGTGCGCGACTTCGGCATCGAGTTCTACGATGCCCTCGACCGCCGCCAGGGCATCGTCCACGTCATCGGCCCGGAGCAGGGCTTCACCCTGCCGGGCCAGACCATCGTCTGCGGCGACAGCCACACCTCGACCCACGGCGCCTTCGGCGCGCTGGCGCATGGCATCGGCACCTCGGAGGTGGAGCACGTGCTCGCCACCCAGACGCTGCTGCAGCGCAAGGCCAAGAACATGCGTGTCACCGTGGACGGCACCCTGCCGCCGGGCGTCACCGCCAAGGACATCATCCTCGCCATCATCGGCGAGATCGGCACCGCCGGCGGCACCGGCTACGTCATCGAATATGCCGGCGAGGCGATCCGCGCCCTCTCGATGGAGGGGCGCATGACGATCTGCAACATGTCGATCGAGGGCGGCGCCCGCGCCGGCCTGGTGGCGCCGGACGCCATCACCTACGCCTACGTCAAGGATCGCCCCAAGGCCCCCAAGGGCGAGGCGTTCGAGCGGGCCCGCGCCTATTGGGACAGCCTCGCCACCGACGAGGGCGCCTTCTTCGACCGCGAGGTCCGCCTCGACGCCGCGAGCCTGCCGCCCCTGGTGAGCTGGGGCACCAGCCCCGAGGACGTGGTCTCGATCTCCGGCCTCGTGCCCGATCCGGCCGCCATCGCCGACGAGAACAAGCGCCAGTCGAAGGCGAAGGCCCTCGACTATATGGGCCTCACGCCGGGCACGAAGATCACCGACATCAGCGTCGACCGGGTCTTCATCGGCTCCTGCACCAACGGCCGTATCGAGGACCTGCGCGCTGTGGCCAAGATGGTGGAGGGCCGCAAGGTCCATCCGTCGGTCTCGGCCATGGTGGTGCCGGGCTCCGGCGTGGTGAAGGCCCAGGCGGAAGCGGAAGGCATCGACCTCATCCTCAAGGAGGCCGGGTTCGATTGGCGCGAGCCGGGCTGCTCCATGTGCCTCGGCATGAATGCCGACCGCCTCAGCCCCAACGAGCGCTGCGCCTCCACCTCCAACCGCAACTTCGAAGGCCGCCAGGGCCATCGCGGGCGCACCCACCTCGTCTCCCCCGCCATGGCGGCCGCCGCCGCCGTGGCCGGCCGGTTCGTCGACATCCGCGAGTGGCGCGGCGAGGCCTGAGCGCCGAGCTTGGGCGGAATCGGCGAAACGGGCCGGAATCGCGATTGACGCGGCCGGCCCGTCCGCCTAAACGAACCTCCGCGTCGGCAAACATCTGCCGACCGGCCCAGGTGGCGGAATTGGTAGACGCGCTGGTTTCAGGTACCAGTCTTGCAAGAGGTGAAGGTTCGAGTCCTTTCCTGGGCACCATCAACCCCTAAGTGGTTGATCCGTTGATATCATAGGCATAATCGAAGCGAACCGGTATACATCACCGGGGTACAAGCTCGATGGGCCTTCGTATGACTTCCGCGTCGAAACGCCGCGATTCTGATAAACTGCAGTACCAACGTCGAGTGCCGAACGACGTGCTCAGAATTGCGCAAGGGCGCGTTTATCCAATCGTACTTCCTCAAGTTGGCCCTGTTGCCGAGGAAGTTGTTGACGTCCGGATTCGGCCCGCAATCAGCTTCTCACTGAGAGTTGTCGGCCAACAGGCCGGTAAGATCCGAGCTGCCGCTGTCAACGCACAGCTGGACATCATCTTTGCGAGCGTTCTTTCAGGCCCAGTTGAGCTGACGCACTTTCAGATCATTGGGTTATCGGGTGAGGTGTATCACCTCCTCTTCAACAGCTTCAAAGATGAGCCGGGCGAGCCAGAGCACTGGGAAGCTTGGAAAGCCTTTACGTGGGCCGCAATCGAAGGACGAGTATCAAATCCACCGCCTGCGTCCTGGCGCGAGTTCATGCTGGATCATCATGCCGCGCACGGGCATTTTGGTGTCACTCACGGCCCCGAGCTCTTGGAGACAGTCGAAAGACTGTCTCCGGGAGACAATGCGATGAGCCTTGAGCGTCGCTTTGGAGTCTTGGCGATGTGGGTGCTTGCACGTAATGGGCTTGAGATCACACGAGATAGCCGCCGGAAGCTCTTATTTCAGATCGGCGAAGCTTCTCTTAAGGCTGGCGTGCGACTTAAAAAAGCGTCTCAAGGTGACTACACTCCCGATGAGGTAGAAAAGCGCTACCCAGCTGTAGCGCCAAGAACATTGCGCAGCGGGATTTCTCTAACTGAGCTTTTCGAATCTTGGTGGCGTGAGGCCAAGGCTGCAGGGCGCAAACCTAGCACCTACGAGAGTTACGAAAAGACCGTCCGGTACCTTGTCGCTTTTCTAAAGCGCGATGACGCAGCGAGTGTGACGCCGGAGGACATTGTTGCGTTCAAGGTTCATCGGCTCGCAACACCTAACGAGCGTACCGGCAGACCTCCAACACCAAAAACGGTCAAGGATAGCGACTTGGCAGCCCTGAAGACTCTATTCGGCTGGGCGGTTAGCAACCGGATGCTCCCAGTGAACCCGGCGTCCGACGTAACGATTAAGGTTGGCAAAAAACGTCGCGTTCGGCCCTCTGGTTTCATGGAAGCCGAGGCTAACGCTATTCTGTCAGCGGCTTTGCATTACGTCCCTGGAAAGCGCGAAGGCGCCGGCACGGCTGCGGCCAAGCGCTGGCTACCTTGGCTATGCGCATTCAGTGGCGCTCGCGTCGGCGAAATGGCTCAGCTGCGGCGGCAGGACCTTCGGCGCGAGGGCGATCTTTGGGTGATCAACATCACGCCCGAGGCCGGTACGGTGAAAAATGATGAGGCTCGGGACATCGTCCTCCACAAGCAACTCGTAGAGCTTGGCTTCCCTACCTTCGTTAAAGCGAGCGCCGAAGGTCACCTCTTCCTCAAGCCGGGAAAGGGGGGGGACGTCCTTGGCCCACTCCAGGCGTTGAAGAATCGCATGGTCGAGTTCGTCCGACCAATCATCCCTGACCCGAATGTCCAGCCGAACCATGGCTGGCGGCACCTATTCACGACCAAATGCGAGGAAGCCGGGATCAATCCCCGCATCTACAATGCGATCATGGGCCATGCTGCTCGCACTGTGGCTGAGGGCTATGGCAACGTGACGTTGAAAGCGATGGCTCCCGCGATCGAGAAGCTACAATCGTTCGATCTAGATAGGCTCCGCGAAATCCCGTTCGAACAAGAAAAACTGATGGACGGCGATGATTCTGCGCTTATTGCCGCCAGATACTCGTGAGATATACTGCTTGACCGAGCGTCTGCCGCCCATCAGGATTGCGGAGCGCAACTGCGATCTCAGCCTCTCCCCTATCAACCGGCTCGTAGGAGCCGACACGCAACGTTAGCAAAACCTTTGCTTGCGCTTGGCACAGGCGGGTTACCGCCCGCATATACCTGGGCTTTCCGGTCCCGGGATCACGGGTGCGTGGCAGTCTAACGAAGCGGCTCGGGGATGGAAGGCGATGCGTGGATGGCGATTAGCAGGATAGACCTCGGGGGCGCGGGCTCGCCGGAGGCGCTCGTCAAACGCATCCTACAGGCTGAACCGAACCTTTCGATGCCCGTGCCGATCCAGGAAATGTGTGCACGCCTTGGGATCCTCAGGATCGAGGACCTGGACACTGACGAATTCGAGGGCGGCCTCGTCACCAACGCGAAGCGGTCCGAAGGAACCATCCTCGCTAAGCGCGGGGGCGAACCGCGTCGTCGCTTCACCATCGCGCACGAACTCGGCCACTTCCTGATGGCGCACCACGTCCCGGATCAGCCCGGCCGGTTCCTTTGCAAGAGTTCTGACCTACGGCGCCTCACAGCCAAGGAGGGCGACGAACGCCAGCTTAGGGAAATCGAGGCCAACCGCTTCGCCGCACTTGTGCTGATGCCCCCGCACCTGCTGCGAGGGGCTATGGCTGCCTTTCGCGAGCCCGACCTGCAGCATGTTCTTGCGCTCGCACGCGACTTCATGGTCGGCAAGGAGGCGGCGGCTCGAGCCTACGTGCAATACCACCCCGAGCGGATCGCCATCGTTGTGGCGGGCAATGGCCGGGTGCAGCGGTGCTACCGCAGCCTCTCCTTTCCCACCATCATCTGCGGGGTTGGCAGACCGGTCCCGACACGCTCGCGCTATCATAACAGTTCGCATCTGCCCAACATCGCGGGCGACATCGCCTCATGTAGTCCCGATCTCTGGATCGATGTAAGGCGCGACCTCCGCGCGCCGGCCCTCTATGAGCAGGTGTACCTACAGAACAACGGGTTCGCGATGATCCTGCTGCGTCTGGAACCCATCCCGGAAGAAAGCGCGGAGGAACGCAGGTTGGAGGAGGGCTGGCGTTACCGCTTTCACTCCGGGCGACGGTAGCCGAGACCCACGCAGAATCGGGTCGGGCCGGGCGCTGGTTCCTGCCTATCCCGCGTGGCTAGATCGGCCTCTGGTGCCGGAGCGTGTTTTGGCCGCTGGTTCGCCCATCGCCACGAAGGAAGTGCTGAACGCCCGCGACTATCGCTGCAGCGGTCGGCAGTCGTGCTGGTACATCAATGTTGAAGAGGACAGGCTCGTGAACGAGCGCGCCTTTTCAAGCCAGGAAATCTTCCAGGAGGAGGTGTTTGACCTACATGTCGAACGCATCACGGCGCGGAACGTTTCTCTCTTAGGACAAACCCAGGGGCCTGAAAGAGAGCTAAATCGACAGGGCAACCCGGGCCCGCGTAGTTCAATAGGAACTGCTGCCTAGATGGATATGGCTTTTGACCCGAAGAATACGCCTCATGAGAGGCTATATATTCAGCATTCCGCGGGCCCCGAATTCAGCCGGTGCGCTGTACCTTTCCTTCACGGACTTAAGTCAGAACCGAACCCAGGCAACGATGAATCCGAGATTGGATACTTGCGATTGTTGCAGCGGAAGTGTTGCGGCCCAACTGCATGGGAAGCGTCGCCTACTTGGTTTCGACACCAAGAAAGGCTGGCATCATCGCCGTACTATAGGTTCCGTTGGGGCCTTCGCGGGAATGGGATCCCCGGGAGATGACGTGTCCAGAGAGGATGAGTGCCCAGCAGGTGCCGAGGTGTCTCGGCCGGCCGAGCCTGACATAAACCTGCCGGTCAGGAACGCACGCAGAACCTCTGCAGAAGCTCGCGCCGCAAAGGGCTTGTAGCGGTCGTCCTTATTGGGGTCAGCATGATCCATAACGCCCTTGACGACGAGCCACTCGGGCACTTTCGCCGCGACAGCCACCCTGGCGATCGCGGCGGCTTCCATCTCGAGACCGATCACGCTGCGCACGCCCATCGCCCTAAGGTCCTCCCAGGTAACTCCGTCTTTGACAACGACGTTGCCGCTGGCGATTGGGCCGACCTTGATGGCGAACGGCAATTGCTCGGGCGGGTCGACGTCAAGGATCAGGGAACTCTGGACCTCAGCCTCGCCTGCGGGCCTTAGCCTCAGCGAGGGACCATCAACCTCGATGGTCTCGTCAGCCAAGAGCCTGTTGATCATCGGTCTCCATTCGCCTTTCCCAAAGTAGCGCGAGCGTGCCGGATGCTTCCTGGGATCGCTACCGGCATGGAGCGTCTCAAGCACCCAGAAGCGAGCCTCTTCTGGCGAGGGCTTCCCGTAACTCGGCAGCGCTTCCGGCTGCAAGGACTCGGCGGCACGCAGCCAATGGTCGCTCACCGCCGCTTGCCGATGGTCGCCGACGAACCCGCCGGCCTCGCGCTTGCCCTCGTCATATTGATAGGCAAGCTCCGATATGACGACGTCTCCGCGTGCGACGTCTCCGGGATTACCGGCACACACGCCGGACATGACCAAGCAACCCGGCCGCAAGTGTTCGACAAGCCGGGCCGCGAATGGTCCTGTCGCGATTCCGCCCATCCGAGAAGCCCTGGCAATCGAGATCGAGAAAAGCGCCTGTCCACCACGGTGGAATATTCCGCGCTCGTGCGGCAGGTTCGTCGCCGCATCGAGTTCCCTCCAGTCGCGTACACCCTCGCCGCCACATCCGTCCGCATCGAACGCCCGCCTGGCCGCGTCGTACTCCTCCTTGAGGGCTGTTATAAGCAGGACGTCAGTCGTGACATCCATCTTCTTAGACACAGCGTCCCGCCCCCGCATGAGCTTGAAGTGTCCGGAAGAGCGCTCGCTTGTCCAGTAGTTCCCGCTCATCTCTTCGATATGAGGGTAGTACCGCAATATAGCTGCCCCCTTGTAAGGACCGGGAGCATCAGAGTAAACTGCTTTTGGGTCGACCTCGTACATGTAATAAAGTATTGGGACGCCCGATCTGTCGCGGCCCAACTGCACAGAGATGGTGTTCGAGTCCATGCCCCTGGAATGGACAGTCATACCGATGTCGGTCCCTTCCTGCCGAATGAACGCTTCGGCGTCCACCCGGCCGGATTTTTCGCCACGAACCCATCGGATCTCGATCATCCATTTGCCCGAGATGTTGGGAAAATCGATAGCTACTTGGTCTGGCTGCTGATCTTCCTTCCCAGACATCACGCCGCCCTCACTTCACGTCCGCCCTCGAAAACGGCAACCCCATAGTCCGCGCTCGCAACCCCGCTGACCACGACATTCCGTAAGGTGGACCCGAACATCGCCGCCATGTACCGACCACCCCGCCGGCGCGCGGGATCGGCTACAAGGCCAGGGACGATCGAAGGCGAGAAATATTGAGAGAACCTGACAATGCAAAGGTCGGACGACATGATGTGAAAGCCGTCGTGCAATTCGTGGGCTTTATTCGAGACCGCGATCAGCAACTCGCGGGTGGAGCCGAAGGTCGGCGTCGAAGCAAGCGGTCGGAGCGGCACAATCGGCAGCCCGTCAGGATCGTCGCTGACCAAGACACCGATGCCGGAGAACGAGTGCCCAGCACCGCGTCGCACGTCCTCCAGGAGCTCTAGCAAGAAATCGATTGGCATGAGAAGGGCCGTCACATCCTGTGTTTGGTGGGGTCAAGCCTTTGGGAAATCATGCCCTCTCTGCACACCAGCGCGTCGGAACTGCATTCCGCCCTGCGGGAGGTACCCCGACGCCGACCTTGCTCGCTTGGTGCGCTGAGTAAGCTGAACCGGCGCGGCTGCGAAGCCCCGGGCTGACGCACCGCTTAAATCCCGTTAAGACGACGTCCTACTCCGTCCGACCCGCTGAACCCCATGCGCATCGCACCTACACGCGCGTCCACGCCCAGCCCCCACCAGCACGAGTCCCATCCGCCAATGGCGAAAACTAGAGGTTCGCGCGACTTACGCATGATCCGAGCCCATGTCCAACGGTCCAAGAGTGACGGAACCGGCTCTGCCTCCGGATGAGTGTGCCATTCGCCGACGTAGGTGTCCGTTCCGCCGCTACACTGCCACGCCCGCATGGCCGCGTCCTGGTGGCCGCCGTCCATTCGATCGAAGAGCGTCCTGGCCCGCGCGTCCCGGCGCATCGGCACGGTGCAATCGCTTACCTCAACGTGGTCGCCGCGATGCGAGCCAATGAGGATGCCCCCAGCCTCACGCGATAGGGACCCCCGCTCTACCCATGCCTCGATGGACTCGACGACTGTCTGGTGGACCGCGACGAAGCGCAGCCCGTCTGGGGTCAAGATCAATGCTTTGTCGAGCATGCCGGACATCTGTCGGTTACACCGGGACTAGAGTCCTCGACTTCGAACGCTTTCTCTGGCTCGAAGGTGCGGGTCCGGAAGCGGTGGCTTGGGCGCCCTGCAGCCCAGTCGAGCGCGAGATCGCAGGCTAAGGCGGCCGCGGAGACAGAACGCGACACCGGGAAGGTGACGAACTCGCCGTCGGCGCACGATTCAACCGCGCCGAATTCAATCTCGACGCCCGGCCGCATTACCGGGTGCAGCGGGGGCCCCGCCAGTTCCGGCTTCAGGCATTTTAGGCAGGCTGCTCCGGCGTCGCCGTCCATCAGCAGGCACTGCGCGGCCGCACCGTTGCCCATAAGCCATACGAACAGCAGCGCCGGACCGGTCGGCCTTTGGTCGACGGCAGCCTGATTAAGCGCGAGCGATAGGGCCTCCTCGCCTGTTGCGTCCACCACAAGGTCGAACTTCCGCAGCTCAGCAACCTCCTGCACGTCCTGTGCGGACCACTCTACACTTGCGCCGGGCATCATGGCGTTCAGATACCCTGCGCAAGCCTCCGCCTTGTTGCGGTGGAGGAAGGGAACACCCAGAAGATGGCGGCCGAGGTTCGCCGTCCGCAGAACGTCGATGTCGACGAGGTGCAGGCGACCGCCGGCTGTCCCGGCGCCACACTGGGCCAGTTGATGCGCGAGAAAGCTGCCGATTGTGCCGCAGCCAACTACCGCGACGGAGCGACCGGCAAGGCCGCCACGCGACCCGAGGTTACGTCCGTAAACGAAGCCGAGATCGGCCGAGTCCGTGGTGATGCGCTCCAAGGAGACTTGCCCCACCGCCCGTGCCAGATTGCGTGCAAGTGTCGAGCGTCGGTTAACGAGGAACTCCGCGGTTCGCATCGGCGTGGGAACCGTGATGCGGCATGCGAATGTCCCGTTCATTGCCCGAATCGCGAGCGTTGCCTGACGACCGGTCCCCAAAGATAGCGCCTCCTCGAGACTGTCGGGAAGGGCCGGGTCAGCCCACCGCAGCCATTCGACGAGCTCGTCGTAGTCGGCAGGCGGCCACTTGCCTTCGGGGTTTAGCGTCAGCGGAGCGTCGAGGGAAATAACGAGCGCCGTCTCTTCCGGCCCGTCGGCTCGTCGCGGCGGATCGCGGTCGCGCGCCCACGACGGCCCCGCGACGAGCACGGGCGTCGGCTCGCCGGCTGCCGACAGCCGAGGGTAGATGATGTTGGCGGCGCCGCTGTAGCCGTCGGGAAGGTCGCACAGCATCCAGCGCGCAAACCAGTAAGCGTCAAACTCGTCGCCGAAATCGGCGTCCGAACGCCCCTCAACGGCATCGTCCAGAACTCGGGCTGCCCGCTCAACGCACCGGGCGATCGTGCCGCCCGGGTCGTAACGGTCGAGGACTACCGAGCCATGTGCGTAGTAGCAAACCAGTCTCGACGGACCAAGGTGAGGCAGTCGCCGGTCCGGGCCCCGCCATCTCTCGGAGATGTGCACGAGCGGCATAGTCACGAAGTCGAGGTCGGGCACGAGGACCGTGACCGGCACGTGGCCGGACGTGATGGACAACGTTCCCTCGTAGACGTCGACGCCGCCACTCGGCACGCGCCGGAAGCCCCGTTCGACGAACGCGTCGTGCATGGCCAGCCGGCGCTCGGTCCGGTCGTCAGCCACTGCGGGAGCGGCCTACGTCCGGGGCGGCGACGACCCTCTTCGGCTGGGCCGTCACGGTCGCGGCGGCGGCGCTAATCACAGCCGGCGACGCTAGACCGGTTGCCGGGGCCGGCGCGACAGAGACGAGGTCGGGCCTGTCCGGCACCCGCTTCCCGAAAGCCCTCCGCAGCAGGCGCACCGTTTCGTGAGCGTCCTCGCACTCGTCCACAACCTGCCGGAGGAGCGTGGCTAGGTCTTCGAAAGCTTTCGCCACCTCCTCGCGTCTCTGCTTGGGGATGCGGTTAAGATCCTCATCAGCGCAGGCGGGATTCGAGACAGTGCCCCGCACGTACCCGGGCACAAGCTCGACGACGCGTAGCAGCCGCTCGTCCTCGCGTGCGGGCAGCTCGCGCCAACCGATCTCCCCGTAGGCCTGCCAGGCGCATGCCATCAATAGAATTGAAGACACCTTTAGGCGATCGAGGAGCTCGTGGTCGCGCCATGCCTTGAGGTACCGCGAGTCCCGCCGCAGCCTCTCGCCATAAAGGTTCTCGACTGCGTCCGTGAACCACTTGTGGATCTTGCGCGGGTCCGATTCCTTCCAGCCCTCGTCGCGGTGCGCTAGGAGGACCTCGTCGGACGGCAGATCATCCCACGACTTCTTCTTCTCGGCGGAGTCGGCGGAGGCCTTAGCGGCCCGCGAGCGACGGTCCTCAAGCAGGCGGAACTGATCGTCAGGAATCGCGTACAGAGGGATGTCAACGTGCGAGTCGTGTGCGATGACAACGCGGCAGCAGGTCGGCTTCGACTCGCGCCCCCAATCCTCTCGCTCCGCCAAGTCGTCGAGCGCGGCGTCTACGAACTCGAAAAACTTCTCGGCGGCCGTCGACGGGCGGGTGCCCCGTACGAACGACAGCGGTAGGTAGCAGCCGTCGTCGAGGTCCATCTGCTGGCCCGGAGGGTGCGCAGGGTCATTAAGCGTTTTGTAGGCGAAGCTGCCCTGCGTGAAGAACCGTGGCCTGACGCGGCGGCCGAACAATGCTTCGCTCGACGCCTCAAACGCTTCGCGCAGGTGCGCGCGGATCTTCGTCCGCGCCTCCCGGATACGGCTGTCCTCTGGCTTGAGATTGACGAGATAGTTCTCGGGTTCACTCTCTGAGTGGAGGAGCTTGGATGCGTTGGCCATGGAACGGGTGCCTCCCGGCTCGACCGCCGGAAGGCGACGTAGTTAAGTTTCAACCTTAACATCCTAGACGGCAAGAACATAGGGCGAACATTCCTGTGGACGGTGACGGCATATCGATTGCCGTCACCGCGCCAATGCGCCTACCCCCCTTCCGCGAGGCGGGCGTCAACGCGGGGAGGCGGTCACCGGATGCAGCAGGAGGGCAAGTGCCGTTCCAAATCTTATGCCTATCCGGCGGCGGGTACATGGGCCTTTACACTGCCAGCGTGCTGGCGCGCATTGAGAAGCAGACCGGGCGACGGATCGCAGACTCGTTCGACCTCATCGCCGGTACCTCCGTTGGAGGCATCATCGCGCTGGGACTTTCCATGGGACGGACAGCGGGCGAGATCGAGCAGGCATTCATCGACGACGGGGATAAGATATTCCCCGCCAAACGCCCTCCCGTCGGATGGCTTCGTTCCAGTCTCCAGGTGCTCGCCGGCGTCGCGTGCTCACGCCACGATCCGGCGCCGCTACGGGCGGTAATCGAGAAGATCGTCGGAATCGACGCAAAGATGTCGGGCCTGTTGACGCCGACGGTTGTCACGGCTGTCAATCTCACGAAGGGCAAGCCCCGCGTTTTCAAGACCGGACACCACCGAGACTACACGCGCGACTGGACACTGGACGTCGCCGACGTCGCCCTCGCGACTTCAGCCGCGCCGACATACTTCCCGATCCACTGCATCGATGACGAGCTCTACGCAGACGGTGGCATGTTTGCCAACTCGCCGGACATGGTTGCCCTGCACGAGGCCGAGCATTTCCTGAAGAAGGATCGCAGCGAAATCCGCATCCTCAGCGTGGGCACGACGACGGCCGCGTTCGCGTTCTCGGCTTCGACAAAGCTACGCCTCGGCTCATGGGGATGGATGCAGGACCAACGCCTGCCTACCGTAATGATCGGATCCCAGCAGGCCATGACGAACGACATGTTGAGCCACATGCTGCCGGGCGCCTACTTGCGTATCGATCACGAGCAGTCGCCGGACCAGCGCCGCGAGCTGGCGCTAAACTGCGCTAGCTACCAGGCACAGAAGAACCTGCGAGCGGCGGCGACCGCTTCCGCACAGGAAGCGTCAAAAAGCTCGCTTCTCCGCACGATGCTGGAGCACAAAGCCCCGCGGTTCGACTTCATAAATGCCTCGCTTCCCCGCTCGACCACGGCCATTGGCTGACGCGGAGCGTTGTCCCGAGACAGTTGGTGGTGGCTAGCACGTCAACCCAGAATTGGACATCGATTCGGTGAACGATGCTGGAGGCCAACTAGGATGTTCTGCATACTGAACCTCTCGCGCCCCATCTCCGTAGGAAGCCGTTGCCGTCCGGCGTCGGCGTCGTTAGGTGCGCGTGCTAGGCGACGGATGTCGTGATCGCCGGGCGGGTCGATGTTTGAACTCGCCAGGTAAGCGGACTCTCGCGAGATCGAACACGGACGTCCACAGTTGGCGCAAAACGAACGCCAGCTTCGTCGAGTGACATCGGGGTATACCCTGCTGTGACGTAACATAGCTGGCGCCTGTCGTCGTAACATCTGGGTTGACACCAGCTATTTGTGACAAGGTAGCCTCGGGCTTACACCCTGAGGTTACACATTATGGCCCGCATTGGTTACGCCCGTGTTAGTACGCTCGATCAGGATCTCGACGGGCAGGTCGCCCGGCTGAAGGCCGAAGGCTGCGGGGTCATTCGTTCGGAGAAGGTTTCGGGCGGCAGCCGTGACGGCCGGGCCGAGTTGGCGACGGTGCTGGAGTTCCTTCGGCCGGGCGACGAACTGATGGTCACGCGCTTGGACCGGCTCGGCCGCGATACCCGAGACGTCCTCAACCTCATTCATGAAGCCGAGCAGCGCGGTGCGCATGTGACCGTACTCGACCCCCACGTCTCAACGCGGGGCGAAATGGGTCACGTGGTTCTGACCGTGCTTGGCATGGTCGCGCAAATGGAACGGCGGTTCATCAAGGAGCGCCAGCGCGAGGGCATCGAACGCGCGAAGGGCAGCGGTGCTTATGCCGGCGGCAAGCGCCGCCTCGACCGTGATCGGATCAAGGCAATGGCATCAGCAGGCAGCGGGGCCGCAGCAATCGCTGGGGTCTTGGGCTGCTCCCGCATGCAGGTGTACCGGGTCCTACGAGAAGCCTGAAGGAGCGACCGTAGCAGGCTATGCCGATTTCCTGGGCGGGCGATAAGCGGTCGTTGAGCTACCCGATGCATGTGGGTATGCCGTCGGCAACGGCTCGTTGCCACGCTCGACCACGGCTATCTCGCGCCGCTCCTTTTCGGAGAGAGAGTATGTTCACTCACGTCATGATCGGCAGCAACGACCTGGAGCGGGCACGGTGCTTCTACGATGCCACATTCGTCGCGTTGGGAGGGAAGCCCGGCGTGATGGACCCCAGGGGCAGGCTGATCTACGCTCATGACGGCGGGCGGCTGATGATCACGAAGCCCATCGATGGCAAGCTGGCGACAGTGGCCAACGGCGGAACCATCGGTATCGCCGCATCAAGCCGCGAGCATGTTCTGGCGTGGCATCAGGCCGGCATCGCGCATTGTGGCGCCGCCATCGAAAGCCCTCCCGCAGACCGCCCGAACGGGTCCTTTGTCGCTTATCTTCGCGATCCGGATGGAAACAAGCTCACCGTACGGACCCAGGCTACGAAGTGACAAAATCCGTGGTCGCCATCACTCTGCTCGAACTCGAAACCGAGTGCGGACGTAGTGCGTCCGAGAAGCTTCGTAAGCCTTCCTCATTTTAATGACTAAAAGCAGACGTTCGCTTTCACGCCAGTTTGTAATCGCGCAGCTGAATATGGCGCGTTCTCCGAGACGGCCGTTGCCGCAGCTCGGCTTGCCGGTCCGATTATCGTCATATATTGGCCTCGGTCGCCATCCGTGCAATTGTCTCGTTATCGACTGTCAGCAGACTCTTACGACCAGAAACCTGGGTGCTTGCGACCGGATGACTCCAGCTTTTGCATCATCATGCTACCCCTTTCGAGATCAAAGAGGTGATATGATCAGCTTCAGCAGGGAGGAGCATCCGCTTGCCAATTGATGTCCAGCCACCGTCGCGCCAGCTGCTCAAGCGCATGGAGACTCGCTTTGCACTCCAGCAAGACGACTGGAATGATCATAGTTTTAATACCCTCTATCATCTTCATTATAGGCACGGTGAGGATCCTGCCGATGTGACATACCTGGGTGGTGTTAAGATCTTAAAGAAAGGGCAAACCTCCTCTGACCCAAAGCTCATCAAAAAGCCGTTTAATAGTCTTTCTGACGCCTGGGTTTCTGTAGGCACCAGCCTTGATTACTACCAGCGTTTGAATGAGCTTTCTTCGCGCAGGCGAAAAATCATCATGGATGCGCTTAATGATGTAGTCGCGCATCCCGACTTGGTTGTCGAGTTCGAGAAGGAGAAAGGATGGGAAACATCCCTTTTTCGCGATAACAGCAACTGGCGTTCATTTCTCGATGACGCAAGAGCTCTTTACGAAGGAAATTTCTCTGCTCTCGCTGATTTGGATACAAAGTTTTCTTACACACCTGTTGGGTCGAAAGACCCTATCGAGTTCGACTTCAAATCTCCCGAACCATCACTTTACTTTGGCCCTTACCGGCGGCTCGGGCCAACACAGCACCGGGTCCTACTCCCTGATCGCATAATCGTGTTGGTAGGTCGCAATGGTTCCGGCAAGAGCACGCTGTTGGCGAGACTGGCACATGTGGCATTCGCATCCCCACAGGATCGGGCGACGAAAGAGCTGAGACGGCTTGGATCGCTGACCCCTTCTTCGATAGGGTTCATGCGCGTTATCACCATCTCCTACAGCGCGTTCGATAGCTTCGTGGTGCCGGGATTGGACGCGAAGGACATTTCCCAGACGACCCAGGATCTCGCCAGCGGAGATGGACGGTTCGTATTTTGCGGACTACGCGACCTTGTTGCCGAGGCACGCGCGGACGTTGAAAAGGATGAGCTTGAGAAATCGGAAGACGAAAAGGAAGTCCAGGTGGAACGGCGGACGAGTACTCGCCTGAAGCCTGTGGAGCAGTTGGCCGGTGAGTTCGCCGCACTCGTGTCGCGCATCCGAACGGAGGGCCGGGTCGAACTTTTAGAGGCCGCGCTTGAACCGCTGTTCGCGGACCCGTCGTTCAGCGAACTACGGGACCAAATTTCTCGGCTCACCGGCACGTCCAAGGGCGCGAGGGCCGTATTCCTCAGCTGGAGCACCGGCCATAAGATTGCACTTCATGTTGTTGCTTCGCTGGTCGCTCACGCCCGGCCAAGGTCACTCGTGTTATTTGACGAGCCTGAGGCGCATCTACATCCTCCACTGATGGCGGCGCTGATGCATTCGGTGCGTGTCGTGCTGACTGAGCTGAATGCGCTTTGCATTGCTGCAACCCACTCTCCAGTACTGTTGCAGGAGACTCTTTCGCGCCATGTTCGCCGCGTGCACCGTATCGGTGGCTTGATCGAGGTCACAACACCGAAACTGGAGACGTTCGGCGAGAACGTTGGTATCCTCACTTACGACGCATTCGGGCTCACGGCTGCCAGCACCGACTATCATAAGGTACTCGACCTTCTGGTGAGCGGTAGCGACAGCCTTGACGACATCGAAGCCCTCTTCCAGCCGGGGATGAGCGCTCAGGCAAGAGCTTACGTCCTCACCCAGTTTGCACGCAAAAAATGAGAAATCTGCCTGCTCCCCCCCGCGACCGCGATAGGTCCGATTTGAGGACAGCAGTCCGGCGTTACACGTATCGAAAGGTGCAAAAAGGGCATAATATCACCGCAGTGGAAATTGAGGAAATCCTCAGGCTTTATGACGTTTACGAGGGTAATTGCGGTGCAGCTTGCGATGCATTGAAAGGCGAAAATTTGCCCGCTTTACTGCTCGACGCCATACAAGCGGCTTTCGAAAAGACCCAGGAAGGTCGGCAATTATATTCACTTCGGGAATTATTGTTTAATGGCGTTTCGCATTGTCCAGTCTGTGGTATCGATCCACCTACTGAACTTGACCACCAGCTACCTCAGTCAATTTTTAAGCCTCTCAGCATCCATGCGCGTAACCTTGTGCCTTTGTGCCACTCCTGCAATCACACCAAGTTGGCTGGTTTCGGGGTGGGAGGACGCGCCTTCCTGCATGTCTACTATGACAAGCTGCCCGATCTGGATTTCCTACAGGCAAATATCGCAGTAAACGGCAATACGCTGGTTGCTACCTACTCAATCGACGCTGCGGCTGCTCTACCCCCTGGTTTCACGGATCGCTTGACTGGTCAGATGGAGACGCTCAAACTTAATCAGCGCTATCAGCAGGAGGTAAACACCTACATTTCATCGCACGCTGCTGCCCTGCACCTTACCTATGGTGCGATTGGTCAAGAAGGCGTGGTTGACTTGTTGCGTCTCCAGACCAGATACGAAACGCAGGCGTTTCATAGGAACCACTGGCGTCCGGCACTGCTGCGCGCCCTGGTTCAGCACAACGACTTTACGAGTGGAGGATTTGCGCACGTCTTACCTATCCCGGCCGATATGCTTCTCGACCTTTCCAAGTGACCGTGCGTTGCAAGATATTAGTCGTTCCAGCCATTATTGGTCGCTCGGGTGGAACATCAGACTGATCTGAAACGAACCTTCTCGGCGCCTGCTTTGGGTCGAGTGCAGATAATACCAGCCAGGATCCCTCCATCAGCAAGCCCTTATGCGGAGGGGACCATGACATCCGAGCCCTCACCGGCACTGAACCCAGTTCGTTGTCGAGCCATCCCTGCTCAGCGACAGCCCACCACGCGTGAGAGTGTAGGTGGTGCTCCCGAAAATCTCTGGCTGCTCGACATCGTCGGTTGCGTGTGAGCCATCGACATCCCAGGAGGCTGAGCCGACGCGCCGAACGGCATTGACTCTCTGCGGAAACTCGAAGTCGCGCGTTCCGGTTCGTTCCTGCAGTGAGTATCGTCAGCACGCCATACTCGTCATAGTCAGGCTGATTCCGCTTGGGGTCTCTGCAGGCGCGTCGGTCATTGAACCAGCGTCCTATGAGCTCGCGTGGGTACTCTGCCCCAGGATCGCGGTAGATGACGCTCCATGACGCCTCGGGCATCGTGCCGGGGCACAGGGCGTTGTAGGCGGTCGCAACGGTCGCCTCATTGGATCGGGTGGAGCCGTCGAGCCACTCACCGCTGGCGATGTCCTGAAACAGCCATTGCCGATCCGCATCGATATGGATGTCGGCCGATGACCCCGACGGCTTCTCGGCGAGGCGATAGCTTTTGTCATCGAGCGTAACTGTCTTTCTGTAGCAGTTCGCTTTGGCCGTTTGCGTTTCGTCGGGCATGCGCGCGACGCAGACAGAAATATCGTCCCGGTTCTCGTCCCCTTTGACCTTTTTGCAATAGCTTAGTCGTTCTTTCGGCCCTGCACGGAACACGCCGGTGGCCGCGCTGGAGCCTTGACCCGTGAGAGCGGTCGCCGCGAGTGCCGGGCTGTGATCGGGCTCAATCATGATGTCCGAGAGACGGGCCGTGAAGCGCAAAGGGATCTTATACGATACGACCTTGAAGGCCGCGGCGCTCGCCCAGCCGGTCTTGAACACGGGGTGCTCGACCGCCACGAGCTTGGCGGGGTCGCCGGCCGCAGGGACGCCCCCCGGTTTCATTGGGTTGCCCCGGATCACAACGCGGCAGCCCGGCTCGTTCGTGATCGCGGTGCGACGCGGCTCGCCCACCGGTGTGGTCAGAACGCGCTCGTAGGCGGCCCTGTCCGCGCAGAACAGGGTCGGCGCGCTCGTCACGCACCAGTCACCCGGCTTGCACCAGCTGCGCCCGGCCGGCGTCGGTCGCAGTGTGACACCGATGCCGACGAGATCCCCACGCGCGAGGTAGTAGCTCGATTGAAAAGGCCCGCCACTGCCGAACGACACGACGATGGGTCCGGTGCTGGCAACGGCTGAGCCGACCTCGCCTGTGTTGCCCTCGCCGACCTGAACGCATTTGGCAGCCGATTTGGCCTCCGTTGAGTCCAGTGTGAGATCGGCCGCGCTCGGGCATGCCCATACCGGCGGTCCTGGCCGGACGGCGCAGAAGCCTGGCCCCTGGCAGGTCGTGGCCGTGGCGCTGCCGGCCGGGGCGAACACACCCATCGGGATGTAGCCGAGATGCCGGCCCTTGTCGGTCGCGTACATGACCTGCGCCGACTTCGTCGCCTCGACGGCGAACCACCGATTGGCCGGGACGATCTCACAGGTCCCAGCCTGGACCGCGGCAAGGCCGGTCTGCCGCCCCCGATCCGGTCCGGCCTGAGCAATCGCCAGCGCGACGTCGAGGCTGCACGCAAAGGTCGCCTCAGGCAGGCGGCATTCGGACCCGGCTTCGCAAGTCGGGGGTATTTTAGCGGGAGTGATTGACTCGACGGCCTTGGCAGTCTGCGTCGGAAGGAATGCCCCGGCCATAGCGACCGAGAGAAGCGCGATCTTGGCACGAGCCGATATGAAAGTGACCCCGTGCATCCTGTGCAGGGTGTGCGTCACGACCACCCCGACGCCGTCTCTGACCAAGGCGGCGCGCATCAGAAGTCCTTTTTCACGGTGCGGCTGTCGGGGTAGAGATCACCGTATCGCTCGCGCAACCAGCCCACGGCTATCGCGCAAAAACGGCGCCCCTGTTCGGTGTAGGTCAGTTCCTTGACGTTGCCCCGACCGGTGTAGACCAACTCGGCGATGTCGTCGTTCGCCGCGGCCTCCTCACGATTGGCGGTCTCCCAGCGTTCGTCGGTGGCGAGGCTGGGCTCCTTCTGCAGGAGCGCCGCCTCGATGCCCTTCACCTGCGCTTTCGCCTCCTCCATCTGTTGCGCTGTGAGATAGACGAGGGCAAAGCCAGTGCGGCTATCGAAGCACTGCCGGGCGGCGAGGTAGTTGCGGTAGGCATCAAGCAACATTGTCGTGGGCTTGGCGGCTTCTGCGAGCATTTCTTCGAGGGCGCGCTGCTTCTCCTCCGCGGTGGATGGGCCAAACTGCGCCGAGGCGAAGTTGATCGAGGCAGCCAGCGCGACGGCTGATATGAGTGCGGCGTGGCCAAGGCGGTACGACATTCGGCTTCCTTCTCTTCTTACGGGGGAATGGGTCTGACCGAGTCGCCGACCTGAAGCGGGCTACAATCCGCGAAGGACCGCGCTTTTCAGCGCGCGATGCTCGGGTTCGTCGATGTGACCGGCGGTGCGGAGATCGCCGAGGCGTTCGAGTTCCCGCACTGCATCGGCAGGTGACAGGGCGGGCCGCGCGTGTCCGCCACCATCCCCGTAAGGGGCCGCCACGAGGGCGACCTGACGGGTGTCGTTGACGAACAGGTTCAATCCCGACTCACCGCCCTGCGAAGCGCCGGGCTGATCCGGCCGATGCACCGCGTGCAGCGCCCAGACCAAAGCCACGACCCACCCGACGAGCGCTCCACCGAACAGACCGTTGACCGCCAGGATGACCCAGCGGTTGGGATGGCGTCGGTGGAAGGCAATGATCGAGGGCAGGCTGTAGACGGCCACGCAAACGGTGACCGCGACCAGCACCCAGGCCGTGTCGTCGTTCACGCTCCGCGCGCCTGCGACAGGGCCTGCGCCTTCATCACCTCGAACTCGGCCTCCGACACGCTGCCGCCGGCGCGAAGCTGCGCCAGCCGTTCGATCTCGGCGATCACGTCACGCTGCGGCTGCGCGAGGGGTTGAGCCGGCACGGGGGCTGAGGGGGCCGCGCCAATTGAAGCCGGCACGGCACCGGCTGCCGGGGGCGGCCCGAAACGGTTCGGCCCCGGCGTCCCGGCAAAGCAGGCGAAGACCAGCGCGACGGGGCTGAGCAACAACCACCAGCCCGAATGGTCGGTGTCGTGCATCCGCCGAATGCCGGCGGCCACCTGGGGCACGAGGTGGATCAGGTGGACAAGGCCGATGAACAGGCCGCCATCCTTGTTGCCCGTGGCGAAGGCCGCATCAAGCATCAGGGCGATGACCGCGATGCCAAGGTACACGAGAATAAAGCGCCAGTAGTCGCCGCGCGAGGTGCGGCCGGTGAAGTCGCGAAAGCTCCGCATCGCACTGAGGTACGAGTTCATGTTCGGAATCCTGATGAAGGGGTGGTGACACGGGTGGCGTCGTGGCCAGGGGCACGCAAACGCCGTTTTGGGCGGGTGAGCCGACTGGGCAGCCGGCAGGCACGGCTATCGGTGTCGAGGGCTCAGTATTCCTGAGCCAGCATGATGGTGAGGATGCGCACGGTCACCGCCGGGTTGGCCGGGTCGGGCGAGTGACCGACCATGGCGCGGTCGTAGGTATCGATCTTCCAGAAGCACCGTTGCCCAGCGAGATCGAAGGCGCCGAAATCGTGCTCGCCATACGGGTCGTCGGCGACGCTGAAGGCCGCGAACGATTGCACTGCTGCTTCGGCCTCGCGCCGGCGCTCCTCCGGCAGGGTGGCGACCCCGCGCGACAGCATCACATGGCCGCCGGCAAAGCTCCGGCGGAAGGCATCGTTCAGGGCACGCACCTGATCGGTGCGGGTGGTCGAGGCGTGATCCGCCTCGACGCTGATGGGTGTCGGCCTGTTCATGCCCCTTGCTTCACGCCCTGAACCGCGCAGGGCGGCAGCAATCCAAGCTCGCTGCGGTGCCGGGTGATCAGCGGGTCGTCCGGCCAATCACGCCATTGAAGCTCGAAGGCGTCGTCGGCTTTGGTGTACATGATGATCGCCTCGAACCAGCCCTCTTGGGGGCCGGCGCAGGCGAGCACGAGGCAACCCCGTTCAATGCCGGGCCAATCGGCGGGCGCCTTGAAGCGGCCGCCAGGGCCTCCGGCGCCCGCAGCGCCACTTGCCCCGCCCCCTGAGCTCGGAGGGGTGCTGGCGGCCTTGCCTGAGGCGCTGACAGGCGGGGCAACATCGGGCAAACCCGCCGCTGCGACGAGCCGATCGAACACCTCGGCTTTGACGAACGGCACAAAGGCCTTGCCGCTCCCGAACAGCCGCCCCTGCGGCAGGCCGGCGGCCAAGCTGTGGTGGGTGTCGTCGCTGATCTCGAATACATGCATGCCCATCAGCCCGGCGGCGCGTTCGGCATCGGCCTTATCGCCGACGGCAAACCGCGAGGCGTGGGGGCGGTGTCGTTCGTCGCGGCCGAACAGGATCAGGCTGGGCGGCATGATGGTGGGCGCGCTGGTTGCGGTGTTTAGGGTCATCAAAAGGCTCCAGAAACGACGAAGGCGGCCCGGAGGCCGCCTTGCGTTGAGTGTAAAGGGGAGGATGCACCCGCCCGCTGCCGATGGGGCTCCGGTGGTGGCAGGAGTCGTAACGGCAGGGTCATCGGGGGCATCCAGTCAGCTGCAAAAAACTCGCAGCGAATCTCACATTATAAGATTATCATCCTAATGTCAAGCTGAGGTTGATTTTGGCTTGGGTACATGTCGCTGGGTTGTGCGCTGAGCCCTACCATTGAGAATGGTAGAATGGCCGCAAAGGGTGGCGAGCCGACGTTCAGCCCTGGCCGACAAACGGACATACGGCTCTGCGCCCTTGTCGGTCAAAACGATGAGAGTCTGGCGTGCTCCGGAGCGGAACCTCGCCGGTCAGCTAAGCCCCCGGATTCATAGTGCGTGAACATCCACAGAACGGACGCAGCTAATCATCTAGTCTCGTTTAAGGTCAGGACATAAGCTGTTGCCTTTCTTGGCGCGACTGTCGCGTCGTGTCGCGCTCGGCTGCAACGGCGCGTACCGACCCGCATTCGAACCGCATCCGCCGCGCGACATATTCGCGACGGATCCCCTTGTCCGCGGCTGAGCACTATTGCACCATACAGCAATGGGGGTCGGATGAGTGTCGTGGAGCGAACGAGTATCATCATTGGCGCAAGCGGCCTCGTAGGCTCGGCGGTCGCACGCCGTTTGATACGCGGCGGCCGGAACGTCATTCTGACCTCAACAACGGAATTTACTTCCCGTCGAGCAGAATTGGGTGATCTAAGTAATCAGATTTGGCATGCTGTCGATGTGCGAGACGAGAGCCAAGTGTCGTCATTATTTACGGACCCCGGCACGGGTTCGGGTAGATTCGATGTTGTGTATTGCGCAGGAATGATTTGCGATAAGCCGATCGCAAAATTGGCGTACGATGATTGGAAGCGCGTCATCTCAGTGAATTTGGATGGAGCTTTCCTGACAGTTCGAGCCGCATTTCAGAATATGGCGGTTCGCGGAGAGGGCAGCATTGTTCTGGTGAGCTCGATCTCCGCGCGACGCGCACAAGCGGGGCAGGCGGCTTACGCAGCGTCCAAAGCAGCGCTTGAGGCGCTCTGCCGATGCGCTGCGGTTGAGCTTGGACGTTTCAACGTCACCTGCAACGTAGTCGCTCCGGGACCGCTTTCCGGGGGTATGATGGAGCACGTTCGCCCGGCAGTGAAAGATGCTCTCGTACAACGTACACCCCTCCGTCGACTAGGGTCTGCCGAAGACGCCGCAGCCGCGGTCGAGTTCCTGCTTGGCCCGGGCGCGCGGCACATTACCGGACAGACGATTCTGGTCGACGGCGGATTCACAGTGACTTGAAGGTGCTCGCGATGATGTTGCAAGCCGCCGACTTTAAGGAGATGCTTGAGATCGCGCTGGACTGCGAATTAGATGTCTTCGATATGAATCTCAATTTCTATACTGACTACGAGCTCGACTCGATGGGAGCTGTAGTTTTGTTTGTAGAACTCCAACGCCGAACTGGGTTGGAGTTTCCAGAGGAGATAGCGCCGCTGCTCCAGTCCGGTGCCGCTGTCGAGAAGTACGTTACAAGCGGTCGGTTGCCGGAGGCATGATGACACCCGGCAGGAAAATCACGCGTTCGGAGATCGAAGAACTCCTTCCATATCGGCATCCGATATTGATGGTAGACGAGGTTTGTAGTTGGTGCGCAGACGAGATTGTGGTCAAGAGACACGTCGACGGCGCCGACCCGAATATTGATGGCCACCTGATTGATGGCCCGAAGATTATGCCGGGGGTTCTGCTTATTGAACTTGTAGGACAAGCAGCATTTCTCCATGGTCGGCTGATAGGGGAGGGAAATTCCGATCCAGTTGTGCTCGGCAGATGCAAGGCCCGTTTTATACGACCGGCGATGGCAGGAGAGTACGTGTTCGCTACCGTCACAAAGATCGGAATTGCTGCAGGTGGTGCCGTACACCGAGGGCGCGTCACCATCGAAGGGCAACTGGCCGCAGAGATCGAAATCGTATCGCTCCGGTTCAGATCGAGACCTTGAGGGAGAGTGGCTGGTGACATTTATTTTGCCGGCTGCCAGTGCCAGTCGTTCCTGCCTAGGGGCATCATGGCAAGCCACGTGGCACGCACTGGTTTCCGGTAAGACGGGCTTCTCTCAACCGCAGGCGCAATTTCCCCACTGGCCTCCCGGTCCCCCGGCTGGGATAATTGAGGCGTGGCCAGACGGTGCCCCGGCACCATTTGACCGGTTTAGAAGCATCATTTCGTCAGTGCTTCAAGACATCGCGCCTAGTGTTTTCTGCTTGAACGAGCTTAACCCGGGGGCAAGATGCATCGTAATTGTTGCATCGTCGCATGGCGATCCCGGTCCGCTCGGTGTATTAGCGAATCCGACAGCTGCCCGTATTCCCGGCGATGTGATAGATCGACTGCTCTGGGATGATCTGACTGAGCTTGTTGCAGAGTATCTTGGATATGTACGCCTGATTCCGGTGCACGGGGCCTGTGCGTCAGGCATCGTCGGTCTTCTGGAAGCCAAGTCGGTCCTTGATAGCGGATTGTTTGATGTAGCTGTTCTGTTGGCAGCAGATTCGATATCGCTCCTCGCCTACACGGGATTTCAGAACATCGGGGCAATGTCGAAGGTCGGCTGTCGCCCGTTTTCTGGGGCAGAAGAGGGGATGACCACAGGGGAAGGTGCGGTAGCCTTGCTGCTGGCGGGGCCGAACTGCAGATTGCCGCCCGGGCCGCGAGTCCAGGTCTTGGGTGGTGCGTGTACCTGTGACGGCGAAGGAATGGTGGAGCCAAGTACCAGCGGGCTCGTCGCGACAATCGGCACAGCTCTCGCTTCCGCTCAAGTTAGCCCTGCACAGGTCGAATTTGTATATTGGCATGGTACCGGCACTGCTCGGAACGACATGACAGAGGCTTCAACGGCGCGAGCAATCTGGCCTGATGGCAATGTCCCGACCGGAACGGCGTCAAAAGGTCTGCTCGGTCATACGATGGGCGCAGCGGCTGGGTTTAGCGTTGCATCAGCCGCGGAAACGTTGGTCAGCGGTACTCTTCCTGGAATTCCTTATCGCATCGATGAGAAGTTTGCAGATCTCAATCTCGCTGCAACGAATAGACACGGGCAATTCACGCGCGGCATGTGCGTTGCAATGGGGTTCGGCGGCATAAACGCAGCGATCCTTTTAGAAAATCTAGACAAATGACGCTTTTAACCGGGCAAGTCATTGATGTTTCTCAGGTCCTGGCTGATGGGAAACCACAACTTGCGTCCGAGGCTAGTGAAATAACGTGGAACCCGACGCCTCCTTTTAGAGGGCAGGTGTTCGATGACGAGCACTGGAAGACTGCTCGCAAGTTGGGGATGGCGCGAGCAAGATCATCCTCTCCGGCTGCGTGGCTCGCTGTTAGTGCTGCCAGCGCCGTAAAAAGCCATTTGGTCGACCAGCGCGTAGCGGTGAGCGTAGTGAGCACCACGCTTACTGAGGCGGTGGCTTTTCGCTTCGAGCGTACTGGTCTGCAGCAGGGTTGGAAACTGACAGATCCATTTTGGTTGCCAAACACGATACCTTCGAGTTCTGCCACGGCAATCGTTGCGACGTTGCAACTCAAAGGCTCGGCGATTGCCTTTCCCGGGAGTCTGCAGGGATTTTTTGCTGCGCTCGATCGAAGCTTGCTGGCGCTCTCTAACTGCGCTTGTGAGCGAGCACTACTCGTCGTTGCAGAGGAGAATAGCTGGTTAACGGGCGAGTTGTCAGCTCGCGGTGGCGCCGCCGTGACGCGCGGAGGAGCTTTTGCCGTTGTCCTCGGACCGGCAGGGGAGAGACGCGCCATCATCGAACGCGATGCTGCTCCGCTGTTCGGCCCTGCAACGGAAGGCTCAAATGACGTGAGCGGGCTGAATGCAAAGCCTTACGAGGCCGATGCTGTAGCGAACCTTATGTTCGCTTTCAAAGCTGGCGCATTTGCAGTCCCTCCGACCAGCCGAGCTTTCGAGTTTGTCTCCGGTCGCGAGCGATTTAAAGTGAAACTTAGGCAAATGGGATGAAAACCATTATCTCTGGCCTGGCACTGCGCTTTGAATTTCCTAATAGTGCGGAGCCAAGCATGATCGCGGGGCCATTAGTTTACGCCTCCCTAGGATTTGCGAGAACGACGGGGAAGAGTGCTGAGTTGCTGGGCGTCCTGTCTACAGATGTTAAACAGAGAGAAATAGATACGTTGAGGCAGACTGGCGTAGATCTTAGCACCGTCGAACGGCGAGCTGTGCCTAGTCTGCATCTTCTTACTGGACGGCGCTCGCTCACCTCGCCGCAACGCATTGTGGGCCAGCCTCTCAATTGGTCTCCGGCTCATCGTGTGATCCCCGAGCCCTACATACTTTTCGGAGCAGCAGGGGATCCCTCGTGGCTTCGTCGTCAGGTCGAACACTCGCGTCCCGCGTTCGTAGGTGTGGACCTGCACCTTGATTGGATCCGTACACGCCCGCGTCAGACGGCCGCGATAGTAGATTTATGCGATTTCATTTCAGGCACGGAGGAGGAGTTAATAGCGCTCGGGGCAGAGTCCATTGAACGGGCTCGTCAGCGGGGCGCTGTGATTTTGATTAAAATGGGAGCTCAAGGGGTTACGCTAACCCAGTATACTCGTCGCTACGATCTTCCTCCCCCCTGTGTTCCAGTTACTCTGAACGAGATCGGTGCGGGCGACCTTCTTTTCGGAGCCCTCGCCAGCGTGCCAAGTCTGCTTACCACCCCCGGGGAGCGGCTACAGAAATTTAAGGAAGCGTATCTTGCTGCCTCTCCCCTGATAGAGAAGCTATTGCGCAGCGATGGGCCGGAGGAACTCTACATATTGATCTCAGACTTAAGCGAGTAGATGGAAGCCCGAAACCACAATCGTGTCGAGCTTCGCTATACCCTTACACATATTAGTGCTGCGTCACAGCAGTCCGGAACATCTCACCAGCCTCACCCGACCGGGCCGACATAAACCCGCTGAAGTCCGCTCCAAAAGCATCACTTAGAATCGAACGCAGGCGAGCGTCTCCACCGCCATTCTGGTCATACCCCTCGGCGAGGCTCCCTACCGGAAAGCCGGCCATAAAGTCGAGGATGCCCGAACCTAGCGTTTCTCGAACCTTTTCGTCGACAAACGCGCGATCTAAGCTGCCACCGCCGCCGCCGCCGCC
>NZ_NKUG01000067.1 GCF_014845095.1 Methylobacterium bullatum | reverse complement strand
GCCCCCCGATCCCCGAACGCCTCCCGGCCCCCGACTGGCTCCAGCTTCGCATCGGCCTGCCGGACGGCCCCTACCTCGCCTGCCCCGATCCGTCGTCCCGCGACGTGACCCTCGACATGCGACGCGGGCTCCTGCTGACCCAGATCCGGCAGCCCCCGGGGGCGGCCCTCGACATCCGCCTGTCCACGCTTCGCCTCGTCTCGCTGGATATGCGCGGCATCGTTCTGCAACTGGTTGAGCTCGCCGTCGAGCAGGGTATGGGCGAGATCACGCTCGACGTGACGTCCGGGGAAGCGTCACCTCTCCTGATCCCAGTCACGACGGAGCCCGACCTCGGCGTCTGGCGCACGCGGCAATCCGGCAAGACCCTCGCCATCGCCATGGACGCGGCGGTGGTCATCGACGGACGGACGCAACCCCCCACCGTCAGAACCGCCGGCAGATGGTCCTGGAGCCTGCGCGTCCAGGCCGGCCAGACCGTTGTGCTCCGACGCAACCTCGCCGTGACGCGCGGCGACGAACCCGTCGACGATCCGGGCGGACGCGCCCGCTCCGACCTCGCCCTGGCGACCGGGCTCGGCTGGCGCGGTCTCCTCGAACGTCACGAGACAGCCTGGCGCGAGCGATGGGACCGCAGCGACGTCGTGGTCGAAGGCGACCCGGAGGCGCAGAGGGCGTTGCGGTTCGCCGTCTTCCATCTCAACGGCGCGGCCGACCCCGGTGACGAGCGCGTGTCCATCGGCGCCCGTGCCCTGACGGGGGACGACTATCTCGGTCATGTCTTCTGGGACACCGAGATCTTCCTGATGCCCTTCTACGCAATGACGTGGCCGCAGGCGGCGCGCGCCCTGCTGACGTACCGCTACCGCACCCTCGCCGCGGCACGGGCGAAGGCCGCCGGGATGGGGTGGCGCGGTGCGCTCTACGCATGGGAGTCTGCGGACACCGGTGACGAGGCGACACCGGCCCAGGTGGTCGGTCCCGACCGCAAGGTCGTCGACATCCTCTGCGGCACCCAGGAGCAGCACGTCAGCGCCGATGTCGCCTACGCCGTTTGGCAATATTGGCAGGCGACCGACGACACCGCGTTCCTGCTGGAGGCCGGCGCCGAGATCATCCTGGAGACGGCGCGGTTCTGGTGGAGCCGCGCGGGCCTCGAAGCCGATGGCCTCCACCACATCAGAGGCGTCATTGGACCGGACGAGTACCACGAGACCGTCGACGACAACGCCTTCACCAACGTCATGGCGCGCTGGAACCTCCTTCGCGGGTTGGACATCGCGGCGCTGATGGGCGAGCGCTGGCCGGACCGGTGGGCGACGCTCTCGACACGCCTCGACCTGGCCGCCGACGAACTGGAAAGCTGGCGCAGGACCGCCGCGGCGATGGCGACCGGACTTGATCCGGAGACCGGCCTGTTCGAGCAGTTCCAGGGCTACCACGACCTGGAGGCCATCGACCTCTCGGCCTATGCCGGGCGCTCCGTACCGATGGACGTCGTCCTCGGGCGCGAGCGCACCCAGGCCTCGCAGGTGGTCAAGCAGGCCGATGTCGTCGCCTTGCTTGCCTTGCTCCCCGATGAGTTCCCGGGCGACGCGGATGCGGTCAACTTCGACCACTACGCCCCGCGGTGCGGCCATGGCAGCTCCCTCAGCCGCGCCCTGCACGGTGTCGCCGCCGCACGGTTGGGACGGTCGGAATTGGCGCTGGGATACCTACGCGACACCTCCGCCATCGATCTCGGCGACAGCCACGTAGCCATCGCCGGCGGCGTCCACATCGCGGCCCTGGGCGGCATCTGGCTCGTGGCGATATTCGGGTTCGCCGGTCTCGTCGTCCACTCCGACGGGCTCTCGTTCGCGCCCCGGCTGCCGGCCGGATGGACCAGGCTCTCGTTCCCGGTGCAGTGGCGGGGCCGGGACCTCGTCGTCACCGTCGATCTTGTGAGGAACGTCCTCGAAGCGACCCTGAGGGGCGGCGACACGATGGTCGTTTCGGTCGGGCACGTCCGGCGGACCCTGAGCGTTGGGTGGCCGATCCGCATCCCACTTCCCTCGACGCCGTCACCGGTTGCGGCTTGAGCCTCCACCCGGTTTGATCCTGCACAAAGACCGGGGGCGCCGTCGGGTTCATCAAGGTCCCCGGTCGGCCGGCATGCGCTCGACCCGGGAGCACCATCATGGACGATACCCTGCTGCGGCAGCACATCCTCGACGAGCTTGACTTCGACCCGAGCGTCGGCTCGGCGCATATCGGCGTCGCCGTCGACGAGGGCGTCGTCAGCCTCTCCGGATGCGTCGGGACCTATGCCGAGAGGATCGCGGCCGAGAAGGTCGTGCAGAGGGTGCGCGGCGTACGCGCCATCACCGAGGCACTCGAAGTGCGCGGGCTGGAAACGGAAAGGACCGGCGACGTCGAGATCGCCGGACGCGTCCTGAACGTCCTTGCCTGGGACGCGCGCATCCAGGCGCACGGCATCCAGGTCAAGGTCGAGCGAGGCGCCGTCACGCTCAACGGGTCGGTCCCGTACTACTTCCAGAGCGTCGCCGCCGCCTCCGACGTCCGAAGGCTGTCCGGCGTCACCGACGTCCTCAACCTGCTCGCCGTGCGTCCCCCGGCAGAGGCGGTCGACGTGAAGGCCAAGATCCTCGCGGCCCTGAAGCGGAACGCCAAGCTGGACGGCGACGCGATCCAGGTCACCGTCGTCGATGACGAGGTGACCCTGGAAGGCTTCGTCAACGCCTGGCACGAGCGTGAGATCGCCGAGCGGGCGGCTTGGTCCGCACCCGGCGTACGCGCAGTCGTCGACCGCCTGATGCTGGCATGACCGCGCTGGTGATACCCTACCCGGCACGTTCGGCGGCGGAGACGGCGAGGGCCCTGCGCACCGACGTCTCGAACGGGCTGAGCGGTGCGGAGGTGTCCGAGCGCCTGGCCCGCGACGGCCCCAACACGCTCGCGAAGGCCGCGCCGGCTTCCGCGCTGAAAATCCTCCTGCATCAGTTCCAGAGCCTGATGGTGGCACTGCTCATCGCCGCCGGCGGCGTCGCACTGGCGCTCGGGGAACGCGTCGAGGCCGGCGCCATCCTCGTCGTGATCCTCCTCAACGCCGCCATCGGCTTCGTCACGGAATGGAAGGCCGCCGCCGCCCTCGACGGATTGCGCAAGCAAGCCGTCTCGCTCGCCCGCGTCGTCCGGGACGGCAGGGACCACCAGGTCGAGACGGCCGACCTCGTCGCCGGCGACGTCGTGCTCCTCTCTGAGGGGGACCGTGTGCATGCCGACGGGCGGGTGGTGGAGCAGGCGCGCCTCCAGGTCGACGAGGCCGCGCTCACGGGGGAGTCCCTGCCCGTCGCCAAGTCCGCCGATCCGGTTCTCGATACCGGGGCGGCCCTGGGCGATCGGACGAGCATGGTTCACCGAAGTACGGCCGTCACCGCCGGGCGCGGTCGTTTCATCGTCACCGCCACGGGCCCGCGCACGGAGATCGGCCGGATCGGAACGCTCATCGCGGGGGTCGCCGCGCACGGTACGCCGCTGGAGGCGAAGCTCGCAGAGCTCAGCCGCGCCCTCCTCGTCATCGTCCTCGCCCTCTGCCTCGTCATCATCCTGGTCGGGTGGCTCCGGGGCAACGCGCTTCTCTACATGGTCGAGGTCGGCATCTCGCTCGCCGTCGCGGCCGTGCCCGAGGGCCTGCTCGCGGTGACGACGATGACGCTCGCCATCGGCATGCAGCGCATGGCCCGCATGAACGCGCTGGTCCGGCGGCTGCCCGCGGTCGAGTCCCTCGGGTCGACCACGGTGATCTGCACCGACAAGACCGGCACGCTCACCCGCAACGAGATGACGGTGCGGGCCTACGATGTCGCCGCGGGGCGGTACGAGGTCACCGGGGCGGGATACGCGGCGGCGGGTGAGTTCACCCGCGACGGGAATGCCGTCGACATCGGGCATGACGAGCCCCTTGGGCTCGCGCTGCGCATCGGCGCCCTGTGCAACGACGCCAGGGTGGACCGGTCGGGCGAAGTCGCCACGGCCCTCGGCGACCCTACCGAGGCCGCGCTCATCGTGGCGGCGGAGAAGGCCGAACTGGAACTCGCCGACCTCGCAAGGGCCTACCCGCGGATCGCCGAGATCCCGTTCGACAGCGACACCAAGCTGATGGTGACGGTGCACGCCACGCCGGAGGGCACCCACGTCGCCTACGTGAAGGGCGCGCCGGCGGAAGTTCTTAAAGCCAGCGTGTTGGTCCTGGGAGCGGGCGGTACCGCGTCTTCGTCCCAGACCGACCGAGCGCGGATCGAGGCGGCAAACGAGGCGCTCGGGTCGTCGGCCCTACGCGTCCTCGGGCTGGCCCATCGCGTGTTGCCTGACGGGTTCGTCGAGGCGGACCTTACGCGCGACCTCACCTTCGTCGGGCTCGTCGGGTCGACCGACCCGCTGCGGGACGGCGTCAAGGCCACCATCGCCACCTGCCGCGCGGCGGGAATCCGCACGGTCATGATCACTGGCGACCAGGAAGCGACGGCGGCCGAGATCGCGCGGCAGCTCGACCTGGACGTCGGCCCGGACGGGACCGCCTTCAAGACCGTCCACTCCAGGGACCTGGCTGGCCTCGACGATGCCGGCTGGCTCGCTGTGGTGGCCGACGCCGCCGTGTTCGCCCGGGTGTCACCCGAGCACAAGCTTCGGATCGTCGACGCCCTTCAGCGGCGCGGGAACGTGGTCGCCATGACCGGAGACGGGGTCAACGACGCGCCGGCGCTCCGGAAGGCGGATATCGGTATCGCCATGGGGATCAGGGGCACCGAGGTGGCCAAGGACGCCGCCGACATGGTCATCACCGACGACGACTTCGCGACCATCGTCGGCGCGGTCGAGCAGGGGCGGGTCATCGTCAGCAACATCCTGCGCTTCATCCACTACCTGTTCTCGTGCAACCTCGCCGAGATCGTCACGATGTTCGCCGCCGTCATGATCGGCTGGCCCATGCCGCTCGGCGTGATGCAGATCCTCTGGCTCAACCTCGTCACGGACATCTTCCCGGCGATGGCGCTCGCGCTTGAGCCGTCCGATCCCGACGTGATGGCGCGGCCGCCGCGCGACCCCGAGCAGCCCCTGATGACGCCGGCCTTCGCCTGGCTGATCGTCTGGCAGGGCCTGCTGCTCGCGGGATGCACGCTCGCCGCGTTCGCGGTCGGGATGGAGTGGTACGGCGTCGGCGAGGAGGGGCTTCGGCACGCGGTCACCATCGCCTTCATGACCCTCGCCATGACCCAGGTCGTCCATGCCTTCAGCGCCCGCTCGCGGCGTCGGTCCGCCTTCACCGCGAACCTGTTCACGAACGCCTGGCTATGGGGGGCGACGGCAGCCTGCATCGGCCTGCAACTCGCCGCCGTGTACGTCCCGCTCCTGAGGCAGGTGCTGCATACGGTGCCGTTGACGATGGCCGACTGGGGCGTTGTCGGGCTGGGTGCCCTCACGCCGTTCGTGGTGATCGAGCTCGTGAAATTCGGTCAGGCATGGGTTCGGCCTGCAGGATAGGGGCCGAACAGCGACTCCTGCGCCACGGATACTCAGGCCTTTGAACGAGCGTCGCCGGGACATGGTTCTTGACGTTCCCCGCGAATGACCGTCAGTGGCTCAAGAGGCAACAGATGGGAACGTGCTCCAGCAGGTTGCGGGTGACGCTCCCGAAGATCACTTCCCGCATGCGGGCGTGGCCGTAGGCCCCGGCGATGATCAGGTCGGCACCTTCCTGCTGCGCGATCACGAGCAACTCGGCGGCCACGCCGAGTTTCGATGGCGAGCGGAGGATGGTCGTGGCGGTGACGCCATGCCGGGAAAGATAGCCTTGGGTCTCGCCCGCGCCCTTCCAATCGGCTTCGTCGCCCAGAGCGACGATGAGCACCTCCTCGGCCAATCTCATGAACGGCAGTCCGTCTGAGACGGCGCGACGGGCCTCGCGGGTATCCTTCCAGGCGACGACGATCCGCCTCGCGGCGAGCGTCTCTACGGAAGGCGGGGCGATGAGGACCGGCCGGCCAAGGCGCAGCACCAATTCGCCAGGCTCGATGGACGAGCACCAGTCCTCGACGCCTGCGCTCCGGTATCGACTTACCACGACGAGGTCGGCGGACCTTGCCTGCTGAACCAGGAACGCCATGGGATCGGCCTTCGCCGAACGCCATTCAGTCTCGCCGGCTTCGGCCGTGACCTCGTGGAACCGCGCCTCGACCTGCGATAGCTCGTCGGTCGCGCGGGCGGTGGCTTGATCGACGAACTGGCTGTTGATGTAGGCGCCGCGGCCATACAGGTTCTGCGGCAGGGCCTGACGGGCCGCGACACCGATCAGCCGGGCCCCGAAGCGCCGGGCCAAGGTGCCGGCGAGCCTCAGGCGCGCGGACGAGGACGTCCCGAGGTCCAGCGCAACCATCACGCTCGCGAATGGCATGACCGATCCTCGCAGCCCCCCATCGACCGGCAGGCGCGCCGAACGATCAGCCTGGGGCAGAGCCTACTCCGAGATGGATCCCCCGGCGATGGAGCCCGTGGACGGGCTTCCCCTCGGGTATCAAGCACTAACGAGACATCCCACCTCATCGGCGATCTCCCGCTCCTCGTCGGCCGGGATGACGAGGACCGCGACTGTAGAGCCGTTTCGGTCGATGCGCGAATGGCCCTCGGCGTTGCGTTCCGGGTCGAGGTCCAGGCCGAGGAACGCGAGCCTCGCGCAGACGGATGCCCGGATGCCCGCGGCGTTCTCGCCGATGCCGCCTGTGAAGACGAGGGCATCCAGGCCGCCCAGGGCAACGGCAAGGGAGCCGGTCTCGCGTGCGATCCGGTAGGCAAACAGGTCGAGGGCCTCACGCGCCTCCGGGGCCTCGCTGGCCCCCAGGACACGGACGTCGTCGCTGATGCCCGAGACGCCGAGCAGGCCCGAGCGTCGGTTGAGGAGGTCGGCGACCTCGACTGCGGCCATGCCGCGCGCCTGGATCAAGTGGAGCACGAGCCCTGGATCGACCGTTCCGGACCGGGTCCCCATCATCAGGCCACCAAGGGTCGTGAGCCCCATCGTGGTCGCCACGCTGCGTCCCCCGGCTAAGGCGCAGAGGCTGGCGCCGTGGCCGAGATGAGCGACGACGACGCGTCCCTTCGCCGTCTCGCCGATGAGCCGGGGCAGCACGCGTGCGATGTGGGCGTAGGACAGGCCATGGAAGCCGAAGCGCAGCAGGCCACCTGCGGCAGGCCGGGCCACGCCTCCTCGACGGCCGCGATGCAAGCGAGCCCCTGCGGTTGGTGGCCGGGGGCCAGCGGCACCAGGGTCTCCAACTCGGCGATCAGGGGTCCGTCGATACGGGCCGGGCCGACATGGCGGGCACCGCCATGGACGATCCGATGACCGACCGCCCGAAGGCGGAGATCCGGCAGTCGTCGGAGGCCAGCGAGGAGCCACTTTACGACGGACGGGAGATCGCTCGGGGGCGGCACATCCTCTGCGAAGTCGAGGTCGCCCGTAACCGTCAGGTGAGGGGAGCCACCGATCCCGGCGACGTGCACGCGCCAGACGGCGGTATCCTCGCTATCCCGGAATAGGGCGCAGCGAAGGCTGGACGAACCGGCATTGAGGACGAGGATCATGCGCATCTCCGGGCAGGCCCCCGAGTGGCACGGCCCGGCCGAGAGCGACGTGATCCAGATCAAAGAACCGACCGTCCAGGGATGCGACGATGGTTTCCATGGGGCGCTGGGTCGTCCCGCGATGCCCGGGAATCCCGAATGCCTGTCGCGAGCGATCCGAAGCCTGCCGTCGTCCGTGATCTCGGCGAGATGCCGGCCCATCTCGACTTCGTGCCAGGTCCTCTGGGACCGACTGGCCTCGACGCCATCGATGCGTACTGGCGGGCGGCGAACTACCTATCGGTCGGTCAGATCTACCTGCTCGACAACCCGCTCCTGCGCGAGCCCCTCACCCTCGCGGACGTGAAGCCCCGGCTCCTCGGACACTGGGGCACGACCCCGGGGCTGAACTTCATCTACGCCCACCTCAACCGGACCATCGTCCTGCGCGACCTCGACATGATGGCGGTGTGGGGGCCTGGCCACGGTGCGCCCGGCCTTGTTGCCAACGCCTGGCTCGACGGGACCTACGGCGAGGTCTACCCGGATGTCGGCTCCGACACGGACGGGATGCGCCGCCTGTTCCGGCAATTCTCCTTCCCCGGCGGCATCCCGAGCCACGCCTCGCCCGAACTGCCCGGCTCGATCCACGAGGGCGGTGAGCTCGGCTACTCCCTGATCCACGCCTTCGGGGCGGCGCTGGATAACCCGGGCCTCATCGTCGCCTGCGTGATCGGGGACGGCGAGGCCGAAACCGGACCGCTGGCGGCTTCCTGGCACGCCTCCAAGTTCCTCGACCCCGTCGGCGACGGCACCGTTCTACCGATCCTCCACCTCAACGGCTACAAGATCGCCAACCCGACCCTGCTGGCTCGGATGCCGGCGGCGGAGTTGCGGAGCCTTCTCGTCGGCTACGGCTACGAGCCGCTGTTCGTCGAGGGCGACGAGCCCGGCCCGATGCACCAAGCCATGGCGACGGCCCTCGACTACGCCCTCGACCGCATCACCGAGATCCGCGAGCTCGCCGCGAACCGCGATGTCGGGCGGCCGAGCTGGCCGATGATCGTACTGCGCAGCCCGAAGGGCTGGACCGGGCCGAAGTTCGTCGACGGCAAGCCGGTGGAGGGGACCTGGCGGTCGCATCAGGTCCCGGTGGCGGCGCTCCGCGAAAACCCGGAGCACCTCGCGATCCTGGAGACCTGGATGCGGTCCTACCGGCCGGACGAGCTCTTCGATGATGCCGGCCGCCTCGCGCCGGCCCTGGCAGCGCTGCACCCGCGCGGCGACCGGCGGCTGAGCGCCAACCCGCATGCCAACGGCGGACGCGATCCGAGGCCGCTGCGCCTGCCCGACCTCGCCGCCTACGCCGTCGCGATGCCGTCCCACGGCACGGCGGTCGCCGAGGCCACCCGCGTTCTCGGCCGCTACCTTCGCGACGTGCTCGCCCTCAACGCGGAGGCCCGCAACTTCCGGGTGATGGGGCCGGACGAGACCCTGTCCAATCGCCTCGACGCCGTGTTCGACGTCACCGACCGGGTCTGGCGCGATGCCATCCTGCCCACCGACGAGCACCTCGCGCGCCAGGGCCGGGTGATGGAGGTGCTGTCGGAGCACCTCTGCGAGGGCTGGCTCGAAGGCTACCTTCTCACCGGCCGCCACGGCGTCTTCGCCTGCTACGAGGCCTTCATCCACATCGTCGATTCGATGGTGAACCAGCATGCGAAGTGGCTGAAGGCCTCCCGGGCACTGGCCTGGCGCAAGCCCGTGCCCTCGCTCAACATCCTGCTGACCTCGCATGTCTGGCGCCAGGACCAGAACGGGTTCAGCCACCAGGATCCGGGCTTCATCGACTTCGTCGCCAACAAGAAGGGCGACACGGCGCGGGTGTACCTACCGCCGGACGCCAACTGCCTGCTCTGGGTGATGGACCATTGCCTGCGCACCCACGACCGCATCAACGTCGTCGTCGCCGGCAAGCAGCCGGCCCTCCAGTGGCTCGGCGCAGACGAGGCGGCCCGACATTGCACGGCCGGCATTGGGGTGTGGGAATGGGCCTCGAACGACGGCCCGGCCGAGCCGGACGTTGTTATGGCCTGCGCTGGCGACGTTCCGACGATGGAGACCCTGGCCGCCGTCGCTTGGCTCCGCACCCGCATTCCGGAGATCCGGATCAGGGTCGTCAACGTCGTCGACCTGATGACGCTGCCGTCGCCCGACATGCACCCGCACGGGCTCGACGACGCCACCTTCGACAGCCTGTTCACACGCGACCGACCGGTGGTGTTCGCCTACCACGGCTACCCGTGGCTGATCCATCGGCTGACCTACCGGCGCACCAACCACGGACACATCCACGTCCACGGCTTCGTCGAGGAGGGGACGACGACGACCCCCTTCGATATGGCGGTGCTGAACGGTCTCGACCGCTACCACCTCGCGCTCGCCGCTTTGAAGTGGTCGTCCGGGTTGGGGCCGGCCGTGCAGCATGCCGAGGAGGAACTGCGCGACCTGCTGGCCCTGCACCGCGAACACGTCTGCCGCACCGGCGAGGACCTGCCACAGGTGCGCGACTGGGTCTGGACGGACCATCCGTCCATGGCCGGCCCGGAAGGGACGACAATCGCCCAGGTCGACCTGCAGCTAACGAACGAGGTCGTGGAATACGAGACCGGCCCCGAGATCCAGATGTCCTAGGCATCGCAGACCCGGTTTCGGTGCTGCGGTGGGTCGGTGGCGCTTGCGTCCCGGCCCATCGTGCCGATGGCCCTCGCCGCATCCCACGATCCACCGAATCTGGAGCCGTCCCGTGTCCCTGCGCCTTGCCTTGTCGATGCTTTTCCTCCCCTGCCTCATGGGAAGCCTGGCGGCCGCCACGGAGGGGCAGGTCCAACGCGGCAAGACTTTCGTTGGGGCGAACTGCGCCAGCTGCCATGCCGTGGGACGGATCGGCGCGAGCCCGCTGGGCATCGCGCCGGCATTCCGGGACCTACATACGAGATACCCGGTCGAGGACCTTGGCGAGGCCCTGGCGGAGGGCATCACTACAGGTCACCCGACCATGCCGCAGTTCCAGCTTGAACCCGACCAGATTACGGATGTGCTGGCCTACCTGAAGTCCCTGGAGCGCTGACCTCGGCTGCAGGTCGAAATCGGCCCGTCGAGAAACCGAGGCGGGACATCGGTTATGAACGCTCAGGTCGAGAGGCTCTCCGATGCCCGTCTCGCATTCCCCATGGAACGGGCATCGTCGACGCTGGTCGCGGCGTCTGCGCAAATTCGGATAGCGGCTCCGCGAAATCACTCAGGCCCATGGCGGTGTCTGGGGGGGAGGGTTGCGGCAGCCAGACCCTACATCCCCGTCACGACGGCATCACGCCAACGGACGGAGACAAGACATGAGACATACCCCAATCACGGCTGCTTTCCTGGCCTGTACGATGCTGGTCGCGACCCCGGCGCTCGCGATCACCGTGACCAACCAGGACAAGGGCGAACACACCCTCATGGTGGACAAGGGCGAGGCCCAGGCGACCCAGAAACTGGCGGCGGGGGCCTCGGCCGAGATCGAGTGCAAGGAAGGCTGCGAGCTTCGCGTCACGGGTTCCTGATACGGCCGCTCAGTGGAAAAGGGCGACAAGCTCGTGATCGCCGGGGGAATGATCCGCTTCACCGACGAGGACATCGTCACCGGGTCCACCAAATCCGCGAAATGACGAGACGGGGCATCAGCTCACCCTCTGCGGGTCGAGGCACCACCGCCTCGACCCGTTGGCGATACCGGAGGATCGACCATGCCGTGCCACCCCTGCATCGACTCTCAGGACCAGTACGTCCGGCCGAAGTCCCTGGTCACGTTCGAGACGGCGGCCGACGGGGTCTGGCTGGTCTCGGCGCACGACGCCTCGGACAACGACATCCTCCCCGAGCTTGAGGACCTTCAGCGCCGAGCGCTCGCAAGCGAGATCCTTGAAGATTACCGGCATGCCCGCGGGTCCGGGCCGCCGACGGGCTCGTGACGACGCATCGGCATCCGCTGAGGATCGTCGGTCCGGTTCCTCTGTCCAACCCACGAGGCACGGCGCCTTCTCGTAGGGATGCGGCCCGTCAGTCCGGGACGGACTTCATCGAGTGGATGCCAACCGCCTTGGCGATGACCTCGATCCGCACCGATTGGGCCTCCAGCATGCCTTCGAGGCTTTCCATGCGGATGCGGTCGAGCTTCTCGTGCAGGGCCATGATCTCGACCTCGGCCTTGAGGTTGATCTCGTAGTCGAGGCCGGCCGCGAGCCGGTCCCGGGCCGCCTGGCGGTTCTGGGACATGAGGATCACCGGGGCCTGGAGCGCAGCGACCATCGACAGGATCAGGTTGAGGAAGATGTACGGATAGGGGTCGAAGCCGTCGGCCCGGCCGAGGATGACGGTGTTCACCACGACCCATGCGCCGAGCATTCCCGTGAAAACGAGGATGAAGCCCCAGGATCCGCCCAACTGGGCGACGCGATCCGCGAGACGCTCGCCGAAAGTCTGATGCTCGACGAGGACGCGGTTCACGTCCCGGGACACGTGGCACCGCTTGGCGATGTGGAGGATCACCCGCCGCTCACGCTCGGACAATCCTTCCAATCCGGCCTCCATCAATTGGCGGGCGAGGTGGGTGACCGCGCCGTCGACGGGTGGCTTCCCGGTGGCGACGGGCATTGCCGGGGCAGATGGGGGGATCGGGCCGGTCGCGGGGGCGCTGTCGCTCATCAGTGGCTCAGGAAGCTGCAGACGGGGGAGTACCGCAGGACATCCCGGGTGACGCCGCCGAGAATCATTTCCCGCACTCGGCCGTGCCCGTAGGCTCCCATGACGATCAGGTCCGACGCGTACTCGGATGCGAGGTCGAGCAGTGTCTCCGCGTCGCTCGCCCCCTCGGTCAGGTACTCAGAAGACGTTGCATCGATGTCGTGCGATGAGAGGTAGGCGGCCACGTCCGCAGCTCCGGTGGCCTGGTCCGTGGGCGTGACCGCCACGACGTCGACCCGGCCCGCCAGGCGCAGGATCGGCAAGGCGTCCATGACCGCGCGACGGGCCTCCCGCGTGTCCTTCCACGCCACCATCGGGCGTCGGAGTTCGAGGTGGTCGATGCCGGGCGGCACGACGAGCACTGGCCGTCCCGCGGCGAGGACGACGGAGGCAGGGTCGAGTGGGCGGATGCACCCGGTCGCCCCGTCCTCGTCTCCCCGTCCGACGACGATGAGGTCGGCCGCCCGGGCCTGGTCCGTCAGGAAGGCCAGGCCGGGCTCGACGGCGGAGCGCCACGAGACCCGGCTCCGGCTTCCGACCGCCACGCGGAACAGGTCCTGCGCTCGGGCGAGCCCTTCGAGGACGGCCCGTTCGGTCAGTCCCGGTAGGAACGCGGAGGCGCCCATCGGTCCGACCTGCGCCGTGACATGGTCCGGCATCTGCGCGGCGACGCCTATCGTGCGGCCATCGAGAGCGTCCGCGAGATGGACCGCGATGGATGTCCGGGCGCCTGCGTCACCGGCGAGGTCGATGGACACCATGATGCTTGCGAAGGTCATGTATGGCGTGCCTCGATTGGATACGGGACGCTTGGAATGCCCGTTCGGGGCGGAGACGTCTTTGACCCAGCGCAAACGCGGTGTCGCCGATCCACTCCCCCGCGAAACGGGAGACACGGTCCGCGTGCGACACCTCGGTGTCGCCGATTCTCGCTACGTTTGGGTACGTGTTTGCGCTGGATCAACGATGGCCCTTCGATGCCCGGGCATGGTCTCCCTTTCGTCGTCGGAGGCCTGCCATGTCGTACGCCAGCATCATCGTCGCCGTTGACCCAGGGGAGCAGGCGGCGCCACGCGTGACGCTCGCGGCGCATCTGGCGCGAAGGCTCGATGCACGTCTCATAGGCGTCGCGGCCTGGGGGCCGGATTACCCGCGGGGGTTCGGCGAGACCTCGGTACCGACCGGATACGGGGTCGAGGAGATCCGCCAAAAGGCCCTCGATGAGCTCAAGTCGGCGGAGGAGGCGTTCCGCCTCGCGGCCGAACCGGCCGAGCAGACCGAGTGGCGTTCCGAACTCATGGAGACCGTCACCTTCCTCGCGGAGCAATCGCGGGCGGCCGACATCGTCGTCGTCGGGCGTCAGGGGACGAACGACCGGCCGCACCTCGTGGCCGCGGTGAGCCCAGGCAACGCGCTGATGGCCGTGGGCAAGCCCGTGCTCGTGGTCCCGCGGGGCGTGGAACGGCTGTCGGCGTCCCGCGTGGTCGTGGCCTGGAAGAACACAATGCAGAGCCGCAGGGCGATCTCGGACGCGATGCCGTTCCTGAAGCTCGCCGAGGCGGTCCAGGTCGTTCAGGTCACGGACGACGGCGACCGGACCGAGTTGGACGACGTGGTGGCCTATCTCGGCTTACACGGAGTGAAGGCCGCGGGAATCCTCAAGGCGTCGAACGGGGGAGGCACGGCCGAAACCCTCCTCGATGCTACCGAGGGCTTCGGGGCGGACCTGATCGTCAGCGGGGCCTTCGGGTACAGCCGCCTACGCGAATGGTTCTTCGGCGGGGTCACGCGCAACCTCCTCGACCACAGCCCGATCTGTTGCCTGATGTCCCATTGACCCGAGCGAGGCCCAGGAATGACGAGGGAGCTTTCAATGGCCTGGATGAGCTGGTTGCGTGACCGCTTCATCGACACGACGGCGAGCAGCCGGTTGCGGACCCCGGTCCGGGGCTCTGGATCGGAGCCGCTCGTGACACCACCGACCGCGGTGGCGCGCCCATGACCGTGGAGGATCAGGCCGAGACCGTCGCTTTCCTGAAAGGCGAGGCCGCCCTCCTGGGGCTTCCGGTCGACACCATCACGACGCACATCTCGACCGTCCTCATGGCCGGCGACCGTGCATTCAAGCTCAAGCGACCCGTTCGCTTTCCCTATCTGGATTTCTCGACCGCCGAGCGCCGGTTGGCCTTCTGCGAGGCCGAACTCGTCCTGAACCGTCGCACCGCGCCCGAACTCTACCTCGGGGTCCGCCGGATCACGCGGGAGGCCGACGGGCGGCTGGCCTTCGACGGCACCGGCCCCCTCGTCGACGCGGTCGTGGAAATGCGCCGTTTCGCGCAGCACGACCTTCTCGACGACATGGCGCAGCGCGATGCGCTCACCCCGGCCCTGATCACCGACCTTGCGCATCGCATCGTGGAGTTCCATCGCGACGCGGCGGTCAGTCTCGATCATGGCGGGGCGGCCGGCATCGCCGCGGTCCTGGACATGAACGACCGCTCGCTACGCGCGGTGGCGCTGGTCTCGGAGGAGGCGGCGGACGCCCTTCGCGCCGCCTTCCGAAGCGCCTTCGAACGGCATGCTCCCATGCTGGAGAATCGGCGTCTGACCGGTAAGGTGCGCCACTGTCACGGCGATCTCATCCTGCGCAACATCTGTCTCGTCGACGACGTACCGACCCTGTTCGACTGCATCGAGTTCGACGACGCCATCGCGACCATCGACGTCCTCTACGACCTCGCCTTCCTGCTTATGGATCTCTGGCACCGCGACAAGGGCGACCTCGCCAATCTTCTGTTCAATCGCTACCTCGACGAGACGGACGAGGCTTCCAGCATCGGAGCGTTGCCCTTCCTCATGGCAATCCGCGCCGCGATCCGTGCCCATGTCACGGCGGCCCAGGCGGGTGGTCAACCTCCAGGCAAAGCCGCGAGAACGCTCGTCGAGGCGCGCGCGTATCACGACTTCGCCCTGTCGCTGCTGGCGGGTTCGGACGCGACGCTGCTCGCGGTCGGGGGCCTCAGCGGATCAGGCAAGTCGACCGTTGCGGCCTGCGTTGCGTCCCATCTCGGTTCGCCGCCCGGCGCCCGTGTCCTCAACAGCGACCGCATCCGCAAGGATGCCTTCGGCGTTTCGGCCGAGACGCGCTTACCTCCGTCCGCCTATCTGCCGGAGGTGTCCGCAACGGTCTACGCCTCCCTCCGGGACGAGGCATGCCAAGCCTTGTCCTCCGGGTGTGCGGTCGTTGCCGATGCTGTGTTCGACCGGCCTTCCGAGCGCGCGTCCATCGAGGCGACGGCCGCGAAATCCGGTGTCGCGTTCCAGGGCGTCTGGCTTGAGGCGCCCACCACCGGACTGCTGGCATCCCGGATCGCCGACAGGCGGGACGACCCGTCGGACGCGACCGCCGAGGTGCTCATGGATCAGGTCCGGCGCGATTGCGGGGACATCGATTGGCAGCATCTCGCCGCGGAGGCAAAACCGACGATGACTAGGGACGCGATCCTGGCGTCCTCTCCCTCACGCGGCAACGGCAGGATCGGAAGCCGGGAGGTTGAACCCGCCTGAGGCGAGGAACCCGGGCAGCCGATAGTCCTTGGTCTGGTCGCCGTAGCGCAGTGGCGCCCCGTCCGGCGCCGTCATGGTCCCGCCGGCCGCCTGCAGGATGGCATGCCCCGCCGCGATGTCCCATTCCCGGATGCCGCCCAACCCGGGATATACGTCCGCCATGCCCTCGGCGATGCGGCAAAACTTGAGGGAAGACCCCATCGGACGGCTCTCAGCCAGCGGCAGGCGCGACAGGTAGGCCTCGGTCATGGGATCCGCGTGCGAGCGGCTTACCAGTGCGACGAGGCCCGCGTCGGGCGGCGCGCGAACCCCGATGCGACGGGCGCCGGTCAGGTCGGCGGCCTCCGAACCGGGCGGGGCCGGGACCGTGTAACTCGATGTCCCGCCGAACCATGCCTGCCCGAGCAGGGGGGCGTAGATGGCACCGGCGATGGGCCTGCCATCCTCGATCATGGCGACGTTGACCGTGAACTCGTTGCGCTGCGCGATGAACTCACGGGTCCCGTCCAGGGGGTCGACGAGGAGGAAGCGCGGGCCGAGCTCGGATCTGTGCCCGGCCGCGACGCTCTCTTCCGCGACCACCGGGATTCCCGGGAACGCCGCGGCGAGCCTTTGCAGGATCAGGCGTTCGGCCGCGAGATCGGCCTCGGTGACAGGGGACCCGTCCGCCTTCCACCACGTGGGGCATCCCTGGGAATAAACGGAGGCCACGGGTCCGCCCGCGGCAATCGCGATATGGACCAGTGATCGGGCCAGCGTGTCGAGCGGCATCGGACCCATCCCCTCGGATACCGGGGTCAGCAACGGAAATCGTATCGGGACCCGCTCCTCACGAAGTGCCCATCGGGGCGCATCGGTTCCCGGGTGCTTCGGCGCCGGTGGAATGGCCGTGCTCGCGATGGCTCTTGGTCACGGTCGGTTTGCCTCTGGTCTTCGGAAAGCCCGGGCCGGGCCTGGAGTGCCAGGCCCGAACGTCGCTTCGTTCACACGACGCCGATGCTGTTCACGACCGCCGTGGTGCCGGGAGACGCCCAGGCCGCGCCCAACGCCTCGCGGCGCTCCTGCATGCTGCGCACGGTCCCTCCAAGATAGACGGTCCCCCCATCGGCGGTGACGGTCACGGTCTTCGGGTCGAACAGCCACGAGCGATCTAGCGCCTCGCTGATCCTGTCGCTGACGGCCGCCACGTCGACCTGGGACCGCACGGTGATGAGGTTATTGACCGCCACCACGCCGCAGAGATGACGCAACTCCCGCTCGGCGGCCTCGAACTGGAAATGGTGGTCGACCTCGCCCGTCAGGGTGATGACACCCTTTGAGACCTTCACGGAGACGCAGTCCGGCGGCACGGCCACGTTCCAGGCGAGGCGCGCGACGGCGGTCGTCGCGATGTCCACGTCGGATCGCTTGAAGGAGAGTGGCACGTCGACCTCGATCTCCATGACGATGGCCTTGACGCCGTAGACGCGACGGGCGGCGGCCTCGGCAGCCATCTTCTCGTCATACGTCTCGACCTGCCCGGACAGGGAAACGATGCCGTCCTTGGCTGTTACACCGATCTCCGAGGAGGTCACCGCCGGGTCCCAGATGAGTTCGGCCGTGACGCGGTGCTGCAGGCTGGTGTCGCTGGACATGGGGATCTCCGTAACGATGCGATGAACCGCTCGGCACCCATGCCCCCGGGGTGGCGATGATCGCCGTCCATGTCCAAGGGGATGTCCCGGCATCCGGCCAACCTAGGGAGCGGCACCGATGTGGTCCTTGATCCAGCGCAAGGATCGTACCGGGCCGGCATCTACGGTGACCGACACGCCTGCACGGTCGACGCCCCGCGTTCGGCCAAAGGCGAAAAGGAACACGAGATGACCTGTCCCCGCGCCGTCGAGGCCCTGATGAAGCAGCAAGACCGTCTCGCCGGTCTGCTCCGCCTGATCGATGACGGGCGCTGGTGGACGGGGGACGGCGCCTGCCTGATCGACGAGGACGAGGTCTGCATGCAAGCCGACAGGATCGGGAGCGCCCTCGACGTGGTCGAGCGTCTCGCTAACGAGATGGCCGCCGAGAACGGCACCGGCACGGGGTCGCAGCTTGCGGTGATGGCCACGCATGGCGTTCCGGTCCTTCGCGCTTCCGAGGACCTCGTGATCCCGGATGACCTCGGCCCGTTCTCCCCCGGTCCGGTCGATCCCCATCCGCCGGAGATCCATGAATCGGGCGGATACGAGCAACGGGCCTGGGGTTTGTCCGACGGCACCTCGAAGCTGGCCTGACGGTTTGGGCGCCCCCGACGGGAGCGCCCAACTTGCCTTCGGACGTCATGCATCCTGCAGGTCGTGCAGCGCCCGGTAAGCCTTGAACAGGACGCGGGGATCGAACTTGCCCTGGTAGACGGCGGGCGGCTCGCGTTCGAGGCCGAGCAGTCCGTAGACGGCGGCCTGGGCGGAGCGGATCGAGTATTCGACCGTGAACACCACGTCGTCGGGCAACTCGCAGAACTGGCCCATGAGGCCGAGGTTCGTCGTGCCCTTCGGGATCACCTGCGGCCGGTCGCCGGGCTCGCGCGGCAGGAACTGGCTCGTGATGAACGGCATCATGCAGGGGATGCAGATGGCCTTGTCGAGGATGCCGGCCGCCTCCGTCTCGATGCGCAGGTGGCCGAGGATCTCGGTCATGATCTCCCGCCCGGTGCAGGCCGACATCGGCTTCCTCACGAAGTTGCCGGGCTCGTCGACGGCGAGGCCATAGCCCCAGAACACCCCGACGTCCTTCGGCTGTCCGATAAAGTGCGGCTGGAACGGGATGACGATGGAGGCCAGCCAGTTCGAGTGCGGGAAGGTGACGAGGCCGCCCTCGCCGGGAACGTTGCCGGTGTAGTCGCGGACCATGCGCAGGAACGTTGGGTCATGCAGGGTGGTGGTGAAGGAGACCCACTTGGACTGGTCGATGTGGTCGGTGAAGACCTCGGGGCGTCCGAACGCGGGGCGGTCCCTTGCGAGGTTCTCCCAGAGCGTCCAGGCACCGCCGTCCGTCTTTCCCTTGAGGGCGGGGACGCTGTCCATGCCGCCCAGCGTCGAGCCCTCGGTCATCGAGCCCAAGGTCACCAATACAATGTCGCCCTCACGGACCCGGATCTCGCCCGCTTTCCCGAAGTGGTCTGTCAGGATGCGCGAGACGCTCTTCCCGCCCTCCTGTCCGACGAGCCCCAGGTCGGTCACCCGGGTGTCGAACGTGAAGACGACGCCGCGCTCGTCGAGCCACTTGCGCAGCGGCAGCACCATGGAATCGTACTGGTTGTACACCGTCCGCATGATGCCGTGCAGGCGGTTGAAGCCCGAGACCATGTGGGCGAACCGGACGAGGTAGCGCCTGAACTCGACCGCCCCGTGCCAAGGCTGGAAAGCGAAGGTCGTGCACCACATGAACCAGAAGTTCGTCTCGAAGAACGACGGGTCGAACTGCTCGGCGATGGTGGATTTCCCAAGCACGGATTCCGGAAGGATGGCGAGGCGCTCGATGGTGAGGATGTGTCCCTCGCTCAAGCCGAACCGAGGCGCCGTCAGCCGTTCCCCGTCGCTGACGAGGCGCGCCTTCGACGAGGTCTTCAGCGTCTCGTTCCAAGCGAAGGTCTCCTGGGTCACCGTCTGGGTACCATCGAGCGTCGGGATCGAGCCGAACAGGTCGAAGGTGCAGAGGTATTTGCTCTCCAGCATACGCCCTCCGCGCAGGACGTAGCCGTCCGTCGGATCGCCCGACCCGTCGAGGCTGCCGCCGAGGACGCCAGTCTCCTCGATCAAGGTGATGTTGCACCCGGGCACGTCGCCGTCGCGGATGAGAAAAGCCGCCGCGGCCAGGGAAGCGATGCCGCCCCCGATGAGGAAGGCTTTCCGGTCAGGGCGGGCGATGGGGTCTGCATGGTCCATGCGGTGTCTTGCCTGTGGGCGTCTACGAAGGGTCCGCCGAGCCTATTCCAAGGGACCATCGCGTCTTTGATCCAAGACAAAGCCACCGCTCGGGATGGGGCGCATAGACGTTCGGCGATGTATTCGAGCCCTGGGCACGACATCGGGCGAAGGAAATCTCCGATGCATCTTTCCGTTCTGCTCCTTTCCGCCGTGTTCGCCTTGGCCATGACCGATGCCGGCTACGCCCAGGCCACCCTCCCGAACGACGACGTGAACATCGCGAACAATCCCGGCACGGTGAAGGACGCCCCGTCGGCCCGGGTCGAGGCCCTGGACTGCACCTGCCGCAATACGGCGCCGGATGCGGCCGATGCGGCAGATCCAAAAGGCGGCGCCGCGCCCGGCGACCTGATCGTCGATTGCAGTTGTCGCCAGACCGTTCCGGACACGACAGGGACCGTGGCCATCCCTGCCGGCCCCGAGGCGACGGCGCCCGGGTCGCCCAAGTCGCCCGGCGGCGGTTCGGCTCCGCCGCGCTGACCGCTGTCGCGGCGGAGCCGAACCGCCCCGCACCATCCCGGAAAGGTCGGTCATGAACCCGAAGCCCGCGCCCACGACGGCCATCGACGAGCTCCAACGCGAGACCTGGGACGACGATGGCGGGGCGGGCCTGACGGGACCCCGCACGACGAGCCGGGTCCCGAAGGCTCCGGCATCCCTGAACGCCCGCCGCGTCCCGCCGGATGGGACGCCTCGACAGCCCGGCCCGGGCTTTCCGTCGACCACCCCTCGAAGCTGACTCATCGCGACCTTCGACGCCGGCGATGCACGCCGACAGCCACGATCCTCACCAACCACATCTCGGAGACCATCATGTCCAAGGCCATCGGCATCGACCTCGGCACCACGAACTCCTGCGTCGCCGTCCTCGACGGGGCGAAGGCGCAGGTCATCGAGAACGCGGAAGGCGCGCGGACCACGCCGTCCATCGTCGCCTTCACGGAGAACGGCGAGGTCCTCGTCGGGCAGCCGGCCAAGCGCCAGAGCATCACCAACCCCGAGAACACCATTTCGGCGATCAAGCGCCTGATCGGCCGTCGCTACGACGATCCGCTGACCGAGAAGGACAAGGCCATGGTCGGCTACAACATCGTGCCCGGCCCCAACGGCGACGCCTGGGTCGAGGTGAAGGGCAAGACCTACAGCCCGAGCCAGATCAGCGCCTACATCCTGACGAAGATGAAGGAGACCGCGGAGGCCTTCCTCGGCGAGAAGGTGACCAAGGCCGTCATCACCGTGCCGGCCTACTTCAACGACGCGCAGCGCCAGGCCACCAAGGACGCCGGCCGCATCGCCGGCCTGGAGGTGCTCCGGATGATCAACGAGCCCACGGCCGCGGCGCTGGCCTGCGGTCTCGACAAGAAGGGCAACGGCAAGGTCGGCGTCTACGACCTCGGCGGCGGCACCTTCGACGTCTCGTTCCTTGAAATCGGCGACGGCGTGTTCGAGGTGAAGTCCACCAACGGCGACACCTTCCTCGGCGGAGAGGACTTCGACAACCGCATCGTCGACTACCTCGTGGAGGAGTTCCGCAAGGAGAGCGGCATCGACCTGCGCAAGGACCGGCTCGCCCTGCAGCGCCTCAAGGACGCTGCCGAGAAGGCCAAGATCGAGCTGTCCTCGGCCTCCCAGACCGAGGTGAACCTGCCCTTCGTCACGGCCGACCAGAACGGGCCGAAGCACCTCGCGATCAAGCTCAGCCGCGCGAAGCTCGAAGCCCTCGTCGCCGACTTGGTCGAGCGGACGACGGCGCCCTGCAAGGCGGCGTTCAAGGACGCGAACCTCGACGTGTCGCAGATCGACGAGGTCGTCCTCGTCGGCGGCCAGACCCGGATGCCGAAGGTGCAGCAGACCGTGCAGGCCCTGTTCGGACGTGAGCCGCACAAGGGCGTGAACCCGGACGAGGTCGTGGCCATCGGTGCCGCGATCCAGGCCGGCGTGCTCCAGGGCGACGTCAGCGACGTGCTGCTCCTCGACGTCACCCCGCTCTCGCTCGGCATCGAGACCCTGGGCGGGGTGCTGACCCGGCTGATCGAGCGCAACACCACGATCCCGACTAAGCGCAGCCAGACCTTCTCCACCGCAGCCGATAGCCAGCCGGCAGTGACGATCCGGGTGTTCCAGGGCGAGCGCGAGATGGCCGCCGACAACAAGATGCTCGGCCAGTTCGACCTCGTCGGCATCCCGCCGGCGCCACGGGGCCAGCCGCAGATCGAGGTGACCTTCGACATCGACGCCAACGGCATCGTCAACGTCTCGGCCAAGGACAAGGCCAGCGGGAAGGAGCAGACAATCCGGATCGAGGCCTCGGGCGGTCTCGACGAAGCGGCGATCCAGCGCCTCGTTCGCGAGGCCGAGACCCATGCGGGCGCCGACAAGGTGCGCAAGGAGCTGGTCGAGGCCGGCAACCATGCAGACGTCGCGATCTACACGACCGAGAAGAGCCTCAAGGAGGCGGGGGGCAACGTTCCCGCCGACGTGAAGGCCGAAGTCGAAACGAGCCTTACAGCGGCGAGGGAGGCGATTCAGGCCGGTGACCTCGCGCGTATCAGGACGGCGACCGAACGCCTGACCCTGGCGGCCTCGCGCCTGGGCGAGACCGGACTGGCTGCCAAGGGCCCGTCCGCCGATCCGGAGATCGTCGATGCCGAGTTCCAGGACGCCCCGGGCGACGACACCCGCCACAGGCCGGCGGCATGAGTGGTCCATTGTCGGGGGAGGACTGTTTGATGACCGAAAGCATGAACGACACCATGCCCCCTGACGGGGAGGTCGCGGATCTCGCCGCCCTCCAGGCCGAGAACGCCTCCCTTCAGGACCGCCTGATGCGGGCGCTCGCCGAAACCGAGAACGTTCGGCGACGCGGCGAGCGCGGCATCGAGGACGCCAGGAAGTTCGCCGTCCAGGATCTGGCGCGCGAGCTCCTGCCCGTCGCCGATAACCTGCACAGGGCCATCGCGGCGGCCACGGGCGCAGGTGCCGGGCCTGCGGCCCATGCGTCCTTGCTCGAAGGCGTCGGGGCGACCGAACGGATGCTGACCTCCGCCCTCGAACGCTTCGGCGTCCGCCGGATACCCGCCCTTGGCACGCGCTTCGATCCGAAGGCGCACGAGGCGATGCAGGAGGTCGAGGATGCCACCCAGGCGCCGGGGACCGTGATCGACGTCATGGAGGAAGGCTTCACCCTCCACGACCGCCTGTTGCGACCGGCGCGCGTGGTTGTCGCCAGGGTACGATCTCGTGTCGGCGCGTAGCGCCGACACCGTCCTTATCGGCCCCGCGACCATCCCGACCCGGAGGAATCCGCATTGAGCGAAGATCCGTACAAGGTTCTCGGCGTGACGCGGGACGTCTCCGAGGCGGACCTGCGCACGGCCTACCGGAAGCTCGCCAAGAAGCTGCATCCCGACCTGAACCCCGGCAACAAAAAGGCCGAGGAAGGCTTCAAGGCGGTGGCGACTGCCTACGACCTGCTGAACGACCCCGCCAAGCGCGCCCAGTTCGACCGTGGCGAGATCGACGCGTCCGGAAGCGAGCGCCCGCGGCAGCCGTACTATCGCGAGCAGGCAGAACGGGACGCGGGTCATCCTTATGGTGGCGAACAAGGGTTCGGGGATTTCGGCGGCGAGGACATCTTCGCGCAGATGTTCGGTCGCGCCGGGCGTGCCGATCCCAACCGGGCCGGTGCGGATGCCCGCTACCGGCTGGAGCTCGACTTCCTGGAGGCGTTCAACGGCGGCAAGCGCACGCTCACCCTCCCGGACAGCCAAGCCCTTGACGTCACGATCCCGCCCGGAACGCGGACGGGGCAAACGCTGCGCCTGCGCGGCAAGGGCGGCTCCGGCATCGGGAAAGGGCTGCCAGGCGACGCCCTGATCGAGGTCGAGGTCCGTCCTCATTCGCTCTTCAAGCTCAAGGGGGACGACATCCACATCGACCTGCCCTTGTCGCTTCGCGATGCAGTCCTCGGCGGCAGGGTCAGCGTTCCGACCCCGTCCGGCCCGGTTTCCATGACCGTTCCGAAGTGGAGCAACGCCGGCGCTGTGCTCCGTCTGAAGGGCAAGGGCATGGTCCGTGGCGGTGCCTCCGGCGACGAGTACGTCACCCTGCGACTGACCCTGCCGTCCGAGCCGGATGCGGAGTTGCAGGACTTCGTATCCCGGTGGGGGACCACGAAGCCTCATGAGACCCGGCAAGCCGAGGAGACGCTATGATGGAGATGCGTGAGTTTCAGGTCCGCGCCAGCGTGGAGACCGATGTCCTGCACGCGTGGATCGACACCGGCTGGGTCATCCCGAACGAGACCGAGGGGCGCATGACCTTTCGCGAGATCGACCTCGGTCGAGCGCAACTCATACAGGATCTCGAAAGGGACTTCGGCGTGAACGAGGAAGGCATCGTCCTCATCCTCGATCTCGTCGACCGGATGAGCGGCATGCGCCGGACGCTCGGTCATCTCGCCGTGGCGATCCGCCGGGAGCCGGACCACGTCCAGGACCGGATCGCCGATGGGGTCCGTGAGGCCTCTCGGAAGATCACCGAGCTTGCTTCCTGAAACGGACGAGGTGTCCGACGGCTCTAATCGCCGCCGATTGGGGAAAAGCGGTCTTGGGTCGGTGCTTCTCGCTGCGCCACTAGGCGGAACGGCGTCACGGAGGCGGTATCCGGGACGACGGGATCGCTTCGATCCTGGGAATTCGTGAGTTGAGATTCTACGACCGTTCGCATGATGTCGAGCCCGGCGGTCACCACAATGGCAAGACCGAGGACGACCAGCATCGAGACGGCCGGCTCTGCCAGCGGCGAGGCGATGACGGCGTCCGGTGGCACAAGGGCGCGTTGCAGGAACCAGGGTGAGACCGCCACCCATGCGCCCAGTATGCCCGATCCCCACCGCGTCCCCGGCGCCGGCTCGGGCCCGTCGAGGAAGGCCAGGCCCATGACGGCGAGACCGCATCCGGTCGCGCTCAGCATGGCGGGGAAGTTCCCCGTGTGGATGAAGAGGAAGGGCGTCAGGACGACGAGCGCCCCCAGTACGGCCGAGATGCCGTCGAGCATGCCCCCGACGTCGTTCCCGGCCCCTGAAGACCTTCGTTGACTCCCGCCCATGTCACCCGCTCCACGTGGGCCGATCACGGTCGCGAGCGAGGTCCGCCCATCGAGGTGCCGGCAAGGAACGAGCTTAGGGTGGGCAGGCGGGCGGTATCCTTGATCCAGCGCAAAGCGTCGTCCCAAGCCCCGATCTAGGGTCTTCCCGTCCCCCCGGTCCCTCGCGGGACGCGTCCCCTCGTCGGGGGCTCCCGGTGTCGCGGATGGACACCGATGACCCTTCGTTCCGTGCGGGCATCACGAAACCGCGGGCCGACCTCGAACGCTGGAAGATCTTGAGATGGTGGATGCGGCAATCGCCACGGGCGATCCAAAAGGCCCACTGGCGGCTCCACCTGCGAGTGGACGATCCGATCCATCGCCGCCGGCAGAGCTCAAGCTCCTGTTCCTCCTTTCCTGGCTGCTGTGCGCGGTCTTCTACTTCTTCCAGTATGCGGTGCGTTCGGCGCCTGGGGTGATGCAGGCGGAACTGACCTCGGCCTGGGGCGCCAACCACATCGGCACGATGATCTCGGCCTACTACGTCGCCTACGCGGTGATGGCCCTGGTCGCGGGTGTCCTGCTGGACCGGTACGGTGCCCACCGAACCATTCCGTACGGGATCGCCGTGGTCGGCCTCGGCTGCCTCGTCTTCGCGCAGGGCAGCGAGGCGGCCGGCATGGCCGGCTTCGTCCTACAGGCGACCGGGGCGATCTTCGCCTTCGTCGGTTCGTCCTACGTTGCGGCCCGCTACCTGCCGACACGCATGCTGGCGCTGTTCATCGGCCTCACGCAATGCCTGGGCATGGCCGGCGCAGCGTTCGGATCCAAGCCCGTCCACATGGCCATCGACCCGGCCGGCGGCTTCAACGTCCCCTGGCAGCACGTGTGGGTCGCCTTCGCCGCGATGGGCTTCGCGCTCGCTCTCGCAACCTGGTTCGTGATGCCCCGCGAGACCGGCGACAGCCCGAGCCACCACGCGGAGCTCTCGCTCTCCGGCCTGCTCCATCCGTTCAAGGTTATCTTCGGTAATCCGCAGAGCTGGCTCGCCGGCATCGTCGGGGGACTTCTGTTCCTGCCCACCACCATCGGCGCCCTGGTATGGGCCACCTCGTTCCTCCACGCCGGCGAGAACCTCTCGATGGCGGACGCCGCGTCGGACGCGGCCATGGTGCCCATCGGCTGGGTCATCGGCTGCCCGCTCCTCGGATACGTGTCTGACAGGCTCGGCCGCCGCAAGCCGGTGCTGCTGGGCGGCGCCCTGCTGATGCTCGCGGCCGGCCTGACTGCCATCTACGTGCCTGTCGGAACGCTGCCGCGCTACTCGGTGGCCCTGGTCCTCGGCATCGCGTCAGGCGCGGCCATGATTCCCTTCTCGATGATGAAGGAGACCAACCCGTCCCAGGTGAAGGGTACGGCGGCCGGGGTGATGAACTTCCTCGTCTTCGTGACGACGGGGATCATGTCGCCCTTCATCTCGCACCTGATGCTGCCACGGCAGAGCGTTCCGTTGACCCTGTCCGACTTCCAGACCGCCTTCCTGCCCCTGGTGGGCGGCGTCGTCCTGGCCCTGATCCTCGCACTGTTCCTTCGGGAGACCGGCACGGCGGAGCAAGGCCCCCTCGCGCAGGACGGCACGAAGCCTTTCGTCCCGACCCTGGCGCCTGCCTGAGCGGCCCGACGCAGGTGCCCTTTCCCGGAACGCCCTCAAGCCCAAGGATGACCCCATGGATGTCGCGGTCTTCAGCACCAAGCCGTACGACCGGCGCTTCCTCGACGCGGCCGTCGCGGGGCGTCACGCCCTGACCTACATCGATGCGCGGCTCGATCCGACCACGGCGATCCTTGCCGGCAAGGCCCAGGTGGTCTGTGCGTTCGTCAACGACGCGGTCGATACCGCCGCCCTCGATGTGTTCGCGCAACTCGGTGTGCGCCTCGTCGTCCTGCGGTCGGCGGGCTTCAACAACGTGGACCTCGCCGCCGCCAAGCGCCAGGGCATCCTCGTTGCCCGGGTTCCGGCCTATTCGCCCGAGGCCGTCTCGGAACACGCGGTGGCGCTGATGCTGTCGCTCGACCGGCACATCCACCGCGCCTACGCCCGGGTGCGAGACGGCAATTTCGCCCTCGACGGTCTGCTCGGGTTCAACCTGCACGGCAGGACGGTGGGAATCGTCGGGACCGGCCGGATCGGCCTCGGCGTCGCCAGGATCATGCTGGGCTTCGGCTGCAAGGTCCTGGGATACGACGTCGAGCCAAGCCCGGCCTGCGAGGCCATGGGCGTTGTCTATCGCCCGCTGCAGGACCTGCTCGCCACCTCGGATATCATATCCCTGCACTGCCCGCTGACGCGCGAGACGCGGCACCTCATCGATGCGGCCGCGATAGGCGTCATGAAGCGCGGCGTGATGCTGATCAACACGAGCCGCGGCGCCATCATCGACACCAAGGCCGTCGCCGCCGGGCTGAAGGAAGGTCGGATCGGGCACCTCGGCCTCGACGTCTACGAGGAGGAGGAAGAGCTTTTCTTCGAGGACAAGTCCGACGCGGTGATCCGCGACGACGTCTTTGAGCGCCTGCTGATGTTCTCAAACGTGCTCGTCACCGGGCACCAGGGCTTTTTCACGGTCGAGGCGATGACGGCCATCGCCGAGACCACCGCGTCCAACATCGACGCGTTCGAACGGACGGGACGACCGGTCCACGAGGTCCTCTGACCCCACGAGGGCGCGTACCCTCGCCAATGGAGAACGCCATGCTTCCCCACGTCACCCTGACCCTCGCCCGCGGCCCGGATTTTCCCGATGGAAGCGTCGACCGCGGCTACGAGATCGACGCACCCCTCGACGCCGACGGACAGCTCGATCCCGCCCTTTGGCTTGAGCAGCGAGTCCATTGTCGCGTCCGACGCTTCTGGCTCGGGGAGCCGAACCGCGACGGGCGCCTGGTCCACCGGCAAGGTGGTTTTGGCGGTGGCACCTGGCTGATCGACTACGACGACAGGACGACCGACGACGACGAGCCGGGCTACCGGCTGGGCAGCCACCGTTTCATCAAGGGCGAGTACGTCTCGATCCGCGACGACGACACCATGCGGACCTTCAGGGTGTCCCACGTTCGTCGGTCGTGACGTACACGGGTCGAACGCCCGTTATGGGTGGGAAACGGACCGGCAGGTCTCCGATTGAGATGCAGAATGCGCTGCCGTTCCGGTTGGGTTACCGACCTAAGTGCGGCACGTCTGCACCGATCTCAGAGTGCACACCCAAACCAGTAGGGCAGCGGCGCTAAACATCGCTCCAAGCACCGAGACGCTGAACCAACCGGCCTGGGCATAGATCGAAGTCGCAGCAAAAGCACCGATGGCGCTGCCCACCGAGTAGAACACCATGTAGCCGCCGATGAGGCGGCTGCTGGCTTCGGGACGCAGGGCAATGATGAGGCTCTGATTGGTGACGTGTACGGCCTGCACGGCGAGATCGAGCAGAAGGACGCCAAGAAGCAAAGCCGGGATTGAGATTGGGAGCAGCGCGATCAGCGCCCATGACCCGAGCAGGAGCATGAGAGACGCTCCCGTCGCCCATTGACCATGGCCCCGGTCCGCCAGTCGGCCAGCCCCCGTCGCAGCCATCGCTCCCGCTAAGCCGACAAGGCCGAACAGTCCTATCCAAGTGTGGGAGTAGGAGAAGGGCGGGACGCTGAGCGGCAGCACCATCGCGGTCCAGAATGTACTGAACGACGCGAATATCAGAAGCGCGAGAACACCGCGAACCAGCAATACCGGTTCGCTGAGGAACAGGATGGGGACGGATCGGAGTGCGGCGGCATAGCCACCCGTGCTGACCGAGATCCGCTGCCGCGGCAGGACGCGCACGAGTAGGCCGAGGAGGGCGAGCGACAAACCGGCGGAGACCAGATAGACCGCTCGCCAACCACCGAGATCGGCCAATATCCCAGCCGCGAAACGCGCCGCGAGGATGCCGATCACGATACCGCTCGTAACCGTACCCACCACCCGACCTCGTTCGGTCGGTGTCGCGAGCGTAGCGGCGAATGCGACCAGGACCTGAACCACCACAGCGAGCAGCCCAACCGCTGCCATGCCTGCGAACAGGATCGCTCCGGTGCTGGCCGTGGCCACCGCTACCAGCGCAAGCACCGACAGAAGCCCCTGGCAAAGGATGAGGCGACGGCGGTCGACGAGATCGCCGAGCGGTACGATGAAGATCAAACCCAGCCCATAGCCGACCTGGGTGAGGGTCACCACGAGCCCAATCGCGGCAGGCGAAATTCCGAACTCCTGCGCCATCGCATCGAGTAGGGGCTGGGCATAGTAGATGTTCGCGACGCTCAAGCCGGCAGCGACGGCGAAAATCAGGATCGTCGTCTTGGGCAATCGTCCCTCCCGTTCGAGGAAGGTCCGTTCTCCTTTTTCAAGCGGCATGGCGCTTCCTTTATAAGATCCGATCTGGTTCCATCTTGAGACCACTTGCGGTTGGAGAATTCTAGTTCTAAATCGAGACCAGGTTGAAGCGGGAATGCATGGTCGTGGCGAAAAGGGTCAGCCTCTGGGACGCCGGATGCCCGGTTGCACGCGCCCTCGATGTCATCGGCGACTGGTGGTCGCTCCTGATCATTCGTGATGCCTTTGACGGCGTGAGGCGTTTTAGTGAGTTCCAAAGTGGTCTGGGGATCGCCAAGGGTATGCTGGCGACCCGCCTTCGCGACCTGACCGAGCGAGGCATTCTGGAGACCGCGCCCGCCTCAGACGGGAGCGCCTACCGGGAATATGTCCTGACGGAGAAGGGGCGTGGCCTCTTCCTCGTCATCGTCGCCCTCCGGCAGTGGGGCGAGGCTCACCTGTATCGGTCGAACGAGCACCGATCTCGCTTGGTGGATCGTGACGTAGGGGCTCCAGTCGCTCAGCTCGCCTTGCGATCCGCCGATGAGCGTCGTCTCGATTGGTGTGACACGCAGGTGCAGAAGTCGGACGTCAACCGACCCTAAGGCGACACGGCGACGTCTAAAGCCGATAATTCAGAACGCAACGCAGCTTTTTCCACTACCGACCAATGTCCGCTCTCAGGGATGGAGGCGCGCTTTCGGCACGGCAACGTTGGGTCGCGAGCAGACCCAGTGGCATCGCTACCGACATCAGAGTTTCCGTCACGCAAAAGCTAAACCCGGTCGCGTACCCGATCCCCGCGCCCCTCTCCATGCGGTGGCTCCGGCGGTCGCGCAGGCGAGGTCCTGTACCAGGGTCGCCTCGCCGTAGACGCCGACTGCGCCGATCAGGATACCATCCCGCCTCAGGGGTATGCCGCCGCGCTCGTGGAACGCCGCGGTACCCTCGCCCTCGACGACGGAACAGTAGAGGTCGTCCCCGGGCGGGGGCATAATCTCGCTCGGCTCGCCCGAGATCGCCGAGGCCACGGCCTTTCCGATGGCCCCGCGCGCGGTCATGCAGCCGGCACCGTCCATCTTCGAGAAGGCAACGAGGCGACCCTGGGGGCCGCACACCGCCACGCTGACGACGACCCCGAGGCGACGGGCCTCCTCGATGGCGTGGCCGACCATCGCGGTCGCCTCGGCCAGGGTCAAGTCGCCATCGGGTAGGGCGGATACGGGAGCGGCCATCACCGGCCGTCCAGGGCCAGCATCTCGCGACCAAGCGCGAGCAACTGACCGTCGGTGGCGGCCGACAGGTCGACGGTCGCGGTAGCAACGACGCGGATCTCGGTTCCCGGATGACGCTCGTGCAGTCGTTCCGAGAGGACGGCCATCGCGCTGGACTTGCCGGTCCCGTGGCCGACGATGGCCACGCGCGGCGCTCGTGCGACGGCCTCGGCGATGCGGTCGTAGTAGCCGAGGTCCTCGGACGCGCGCTGCCCGCGATAGTTGCCGTCCTCCTTGTGGGAGAGATGATGGATGTAGCCCTTGGGGTCGTAGGGGCGCAGAGTGGTCTCGGTCTCGCCGCCAACCGTCTCGGGATCGAGGCGATAGATCCGCGCCTCGTGGTGGTCGACGACGATGAGGGCATCGCTATCGGCCGGGACCGGCGAGGCCTCAAGAATTTCGGTCGAGTAGGGCGACAGCCCGGCATCCTGCATCAGGTGGCGCAGGCGCTCGACCTCGCGCGGGTCCATGTCCTTGTCCCGCGGACGGAGGAAGGTGGCCGTCCGGCCGGCCAGCGTGAAGCCCCACTTGTCGTCGCCCTTCTCCTCGGCGCTCCCGATCCGGCCGACGAAGGCGACCACCTCGCGCCATTCCAGATTGTTGCTGGTCGGGTGATGGAAGATCCGGCCGAGGAGCGTCCGGTCGTGGCCGTGGATCCGGGCATTGATCATCGCAAGGGGTTCCTGACGGACTCCGCACCGGGCGGTCTGCCCGGTGCGGTGGCGTGGGAGGTTCGCAGGTCGCTCAGACGACGCGGATGTCGTTGTCGACCGTCGTCGCGCCGGGGGCGCCCCAGGCCGTCCATCCGGCCATCTGGCGGTCGTACCAGGTGTGAACCGTGCCGCTAAGGTGGACGACGCCGCCGACCGCGCTGACCTCGATGGTCTTCGGGTCGTACCAGCTCCGATGCAGGGCATGCGTGATGTCGGCGCCGATGTCGGTCGCGTTGGGGCGCGGCTTGATGGTGACGTTGTTGGCAATGCCGACGACGCCGAGCATCCCGCGGATGTCATGCTCCGCCGCGGCCTTCTGGAACTGCCACTCGACCTCGCCGGTGAGGGTGACCCAGCCCTTCTCGACCGTCACCTTAACGGTCTCGTCCGGAACCGAGACATTCCAGTCCAGGCGCTGGACCACGGCCGCGGCGATCTCGTCGTCGTTGCGCTTGGCATGGTGGGGCAGCCGGACCTCGATCTCCTCGGCCACGGCCCGAACGCCCTTGACGCGTCCGGCGGCCTTCTCGGCGGCATGCTTTTCCATGTAGTTCTGGACGTGACCGGTCAGGGTCACGACGCCGTCCTTGGCGGTCACGCCGATATGGGCGGCGGTCACGCTCGGCTCCCAGCCGAGCTCGGCGATGACGTTGGTCTGCAAGGTCTTGTCGACGGTCATGATGGTCTCCGGGATCTCAGGGTCGAAGTAAGCGACGCGCACCGTCACCGATGGCGACGGTCGTGGCGGTGCTGGTGATGGCGGTGGTGGTGCCGCGAGCGCAGGCCACTGCGGTAGCCGCGACGGCCCGGGTCGATGCCGAGCGCGCCGTTGACGGTGCCGACGGCGCCACCGACCGCACCGCCGACGATGCCCCCAATGGGGCCGCCGACGCGGTCGCCCTCGGCCGCGCCGCGGCGCATGCCGCCGGGCAGGCCCTGGGCATCGGCGGATACCGGCATGGCGAGGGCGGACAACGCGAGGGCCGCCGCCACGGCGAGGTGCTTCAGGATCGGTCTCATGGTTTTCCTTCTCGGAGGTCGGCTGGTTTCGTCGGCACTTAGTGCGCGAGGAAGAGGGGGATCGGACACGCCGTCATCAGCGTTTGGGTGAGCCCGCCGAAGAGCCACTGCCGGATGGGGCCGTGGCGATAGGCGCCCATGACCATCATGTCCGCGCGGTAGCGGATGGCCGCGTCGCGGAGGGTCTCGGCGACGTCGCCGTCCGGACGCACCGGCAGGTCGTCCACGGTCACGGCGATGCCGTGGCGGGCGAGGTGCGGAGCGAGCTCGGCGCCCGCGACCGACCTCGAAAGCTCTTTCTCGCCGACGACCGAGATGATCTCGACGGCGTCGGCCGCGAGCAGGAACGGGAGCGCGTCGTTGACGGCCCGGGCCGCATGCGCGCCGCCGTCCCAGGCGATGACGATGCGCCGGCCGGCAAAGGCGTTGTGGCCGGCGGGGACGACGATGACGGGGCGGCCGCTGTTGAACAGGGCCGCCTCGATCAGCTCCCGGTCGAGGTCGATGGTGCGCTCCTCGGCATCCAGGATGGTGAGGTCGTGCAACCGGGCCTTGGCCGCGAACGTGGCGAGGATGTCCGGATGCGTCAGTTGCGGGCTATCAACGGTGCACGCGACACCGGCGCTCGCGGCGTCGCCACGGACCTTCTCAGCCACCGCCTGGCTCAGGCCGGCGGTCCGCCCGTTCTCCTCGGAGACGAGGCCCTGTCCGAACCCGCCGGCGAGGGCGCTGGTCATGACGATGCGACGCGAAGCGGCCTGCACGGTGAGGTGCGCCCCGGCGGCGACGGACAGCGACAGGGCGTAGCCGATGGCGTCACTTGTCTCGCCCTGCTGACCTTCCTCGGTCAGGCCCACGATGACGTTCTTGATGTTCTGGAGTGCCGGCATGGAAGCGTCCTCGGTTTCGTTGGACGAACCCTAGCCCCGGCCCCGCAGGAGTCCTTGATCCAGCGCAAAGTCGGAAGCTTAGAGCGCCTAACAGAACCGTTTGATCTGGTTGAGGGTGATGAGGCTGGCCGCGAGGCTCGTGAAGGCCTCGTAATTGTCGCTGCGTACATGGTAGGGGCAGGTCA
>NZ_NKUG01000066.1 GCF_014845095.1 Methylobacterium bullatum | reverse complement strand
GAATCCCGCCGCCCCCCCGCCGCCGCGCAAGATCAGCCTCGGCGGCGGTTCGGCTCCGAAGAAGATCAGCCTCGGCGGATCGTCGGCGAAGTCGCGCTCCTTCGACTGAGCGCCCGCGACCGAGCACCCGTTCGCGAGATCGTGAGGCGGCAGCGGCCTTTCGGCCGAGGTCGCCCTTACCGCGAGGACGGGCCGCATGGCATAAGCGCGGCCGGCGCGCCCGGCGGCGCAGAGAGGACTGACATGTTCGGTGCGTGGTGGAAGCTCGGCATGGATGCGACCCTGCTCGCGATGGAATCGCAGCAGGTGATCGGCCTTCGCCTCGCAAAGCTGTCCCTCGGCGGACCGGCCGCGCAGATCGAGGCGCAACGCATGGTGAGCGAGAAGATCATGGCGGCCGGCGAAGCGGCCTTGCTCATGGCGACCGGAGGCTCGACCCAGAGCATGGTCACCGGATACCGCCGGAAGGTCCGCGCCAATGCGAGGCGGCTCTCGCAGGGCTGACACGGCCTCGCTGCAGCGCGGCATTAACCGGAGATTAACCAACCTCCGCTTCCATCGGGGCGACCACCCACGAGGAGAGCGCGGATGATCCCTTTCGAACAGCAGGTGCGCGAGCGCGCCTATTCCATCTGGGAAGGCGAGGGCCGGGTGTTCGGCCGCGCCGATGAGCATTGGCTGATGGCCGAGGCCGAGCTGCGTGCGGTGAGCCTCACGGCGCCGGTCTACGTTCAGCCCGTGACCGCCGATCTCAGCCTGGCACCGAGCCCGGCCAAGACCCTGAAGCCCCGCGCCTCGCGCAGTGCAGGCACCGCCGCCAAGGCCGTTGCCGAAAAGGCCGTCGCCCAGCCGTCCGAGACCGCGCCGCGCCGGACTAGGACGGCCAGCGCCAAATCCGCATCGGCCAAGCCTGCCTCCGCGAAGTCTGCTTCCACCAAGGCGCCTGCCGCTTCCAAGGCGACCAAGGCAGCGTCGAGCACCACCACGGCCGCCAAGCCGCTCAGGGTCGCCAAGCCGCGCGCTGCCGCCCCGATGGAATCCGCCGCGACCGTCCACTGACACCGAGCGGCACCGTTCAAGCCCGTCGCCCCTCGCAGGGCGTCGGGCTTCTTGTTGCGCCACGGGGTTCAGGGGCCGCGGCCGAACCGGTCCCCGAGAGCACCCGCCAACGAGGACGCCAGGCGAGGCGGTGGTGGCGATCGTGACCGATCACGTGGAGCGCGGAATCCGGGCCGGAGAGATGCCGAGAGGGGAGGGAGAGGCAGCCCGCGAGGAACGGCGCGACAACCTTTGCCGTTATACGGTCATCGCATCGACGCGAGCCGATTCCCGGCCCACCCTTTCGAGGCCCGCCATGAAGACCGCCCTCTCCGCCTTGTTCGCCGTGTCGATGATGGCCGTGCCCCTGGTCGCCGCCTCTTCGGCTGCCGAGGCTGGGGCCGGCCCCTATCGGGAGCGGCCGGTGCTGCGGGAGGTCGATTCCACCGGCGGCATCGGCGTGGGCGGTCGCGCGCCCTGGAACCAGGCCTGGGAATACGATTCGGGCAGTGACAACGACCGCCGGCCGGAACTGCCCTATTACCAGCAGGGGCGCGGGCAGCAAACCGGTGGTCCGGCGCGCAACCTGCTCCCCGATGACGGGCTCCATATCGTCCCGCGCTGAGCGTCCTGTCTGGAACCGCTCTGCAAGCCACACATGACACAAATGCGTCAGAACCGGTCGTCGGCTATGAATAGTCGACGAAAGGGACTGGCGGAGGCGGACGTCTTCGCGTAGCCAACCGCCCGGGGAAAATGACCCCGAGCGACGGAACGCAGACCATGGCGCAGCAGGCCCAGTCGAGCTTCGATTCTCAGCGTCCTTACGAGCGGATGGCGCTCCAGGACCAGGTCGAGGCCGCAGTCGAGGACGGCACGACCCCGATCAGCCGGCTGCTCCGGCTGATGTTCGCGGTGGATGCGGACGCCACGGCCAACGAAAACCTGCGCCTGCGTCTGCGGGCACGCATCGGCGCTCCGCGCAGCGTCTGATCCCCAGCTCGGTGCCTCTTACAAAACTCCCGCTCCGCCTTCATGGCCGGAGCGATGACCGACCGTGATCGGGAGTTTCGTGAGGCACTTTTAGCGCCGCCGACGAGCGGTGCGGGGCTGCGAGCGCGCCATACAGGCCGAGTAGATCTGACGGCCGATGGCGTAGAGCCCGATCCCACCCGGGTCGGGCGTGACGAACACCTTCGCGCGCGCCTCGTTGCGACAGGCGGCGTCCTGAGGGCTCTTGATCGGGGCCTCGGCATGGGTCGGGGACACGATTCCCAACAATCCCACAACGGCGATTCCCACGATCCAGCCTCGCCGGCGCGCCACCGCATTCCTACCGCACGATCCGGCCGTTCCGCCCATCATTTCCGCCCCCGTCGTTACGGCCAAGTTAGGGCGGATCGACGGAAAGCGCATCGGTATTATCCACCGAAGATCCGGTTTCGGCAGGAATCGACGCCTACGGCATGATCCAGAGGCAGGAGGCCTCCCCGGTCACCGCGAGGCATTCGAACGGGGCTCCGCCGATCATGGCGCGGTGCTCGGGAGCGCCGACGCGATCACGGGCGATTCGGCGGCATCCGGGATGACCGGAGAGATCGGCCGATGCCGCGGCAGGATCGGATGGCGTCCGTCCCATCAGGACACGCAGTTGAACCAACGTATCGCAGGCGACGACGTCGCGCGGCGAGGCATCGCCGGCCGAGGCCGCCTTCGTCGCAGCCATGACGAGCAGGATGACGAATCCCCAGCGCTTCTGCGGCATCATGGCGTGACCTCCTCCGGCGTTGCTTTAGCGGCGGGAATATAGGGCGCCCGGGGCATCGGCGGCCGCGACCGATGAGCCGTCCACCACCTGTGGCGGTTCAGGATCGGCCGTCAGCGCTTGGCTTTGGCGGGAGGCGCCTTCTTGGCCGCGCGCGCGGGATCGACCGGGACGACCGTTCCCGCGATGGTCCAGGAACAGATGCTGGTCCCGGTGACGCCGACGCAATCGTACTCGTTGCCGTTGAGCGCCGCGTGGTCGGTGATGGCATTCACGGTATCGCGGCCGAGGAGGTTGCAGCTCAGGTGATCGGCCTTGGGATCGGCCAGGGTCGCCGCCGCGATCTTCGCGTCGCCCCCCGATTGCCGAAGGAGAAGACGTAGGTTGGCGAGCGACGGACAGCCGATCGCGGGCGCCGAGGCCGATGCGGAAACCGGAGGCGCGGGGGGCTTGGCCGGCTGCGCTTCGGCGTGCGGGCATCCTGCCGCGACGGCGAGGATCACGGCTGCCGGCAGGTGGCGACGATACCCGTTTCTCATGCCGCCCGCTTCGCTTTGGCATAGCGCTTCACGGCCCGCTCCCGCCGAAGCCGCGACAGGCGCTCGATCCAGAAGATGCCGTCGAGCTGGTCGATTTCGTGCTGGAGGCAGGCCGCCTCGAACCCCTCCGCCTCGATCTCATGCCCGGTCCCGTCGAGGTCGTCGTAGCGCAGCCGCACCGTCACCGCCCGCTCCACGACGTCCGTGACGCCGGGCATGGAGACGCTGCCCTCGGTCTGGGGAGCGGTCTCGTCCGACGCGAAGGTGATCTGCGGATTGACGTAGATCGAAGCCGGCGTGCCCGGCTCCAGGCGCAGGACCACCACCCGGGCGAGCCAGCCCACATGCGGCCCGGCGAGACCGATGGCGGAGACGCGGGAGAGGGCCTCCACCAGCTCCCCAGCATCCCGCCGCAGGGCGTCGTCGAACACGGTGACCGGCTCGGCGGCCAAGCGCAGCCTTGGATCGGGATAGAGGATCAGCGACTGGACCGGCACGGGGCAGGGCACCTCACGGAATGGGCTGGGGCGTGGATACGCGATCGACCGGGCGGTGTCCAAACGCGACGCATGGTGGCGGGAGCGCCCGCCTTCCGCTTCCGCGCTCCATGCCGTAAGGCCGCGGGACACATCTCAGGACACCGATGCGCGCATGATCCGCCTCGAGAAAATCGGCAAGCAGAACGGACGGCAGATCGTCTTCATCGAGGCGTCGGCCGCGCTCCAGAAGGGCGAGAAGGTCGGCCTCGTGGGGCCGAACGGCGCCGGCAAGACCACCCTGTTCCGGATGATCACCGGCGAGGAGGAGCCCGACGAGGGCCAGGTCGCCACCGACCGGGGCATCACCATCGGTTATTTCAGCCAGGATGTCGGCGAGATGGCCGGCTGCTCCGTCGTCTCCGCCGTGATGGACGGGGCCGGCCCGGTGAGCGTGGTCGCCACAGAACTGAAGCAGATCGAGGCCGGCCTCGCCGATCCGGACCGGATGGACGAGATGGATGCCCTCGTCGAGCGCTACGGCGAGGTCCAGGCCCGGTTCGAGGAGCTCGACGGCTACGCCCTCGAGGGCCGGGCCTACGAGGTTCTGGCGGGCCTGAGCTTTTCCCAGGAGATGATGGACGGCGACGTCGGCAAGCTCTCGGGCGGCTGGAAGATGCGCGTGGCTTTGGCCCGCATCCTCCTGATGAACCCGGACGTGATGCTCCTCGACGAGCCCTCCAACCATCTCGATCTCGAAAGCCTGATCTGGCTGGAAGCCTTCCTCAAGAACTACGAGGGCGCCCTGCTGATGACCTCGCACGACCGCGAGTTCATGAACCGCATCGTCTCCAAGGTCATCGAGATCGACGGCGGCACCCTCACCACCTATTCGGGGGATTACGTCTTCTACGAGCAGCAGCGGGCGCTCAACGAGACGCACCAGCAGGCGCAGTTCGAGCGCCAGCAGGCGATGCTCGCCAAGGAGATCAAGTTCATCGAGCGGTTCAAGGCGCGGGCCTCCCACGCCGCGCAGGTACAGAGCCGGGTGAAGAAGCTCGACAAGATCGAGCGGGTGGAGCCCCCCAAGCGCCGGCAATCGGTGGCGTTCGAGTTCCAGCCGGCGCCGCGCTCCGGCGACGACGTCGTCATCATCAAGAACGTGCACAAGCGCTACGGCAGCCGCACCATCTACGAGGGGCTCGACTTCTCCATCCGCCGCCGGGAGCGCTGGTGCGTGATGGGCATCAACGGCGCCGGCAAGTCGACCCTGCTCAAGCTCGTGACCGGCTCGACCCCGCCCGACGACGGCAGCATCGCGGTGGGGGGAAGCGTCAAGCTCGGCTACTTCGCCCAGCACGCCATGGACCTCCTCGACGGCGAGCTCACCGTATTCCAGGACCTGGAGCGCTCGTTCCCGCAGGCGGGGCAGGGGAGCTTGCGGGCGCTGGCCGGCTGCTTCGGCTTCTCGGGCGACGACGTGGAGAAGCGCTGCCGCGTGCTCTCGGGCGGCGAGAAGGCCCGGCTGGTCATGGCCAAGATGCTGTTCGACCCACCGAACTTCCTCGTCCTCGACGAGCCGACCAACCACCTCGACATGGGCACCAAGGAGATGCTCATCACCGCGCTCGCGAACTACGAGGGCACGATGCTGTTCGTGAGCCACGACCGGCACTTCCTCGCCGCCCTGTCGAACCGCGTCCTCGAACTCACCGCCGACGGCATCCATCAATATGGCGGCGGCTACACCGAATACGTCGCGCGCACCGGCCAGGAGGCACCGGGGCTGAGGAGCTGAGCGGCTGGTTTCCCCCTCTCCCCGCGGGCGGGGCGAGGGGATGCACGGCAACCAAAGCGCCTCGAACCCGATCACCCCAGGAGACCGACCATGGATGCCAAGCTTGCCGACATCGTCAGGGCGGCGGCCACGCAGGCCCGGCGCAAGGCCCGCGCGTTCGACGCATCGTCGTCGAAGGACGCACTGCCCTGGGCGGTGGTCGAGGCCTTCGATGCCGATGTGCGCGGACATGTGGAACGCGACCGCCGCATCGAAGAGGAGCGTGACCGGGTCCTCATCGCCGCGGTCAATCTCGCCGAGACGCCGCCCGAGGACGGCGAGGAGACGGTCGGGGCCGCGCGGGATGCCCTCATCGATGCGATCGACTACCTCGAACAGGCCGTCCTGCGATTCGGAAGCGTCAACCGCCAGGGAGCCCGCCTCGGCTACGGCGAGACGGGACAGAGAGTGGCCGACGGACGGTGAGGGTTTCGCCCTCCGGGGGTGAACCCGGTCGGTCGACATGAGAACGGGCCGGGCTCCCGCGAGCCCGACCCGTTTGCAGGTCCGCGCGGTGGAGTCGGGTCAGGCGGCCCGCACCGTGGCGAGGAAGCGGTGCACTTCTCCGGTGAGATGTTCGGATTGCTGGGACAGTTCGCCAGCGGCGCCGAGCACCTGGCTCGCGGCGGCTCCGGTCTCTTCGGCAGCACTGGCCACGCCGGCGATGTTGCTCGTCACCTCGTTGGTACCGGCCGAGGCCTGCGAGACGTTGCGCACGATCTCCTGGGTCGCCGCGCTCTGCTGCTCGACCGCCGCCGCGATGGCAGTCGCCACGGCATTGATGTCGCGGATCCGCGTCGTGATCGAACCGATGGCCGAGACCGCTTGGCCGGTGGCGCCCTGGATGTAGCCGATCTGCTGGGAGATCTCCTCCGTGGCGCGGGCCGTCTGGTTGGCCAGTTCCTTCACCTCGGCGGCGACCACCGCGAAGCCCCGGCCCGCCTCGCCGGCGCGGGCGGCCTCGATGGTGGCGTTGAGGGCCAGCAGGTTGGTCTGGCTGGCGATGGTCGAGATCAGGCTCACCACGTCACCGATCCGGCTGACGGCGCCGCTGAGTTCCTGCACGAGCACCGCCGTGGTGTCGGCCTCGGAGACGGCGGATTGCGCGAGAGTGGCGGAGCTCGAAACCTGCCGACCGATCTCCTGCACCGATGTGCCGAGTTCCTCGGCGGCGGCGGCCACCGTGTTGACGTTGACGGCGGCTTCCTCGGCGGCGGCGGCGACGGTGGTGGATTGCGACGCGGTCTGCGTCGCCGTCACCGTCATGGCCTGCGCCGTGGCCTGAAGCTCGGTGGCCGAAGAGGAAACCATGCCGATGATGCCGCCGACGGCCGTCTCGAAATCCTCGGCCATCTTGCGCATGCCCGCCCGGCGCTGCTCCTCGGCGGAAGCCCGAGCGAGGACCGTGTCCTCTTCGAGCTGACGCGTGCGAATCAGGTTGGTCCGGAACACTTCCACCGCCTGGGCCATCTCGCCGATCTCGTCGCGGCGGCCCATGGAGGGCACGGCGGTCGTCTCGTCACCGCCGGCGATGTGACGCATGGCCTGGGTCATGCGCTCGATCGGGCGGGCCACGCCGAGGAACGAGAAGATCATGGCCGAGACCGCCATCACGAGGCAGACCGTGAGCATGATGGCCGAGATCCGGATCGCTTCGGCCTGCTGGCTGCGCGCCGCCTCTCCGGCGGCGTTGGCGGCCGCCACATTGATCTCCACCAGACGGGTGGCCGCGTCGGCGACCGCCCGATAATTCGCGTGGTTGCCTTCGCGGAAGAAGCTCAGCGCCTGGTCCCTGTCGGTCTCGCGCATGGAACGGAGCTTCCTCCAATCGGCCTTCAGAATCTCCATCCTGGCAGTGAGATCGTCGTAGGCGGCCTTCTCATCCGCTCCGGTGATCAGGGGCTTGTAGTCTTCAACCGATTTGTTGCGCTCCAGCATCAGCTCATTCGCGAGCTTGAGATCGGCCTGTTCGACCGTACTGTTGGGAGCGGTCAGGTAGCGCAGCTGTGTCGTGCGGACACGGAGCACCAGCCGGTTGATCTTGTCGGCCTGAGTCACCGACGGCACGGCATTGTCGACCAGCACGTCGATCTTCGTGCCGATGTCTTGGAGCTTGTATAGGGCCACCAAGCCCTGCGCGGCCGAAATCGAAACGACGATGCTGAACAGACCGATCAGCATGGTCTTGACCGACAAACGCATGACTTATACCCCCCCAAACGATACGGCAATATCAACCGGATAGAGAATCTTATTTAATATTCCATGACTACTTGCGTGCAATATAATTCGTCTTGAAAGTGATTTATATTTATCTTCCCTGAACGGTCGCGTATTCCAAGACACCTAAATAAAAACTCGAATTCCCCTCGATAACTTGAATAACGACAAGCCATGCATTGTCACGCCAAACTCACGAAAACGTTACCGCGAAACTGTTTCAGTATCCATGAGCATCACGACTTGCCGCCAATCCCCGTGCAGCAGCTGTAGCGTGAGTCGTGCCTGATCTCCCCCGACCACGCGCACAGAGGTCTCGCGCGGAGGTTCGCGGCGTCAGGGCTCCAGGCGCGCCGGGCGAGATCGTTCAGGCGAGCCAGCCCGTCAGGACGTAGCAGCATGCCGCGATGAGGGCCGCGGCGGGCAGGGTCAGGACCCAGGCGACGACGATGTTGCCGGCGATGCCCCAACGCACCGCCGAGGTCCGGCGGGCCGCGCCCACGCCGACGATGGCGCCGGTGATGGTGTGCGTGGTCGAGACCGGGATACCGAGCCAGGTTGCCAGGAACAGGGTGATGGCGCCACCCGTCTCGGCGCAGAAGCCCTGCATCGGGTTGAGGCGGGTGATCTTCGAGCCCATCGTATGGACGATGCGCCAGCCGCCGAGAAGGGTTCCGAGCGCCATCGCCGATTGGCATGCCAGGACCACCCAGAGCGGCACGTGGAAGCTGCTCCCCAGATGCCCCTGCGAGTAGAGCAGCACCGCGATGATCCCCATGGTCTTCTGGGCGTCGTTGCCGCCATGGCCGAGGGAATAGAGCGAGGCCGAGACGAATTGCAGGAGGCGGAAGCTCCGGTCAACCCCGAACGGCGTGGCGCGCCGGCAGGTCCAGGACACGATCAGTACGAGGAGGAGGGCGAGCAGGAATCCGACGAGCGGCGAGAGCACGATGGCGGCGATCGTCTTCGACAGGCCGGACCAGACCACGACGTCGAGCCCCGCCTTGGTGACGCCCGCCCCGACGAGGCCACCGACCAGGGCGTGCGAAGAACTCGACGGGATGCCGAGCACCCAGGTGGCGATGTTCCAGACGATGGCGCCGACCAGCGCGCTCAGGATGACGCGCGGATCGACGATCCCGGCATCGACGATCCCGGTCCCCAGGGTCTGCGCCACGTGAAGGCCGAAGAACAGAAACGCGATGAAGTTGAAGAACGCCGCCCAGAGCACCGCGTATTGCGGGCGCAGCACCCGGGTCGAGACGATGGTGGCGATGGAATTGGCCGCGTCGTGCAGGCCGTTGAGGAAGTCGAAGAAGAGGGCAACGGCGATGAGGCCGGCCAGCGCCGGCAGCGCGAGGGAGGCGGCGTCCATGCCCGTCACACGTTCTCGATCACGATGCCGCTGATCTCGTTGGCGACGTCCTCGAACCGGTCGACCACATCCTCCAGGTGCCCGTAGATCTCGGCGCCGATGATGTAGGCCATGGTGTCGCCGTCGCCACCATCCTTGCGATGGGCGCGGTAGAGGGCCTTGAGGCCACGCTCCTGCAACTCGTCCGAGCGGCCCTCGACGCGGGTGATGCGCTCGGTGAGGGTGTTGATGCGTCCCGCATGGGTGCCGACGGCGTTGAGCAGGGGGATCGTCTCGGCCGTGAGACGCGCCGCCTCGAGCACGGTATCGCCCATCTCGCGCATGAGAGGCTCGAAGGAGCGGATCTCGTAGAGGGCGATGGTCTTCACGGTCTTGTTCATCTGGTCGATGGCGTCGTCCATCGACTGGATCAGGTCCTTGATGTCGCCGCGGTCGAACGGGGTGATGAAGCTGCGCCGGACCGCGAGCAGGACCTCAGCGGTGATCGCGTCGGCCTCATGCTCACGGTCGACGATCACCTGGCAGTAGTCCGGCACGCCGTCGCCGCCCTTCAGGACGCCCTGGAGCGCCTCCGCACCCGCGACGAGGGTCTGGGAATGGCGCTCGAACAGGTCAAAGAAGCGATCCTCCCGCGGCATCAAGGCCCGAAACCAGCCCATCATTCGGCGTGCCCCTTCCCGATGTGGCGAGCACTCTCCGCTCGGCACGGCAGGCTATGTCAGCCGTCGTGCCGCCGTGGCCGTGAGAGTTCTGCCGGTCGGTAACGTCTTCGGGACCGCTCCGGTGCCGGTCATTCGCTCCGACGCCGTCAATATTCCCATTCTGCGCCCACCCCCACGGCGGTGCGGCCGTCACTGCCGGCCTCGCCCTGGATCTTGATGCGGCGGGTCACGTCGTAATCCACGGTGGCGGCGGTATCCTGCGGCTTGGCGCCCGCCTTCACGCCGACACTGAGACGGTCGCTGAGGTAGCGCGAGGCCCCCAGGGCCGGCCCGCCGCTGGCGCCGGTGGAGACGTCGAGGCTGTCGAGGCCGAGGCCCTTGCGGGCCTGTTCGAACACGTCCGGGCCGCCGGCACCGCCGGAGAGCTGCGACACCGCCTGGGCGAGCTGCAACGCCTGGAACGGCGACAGCCCCCCGGCCGCCTTCTTGAACAGCAGCCGTGACAGCACCTCGTCCTGCGGCAGGGACGGGTCGGAGGTGAGGACGAAGTCGGGCTGGTTGGCCGGGCCGGTCACGGCGACGCGGGCGGTGACCTCGGCGGCCTTGGTCTCGGCCTGGAAGTCGAGATCGGGGATCGCGAGTTCGCCGTTGAAGGCGAGGCGGCCACGGGTGAAGTCGAGGCGCTGGCCGATGATGCTGAGACGGCCGCGGCGCATGGCGAAATCACCCACCGCCACCGGGTCGCGTGAGGTACCGGTGAGGCGCAGGTCGCCGCCGAGTTCCGCGTCGATGCCGCGCCCGCGCACGAAGATGCGGTTCGGCGCATGGACGGCCACGTCCAGCGTCGCGTCGAAGGGTGGAGGCGCCTTCCTGCGCTTGCCCAGAGCCGCGACCTTCGCCTTGCGGTCGGCTTTCGCATCGACGCGCGCCCGCACGTCCGCGGGCGTATTGACCCGGCGCACGCCGGGCAGGGGCTGCACCGTGGCGGGCAGGCGATCGGGGACGGTCACGTCGACGGAGACGAGGTCGACCCGCCCCGACACTTTCGGCGTCCGCGCCAGAGGACCGCTCAAGGCGAGGTTGAGACTCGCGGTGGCGGTGACGATGGGGCTGGAGACGAGCTCGGCCCGCTCGGCGGTGATCTTGAACGTGCCGGGGAACCCGCCATTCGGGTCCAGGGCCACGCGGCCGCTGGCCTGGAGGCCGCCGCCGTTCCGGGTCTGCGCGGTGAGGCGCTCCACCACGAGGGTATCGCCGCGCCCGGTGACGCGGCCCTCGATCTGCTTGAGGGCGATGCCCTGGAGCGGATCGGTGAAGCTGCCGCCGGAGAGGGTGGCGGCACCCTCGGCACGGGGCGCGTCGAGGGTGCCCGACACGCCCCCGTCGAGGGCGATCCGGCCGGCGACCCGCTGGCCGCCGACGCTGAGCAGGCTGTTGGCCATGGCCGCGTCGAAGGTGCCGCGCAGTTTCAGGGCGATGGGTCCGCCCGCCGAGACGGGCAGGAAGCCGGCAAGCGTCAGTTCGGCCCCGCGACCGGCCGAGACCCGGCCCTCGATCCCGGCGCGGCCGTCGCTCAGGGTGCCGCTCGCCTTGGCGTCGATGGGCGGCAGGCCGGCCTTGCGCGTCTCCGGCGTCACGACCTTCGCCACCGACAGGGCATAGCGCCCTTCCGGCCGTGAGGCCGTGCCGCGGATATCGGCGTCCCCGTCGAGGGTGCCGGTGAGGGCGAGGCTCGGTGAGGCGATACGGGCAAGCGCCAGGGGCAGCGCCCGGATACCGAGCTTCAGGTCGACATTCGATCCGGCCCGTCCGGCGAGGCTGACCCGCCCGGTACCGGCGGCGATGACGAGACCGTCGATGACGGCCGAGCCCTTGTCGAGGGTGATCGTGGCGGGACCGGCCAGGGCCAGGCGGTCCTTGCCGCGTGACGCGGAAAAGCGCGACAGCTCGATCCGCGTGGCCTCGGCCGGAACCAGCCGGGCGGCACCGTCGAGATCGAACCCACGCGCCTTGGCGGTGAGGGTGATGTCGCTGGCATTGGGCGACCCCACGGCCAGGAGGCGCACGGTGTCGATAGACTCGCCGGCGGCGATGACCCGGTCGGCATTGACCCGCCCGTCCACCACGGGATGGGCGAGGAGATCGCGGCCGGTGAGATCGGCGTCGAGCTGCGCGAGGCCGATCTCGCCCGAGCGCAGGGAGGCGCCCTTCGCCTTCACCGACGCGTCCTGGCGTCCTCCCTCGCGCGAGAGGGCGACGGTCGCGTCGAGGCTTCCGGCCAGCGGCGTGAGGGCGAGCGGCGACAGGTCGTCGAGATTGGCGGCCGAGAGCGTGACGCTGCCCTGAGTCAGGAGGGTCGCCGCATCGACGGCCGCCTTGCCGGCGAGGGTGGCCGAGCCGAGATTCACCGCGAGCCGGTCGAGGGACCAATCCGCACCCGTGCGGGCGAGATGCACGTCCCCGCGCAGGGTCTTGCCGCCGATCTCGCCGCCCAGCGCCATCGTTCCGTCGAGCGCCCCGGTGAGGTCTTTGAGCGTCGCGGCCACGCGCACGTCCCGGATCGGGCGGCCGAGCGCCCGTCCGTCCGCGGCGGTGAGGGTGGCGGTGAGGTCCGGCTTCTCCAGGGTTCCGGAGAGCCGCCCGTCGAGGAGGGCGCGGCCGGCAAGGCGCGGATCGACGGCCGAGAGGGTCTTCACGTCCACCAGGAGCTTGGCGTCGGCGAGGCGTGCCGTGGCCTTGCCCTCCAGCCGGGCCACCATTTCGGCGCCGTCGAGCTTCACGCCGTCGAAACTGTAGCCGTCGAAGACCTGCGAGAGCCTGCCCGAGAAATGCGGCTCGCGGCCCAGGAGCCGGTCGAGGGCCGGCAGGCCGAGGACGAGTCCCTTTGTCGTCGCGTCCACATCGGCGGTCACTGCCTTGCGGGCGGGGTCCCCGCTCAAATTCGCCTTCACGGCGACGCTGCCGGCCAGAGTCCGGTCGGCGACATCGGAGAAGGCGGAGAGGTCGGCGAGCCCCGCCTTCAGCGTGCCGGTGAGCGTGTTCTGGCCGACGCGGCCGGCATAGGAGAGCGTGGCGGTGGGCGCGTCGAGATCGAACGCCGCCACATCGACCACGCCGTCGGGCTGGAGCGTGCCCCGGAAGGTGAAGGCACCGCGCGATCCGACCGCCCGGCGCAGGGCCGGGTCGGCGAGCTTCAACCCCTCCACATTGGCATCCGCACGGAGCGCGAAGCGGGTGGCGCTGGGATCGCCGCCCGTGGGTTCCATGGCGAGGCTGGCGGCGATCCGTTCGAGGACGTTGCCGTCCGCGCGCAGGCCCGCCGCCTTGAGGTCGCCATTCACCCGTGGCCGCGCGATCGGCCCCTTCACCGTCCCGTCGAAGACGAGGGTGTCGAGTTCGGCATTGGCCGCCTTGGTGACGCTGCCCTCGGTGGGGACGGCGCGGGCGGAGATCGTGAAGTCGGCGACCCGGTCGGGCGTGAGGCCGCCCGACGCGTCGAGGCGGGCGGTGCGGGAGGCGAGGGCGAGGCGGTCGATGCCGAACGCGCCGTTATCGGCAAAGCGCAGGGCGCCGTCGAGCTTGGTGGTGCCGGAGAAGATCGCCGCCGCCGGGCCGGGCAGGAGGCCCTCGATCCGCGAGGAGAGGTCGAGGGTGAGGGAGCGGTCGGCGCCGGCGCGGGCGATGCGGGCCGTGCCCTTGGCGCCGAGATCGGGGCCGGCATCGAAATCGAGCCGGGCGTTCCAGGCATCGAGGGTGCCGCGTCCGTCGAGATCGAGGTTGATCGGCGGCTCGCCGGGGAGATTGGCGAATTTGGAGAGGAGGCCACCGGCGGCCTCCACCAGGGTGGTCTTCACCTCGAGCTTCTCGCCCTTGGGCACGAAGAGCAGGCGGGCGACGAACTGCCCGGTGGCGTCGAGGCGGCGCACGGACAGGTCGAGGTCGAGCCCTTCGGACGGGGCGCCGAGCTTGGCCTTCCCCTCGGCGGACAGGCGCGCCGGCTGACCGGAGACGGTCTCGCCGAGGACGAGTTCGGCGAGCTTGAAGGCGGTGATCTCCACCTTCACGGGCAATTCGGGCAGCAGCGAGCCATCGGGTTCCGGCGTCGCCGAGACCGGGGCGGGGAGGGGACGGCGCAGCACTTCGAGGCGGCCGATCTCCAGGCTGTCCACCTGCAGGCGACCCGAGAGGAGGGCGAGGCGGCTCCAGACCAGGCGCGCCTTGTCGAGCTTCAGCCAGGCGCCGTTGCGATCGCTGATCACCACGTCGCGGATCGTGGCGTTGGAAGACAGCGCCCCGTCCACGGCACCGATGGACACCTGGGAGCCCGGCGTGGACAAAGCCTTCGACAGGAGCCCGCCGAGCACGGTCTTCTCGCCGTCGTCGGCACGGGTGTGGGTGGCGGGAACGGCGATGCAGACGGTCAGGCCGATGACGGCCACGATGACGCGCGTTCTCCCTCCCCCCTTTGCGGGGGAGGGTGGCCCGCGAAGCGGGTCGGGAAAGGGGAGCGCCGCATTCGGAGAGGTCGTCCCCTCTCCCGCCTGCTCCGCAGACACCCTCCCCCGCAGAGGGGGGAGGGTCGATGCGCACCGACCGGAAACCCGTCCGAAAAATTCCATCAGAACGACTGCCCCAGGCTGATGTACAGGGCCACGGGACGCTCGCGGTTCCCCTTGATGCGGTCGAGGGGGAACGCCACGTCGACGCGGATCGGGCCGATGCCGGTATAGTAGCGGAGGCCGAGGCCCGCGGCGTAGCGGATGCGCTCCTCGAAATCCGGCAGGCTGCCCTCGAAGGCGGTGCCGGCGTCGAAGAACGGCACGATCCCGATCGTGTCGGTGATCTTGACCCGCGCCTCCACCGACGCTTCGAGGAGGCTGCGCCCGCCTACCGGCAGGTTGAACGGCCCGCGCGGGCCCAGCGTGCGGTAGGGGAAGCCGCGCACCGAGCCGCCGCCGCCGGCGAAGAAGCGGATATTGGCCGGGATGTCCTCGAGGCTCGCGCCCGAGATCGAACCGAAGCCGATGCGGCCGGCGAGGATGTAGCGGGCCTCGTCGTCGATGGCGTAGTAGGTCGAGCCCTGCGCCTTGGCGACGAAGATCGACGGATCCGAGCCGAGGAACCCGGCATAGGGGGTCACCGAGGCGGTGGCCCGGAACCCCTGCGTCGGGTCGAGCAGGTTGTCGGTGGAGTCGTAGGCCACCGACAGCGGCACGCCGACGAGGCGGTAATCGACCTTGCCGAGCGCGTCCTGCGAGCGGCCGGCCTGACCGTCGATGCCGATCTGCGCGTAGAACGTGTCGGAGAACCGGTGCCGGATGCCGATCGTGCCGCCGGCCGCGTCCGAGACGTAGGATTGCTGGGCCTCGCGGCCCGCAAAGACATTGGCCACGAGATCGTTGCGCGTGCCCCACAGGGCCGGCTTGACGAAGGTCGCGGAGATCCGGCCGCCCAAGCCGTTCGAATCGATCCCGGCGGCCTTGCGCTGCGCAGCGTAGAGGTCGTTGCCGAGATAGTAGATGTCGGCGTCGAGCCGCAGGGTCTCGCCGCCGCCGAACAGGTTGCGGTTGGCGTAATAGGCACGGATGCCCGGGCCATCGACCGTGGAGAAGCGGGCCGCGACCCCGATCAGGTTGCGGTCGCGCTCGGTCACGTCGACGAAGATCGGCAGGTTGCCCTGCGCGTCGAGCGCCTCGCCCTCGCGCACCCGGACCGAGCCCAAGGCCTCGACCTTGGCGACGGACCGGCGGATGTCGGCCACGGCCTTGGGCGAATAGGGGTCGCCCGGCTCGCTGTAGATGAAGGAGCGCACCACCGCCGGGTCGATGCCGGTGGTGCCGCGCACGGCGACCTCGCCCAGCCCCGCTATGGGGCCGGGATCGATGGTGAAGCGGACGTCCATGACATGGGCGGCGTCATCCACCACCGGATCGCGCGAGACCGCCTTGGCGAAGGGATGGCCCAGGGCGCGGAAGCGATCGACGATCTTCGCCTCGCGGGCCAGCACGGTGGCCGAGCGGGCGGGGACGTCGTCGCCCACCCGGACGAAACGCTCGGGCAGCACCTCGGACGGGAAATCGTTGCCGCGCGGATCGGAGGCCGCCACCGTGCGGAGCTTGTAGAGCGGACCGGCATCGACGACGATCTTCACGGGCACCAAGGCCCGGTTCCGGCCGCCCTCGGCGGCCCGCGCCGCAGCCGCCACCGAGGCCTCGCCGGACAATTCGACCTCGTCGATGCGGATGGCGACCTTGCCCTGGTAGTAACCGTAGCCGGAGAGCACGTCGGACAGGCGGCGAAGGTCCGCCTCCGCCCGCCGCACGATGCCCTCGCCATCGGGCGGCGCGTCCTGGCGCAGGCGATAGAGCGTGGAGGTGTCCTGCAGGGCCTGTAGAACGTCGTCGTCCTCGAGCCCCTGGAATTTCACCGAATAGGGCAGCGTCTCGCGGCTCGGCGCCGGCGGCTCCTCCTCGGAGCCGAACAGGCCGAACAGGTCGAAGGCGACGGCCGGGGAGGAGGCGAGGGCGGCCATCGACACGCCGCCGAGGACGGCCATGGCCACGCCCGCGCAACCGTGTCTCAAACCCCTGCCTTTGGAATTCTGCATGCCCGACATCACGAAGCGCGACCCGCCCTCGTGATCCGCCACGGCGCAACCCCGACGGTTCGTCCGCCCACCTTCGATTCCGTCATCCCGCCTCCGCTTCGATGCCGGTCAACCTTCCGTGACGACCCCTCACCGGGTCGTTAAGGTCGTTCCTCGCCCCATGTCGCAGAGTGGCAAGCCTAGCCGTCGCCCCCGGCGAGGGCAACCACAGGCAGTGCCGCAGCCGGGCCCCGTCATGTCCGCGCCGCAGAACCCGTCCGTCATTCAGTCGGCTCGCTTTCGCGATGGAAATCGCAGGCCATGTCGGGAACCCGGAACGGCCGGGAGCCTTGTCTGAGAATCGCAGGCACCCTAACTTTCACCTATCGGACCTTGTCTTCAACGATCCCCTGCCGGTTCATTCCGGGTCGCACGCCCAGCAGTCGCTGCAGAACTGCCGCGGGCCGTCGCTTCGATCCCATCGCATCTCCGAGACCCTGCGCCCTGTCGGCCGCGCGTAGCGTAACCGCGGCCCGAGAGGCCCCTCCACACTTTATTCGAGACGAGGGCGCGACCCCTGCAATCGCGTTCCTCCCGACGGCGAGAAGGACATATCCATGAGCACGGGCACCGTGAAATGGTTCAACGAGACCAAGGGCTACGGCTTCATTCAACCGGATGACGGCGGCAAGGACGTGTTCGTCCATATCTCGGCCGTGGAACGCGCCGGCATGCGCAACCTCATCGAGGGGCAGAAGCTGTCCTACGAGATCGAGAACGACCGCCGCACCGGCAAGCAATCCGCCGGCAACCTCCAGGCCGCCTGAGGTCTGGACGAACGAGGGCACTCCCGGTGAGGCCTTTGTTCAACACATGCATAAGAAGCCGCCCTGCCATGGGCGGCTTCAGTTGATTCCGGCCGAATCGTGAGTCATTGGGCTATCCGATTCGATTCCGTCCTTCGATGATTCACAGCAAGGCTCAGCGCCGCGCGCTTCCGCTCGCGGAACGGGCCGAGACGCACCACCCGAGAAAGGTCAGATGAGCGCCTTCGACTACAGGAATTTCGACGACCGCCGTAAGAACTCCGCCAGCGCCAAGCAGATGCTGCTGGAAAAATTCAAGGCCCGTCCCCCGGCGGATGACCCGGAAATGATTGCCAAGGCCCAGGCCCGCGCCGCAATCGCCCGTGCCCGGGACGAGAGGGCTCGCGAACGCGAAGCCGCCCGCATCGCCGCCGAAAAGAAGGCTGCCGAGGAGAAGCGCGCTCGCGAAGAGGCGGAGCTCGCCGCCCAGATCGCCCGCGAAGAGGAAGAGACTCGTCTCGCAGCCGAGCGCAAGGCGATCGACCTGGCCGAGAAGAAGGCCCAGCGCGATGCGCGCTATGCCGCTCGCAAGGCCAAGGCCCGTCGCTGAAGGCCTGGATAGGCCATCCCTCGTAAGGGAGGCCTCGTCGTCTCGATGACCGCCAAGGGCTCGGATGGTGGTACCGGATCTCGTATCCGGTGCTTCTATCCGGGCCCTTTCGCGTCGTCGCCGAGGCTCACGCCGAAGTCGAGCGAGAGCGCCTGTGTCAGGCCTCGTTCTCGGCTTCGCCCTCGTCCTTCTCGGACGTCGTCTCGACTTCGCCCTTGGGCTCCGTATCCGCCTCGGGGCGGGGCCCGGCCTTGAACGAACGACGCGGAGCGTTGCCGCGCTTCATCTGCGCGGGCTTCTCGATGGCGCCGAGACGCTCGGAGAGCTGCTTGGCCCGCTCGTTGAAATCGTTGGTGGTACGCGACTGAGACGCACCACTCTTGAACGCATTCGCCACTTGGGCCTCATGGAGTTGCCCAGGGCACGGGTTCGTGCGGGGTTGGCCGTGTTCTAGCACGGTTTGCCGCCGAGCGGGCAGTTAACTGTCCGACACGGCGAGCGACGGTCCGGCGCCGGACCGTTCCGGTCCCCTGACGGGACCGGGACCGGCTTCAGAACCGGGCCGTTAGGAACAGCCGGACGTTGCGGCCGGGCAGCAGGATTTCATCCTTCTTGAACGAGGCCGAGTTGCGGATGTCGTCATCCAGGAGGTTGCGACCCTGGAGCCCCACCGTCACCTCGCTGGCACCGTAGATCACCGGATCGAGGGACTGCGTATACGCCAGCTCGGCGCGCAGATCGTTCCAACCCCGCGTCAGTGTCTCGAACGGCGCGATCTCGGTATGGTCGAAGGCGTGGAGCAGGTTCACGCGGCCGAACCAGCCATTCGCCCGCAGAAAAGCACCGCCACCCAGGCGATGGGGGGGGATGCGCGGAACGTAGGAACCGTCGTCGAACTGCGCCCGCACGAAATCGTACTGCGCCTCGATCCCGGCCCAGCCGTCGCCGACGGGAAGGATGTCGAGCTGCGCGCCGATCTCGGCGCCGTAGAAGGTCGAGTTGGCCTGTGAGTAGACGATCTGGCGCAACTCGTCGCCGCTGCCGCAGGAGGCGAAATCGTCGTCGCAGCGGTTGCCGGTATCCCGGCGGTAGATGAAGCCGGTATAGCGCGTGACGTATCCGGTGGCGTCGAGGCGCAGTGGGCCTTCGGCCCGGCGCAGGCTGAGCTCCACCGTGCGGGCGCGCTCCAGCTTCAGGGTCGGGTCACCGATCTCGAAGGTCGCGGTGGCATCGTGCGGCCCCTGCGAGAACAGCTCGTAGCTGGTGGGCGCGCGCTCGACATAGGAGCCGTTGACGCTCGCCACGAACCCGTAGGGCAGGTCCTGCAGCGCGCCGAAGCTGAGGCTCTTGGGGGCGAAGCGGCGCGTCAGCGCGGAGCTCGACGGATCCGTGCCATTGGGCAGGTAGTCGGCGGGGAACAGCGTGGCGGTGCTGTTGAGCCGGTCGTTCCCGATGCGGCCCGCCGCCTGGAAGCGCAGGCCGCCCCCGACCGCCAGTTCCTCGAACAGGTAGGTGGCGAGGGAACGCGATTCCGTGGCCGGCAGGAAGCTCTCGAGCTGCGAATTGAGGACGCGCCGGCCGGTCTGCAGACCGACCGCGCCGGTGAGGGTGCCGAGCGCGGTGACGACCGGCACGTGTTGCGCCTCGAACCGGGCCTCGACCTCGCGGTTCTTGAAGATCGCCTGCACGCCCTCGAGGCCGTTCGCCCCCCCGGAACCCTCATGCGCGATACCGATCTCCTCATGGCGGTAGACCGACCCGCCGGCCCAGAACCGGAGAACCTCGAACGGCCCCTGAAGCGGCCGATACTCGCCACGGGCGAGCACGCGATCCTGGTTCGGGGTCAGCCGTGTGCGGGCCTCCTCCGCGTCGCCTCCGGGAATCTGGTACATCGCCTCGTAGTGGCTGAACGACACGCCGACGAAGCCGCGATCGCCGATGGCCGAGATCCCGATGGAGCCGCCCTGCGTCTCGGTGGCCGAGTTGCGCTGGATGCCGCCGGGAATGGCGTAGGAATCGGTGGCCGTCTTGAAGCCGTCGGCATGGACCGCGATGCCGTTGGCCCCGGCATCGACGCTCGCCGCGCCGAGCCTTCCGTTATCGACGCTGGAATAGCCGGTGGTGACCTGGCCGGAGACGCCCCGGGCCGGGATGAAGGTGGGGACCTGGTTGTTCTCGGACGAGACCACGCCGCCGATGGCGCCCGAGCCGTAGCGCAGGGTCGCGGGGCCGCGGATCACCTCGATCCGGTCTGCGGTGAGCGGGTTGACCGGCACCGCATGGTCCTCGCCGAGATCGGACACGCCGCCATTGACGATGCCGTTCTCCTGGATCCGCACCCGCGCGTTGTCGAGGCCGCGAATGATCGGCCGCGAAGCCGCTCCGGGCGCATAGGTCGAGGACGAGATGCCGGGGCGGTCGGAGAGGGCGTCACCGAGGGTGCGGGGCTGGTTGCGCTGAATCTCGGAGCGGGTGACCACCGTGACGGGCGAGAGGCTGTCGCCGACGACCGGCAGCACACCGGTGGGAAAGCCCCCTGCGGCGGAAGGGCCGGGGGCGGGGAGGATCGGGCTCGCGGAGGTCACGCTCAGTTCCGAGAGCGTCGCCTCGGCCTGCTGGGCCGCGGCGGGGGCGATCATCGCGCCGGATGTGAGGCCCGCACCGGACAGCATCGTCCCGGCCAGCCAGATCCTCGATCGTCTCATCCGCATCACGCCCCGAAATCACTATGTTATAATGTTTCATTGCTGAGTGCGTTTCATGCGGCAAGGGGAGATATGGTCCGCGTCGCGGTTGAAACCCGACTGTGGCCGATGCGCATCATCGCCGGAACGGTCGGCGGCGAGCGATGATTGTGGATGCGACGAAGGCGGCGCTTGCACGCGGCCTCGCGCGGGCAAAGATCCCCGTCGTGATCTCCCTGTCCCTCCTCGGCGCGATCTTTCGCGTGTTCTGCCTCCTCCTGCTCGGTCTGTTTCTTCTGCCGCTCGGCAGCCATGCCCTGTGGTGGATGGCGCGGGGCGGTGGTGCGGCGGACTGGGCGGTGGCCGACTGGTCGAGCGCCGGGCTGTTGCGCCCGCCCAAAGCGTCGGACCCGGCACTCGTCCGGGTCTATGCGGCGCGGGTCGGGCGCTGGCGGGGGATCTTCGCCCATCACAGCTGGATCGTGGTGAAGCCTGACGGCGCCGCCCGCTACACCCGCTACGACGTGGTCGGCTGGGGGATGCCGGTCCGCACGGACGGCTGGGCCGCGGACGGACGCTGGTTCGGCAACGATCCGCAGACCGTCCTCGCCCTCGACGGGGACGATGCGGCCCGCTCCATCCCGTCGATCCGCGCGGCGGTGGCCGATTATCCCTACCGGGCGCTCGGCACCTATCAGGCCTGGCCCGGGCCGAACTCGAACAGCTTCACCGCCCATGTGCTGGCCCGCCTTCCGGAGGCGCAGGCGATCCTGCCGCCGACGGCCATGGGGAAGGACTGGGCGCCGCCGGGCCGCATCGTCGAGCGGACGCCGAGCGGCACCGGCATCCGGCTGACCTTCAGCGGCTATGCCGGGCTCACCGTCGGCTGGGTCGAGGGCATCGAGCTGAACCTCCTCGGCCTCGTCGCGGGGCTCGACCTGCGCCGCCCCGCGATCAAACTCCCCGGCTGGGGCAGGATCGGAACGGCATGACGACACCCCTCCTCATCCGCCCCGCGGAACCCGGCGACACCGATGCGATCTGGTCCATCCTCGAGCCGGTGATCCGGGCCGGCGAGACCTATGCGCTACCCCGCGACGGCTCGCGCGAGGCCATGCTGGCCTACTGGTTCGCCCCGGCAAACCAGGTCTTCGTCGCCCTGGACGGGGGCAGGGTGCTCGGCACCTACATGCTGAAGGCGAACCAGCAGGGCGGCGGAGCCCATGTGGCCAATGCCGGGTTCATGACCCATGCCGATGCGGTGGGTCGCGGCATCGCCCGCGCCATGGGACGGCACGCGATCGAGGGTGCCACCCGCCAGGGCTTCCTCGCCATGCAGTTCAATTTCGTCGTCGCCAGCAACACCCGCGCGGTAGCCCTGTGGGAAAGCCTCGGCTTCTCGCGGATCGCCCGCTTGCCCGAGGCGTTCCGGCATCCGAGCCTCGGGCTGGTCGATGCCCTGGTGATGCACAGGAAGCTCGGGGCCGACGACGCGTCGTAAAGCGCCCGCGCGACCTTTGCGCTCGCGACGGAACCTCGGCACGCGGGAAACCTTGTCGGGTGCTTCCCTCAGCGAGCCCCATGCCCGATCCCTCCCCGCCGCCGAACGGCTCGCCCCTGCGCGTCACCGTCGATCTCAACCGATGCCAGGCCTACGCCCAGTGCTGCTACGCGGCGCCGGAGCATTTCGTGCTGCATGGGCGCGAAGCTTTGTTCTACGACCCCGCGCCCTCCGCGTCCGACCGTCTCGCCATCGAGCGGGCGCGGGTATCCTGTCCGGTCCAGGCGATCCGCGTCGAGGACCCGGAGCGGCAAGGCCGATGACGAGCAGGAATGCCGAAGGACATGCGGTGGTGGTCGGCGCCTCCCTCGCGGGCCTGCGCGGTGCCGAGGCCCTGCGCCAGGCGGGCTTTGCCGGACGCCTCACCCTCGTCGGCGACGAGCCGCACCGCCCCTACGACCGGCCGCCGCTCTCGAAGGCCGCCCTCACCGGCGAGATCGCGCCCGAGGCGACCGCGCTGCCCAACCTCCATGCTCTGGATGCCGAATGGCGGCTCGGCGTCGCCGCCACAGGCCTCGACAGGCAGGCGCGCGAGGTCCGCCTCGCCGATGGCGCGACCCTGTCCTACGACCGGCTCCTCATCGCCACCGGATCGCGCGCCCGACCCTGGTCGAATCCGACTGAGGCGGGCCTTGCCGGGGTCCATACCCTGCGCGGGCGCGACGATGCCGCCGCCCTCCGGCGGGCGCTCGCCGCCGGCCCGAAGCGCGTCCTCATCATCGGCGCGGGTTTCATCGGCTGCGAGGTCGCGGCCTCCTGCCGGGCCCTCGACCGCACCGTCACCCTGATCGATCCGGGACCGGCACCCCTCGCTAGAATCCTCGGGCAGCCGGTGGGCGAGATCGTCGCCGCCCTGCACCGAGCTCTCGGCGTCGACCTGCGCAGCCGGACCAAGGTCGCGCGGCTCGAAGGCGATGCGTCGGGCCGGGTGGTCCGGGCCATTCTCGATGACGGCAGTGAGGTGGAAACCGACCTCGTGGTGGTGGCGTTGGGCGCGGTGCGCAACACCGAATGGCTGAGCGGTTCCGGGCTCGATGACGGCCCAGGCGGCGTCCTCTGCGACGAGGCCGGTTACGTCCTCGACATGGAGGGACGCCCCGACAGGGCCATCGCCGCGGCCGGCGACGTGGCACGGTTCCCCCATCCGCTTTACGACGGCCGCCCCGTCGCCCTCGAACATTGGGGCCACGCGGTGGCCCAGGGCGAGCATGCCGGGCGCCTCCTGGCAGGAGCGGCCACGGGCGCGGCCTATGCCGAGATGCCCGCTTTCTGGTCGTCCCAGGGCGGCGTCACCATCAAGTCGGTGGGCCTGACCGAGGGGGCGGATGCCATGGTCTTCGCGCAGGGAAGCCCGAAGGAGGGCCGCTTCGTCGTCGTCTATGGCGCCAAGGGACGCTGCATCGCCGCATTGTCCTTCGATTCAGGGCGCTGGCTCCCCGCCTATGCCGAGCAGATCGCAGCGCGCGCCCCGTTCCCACCGATCCGCGTCGGGGTCGACCTGCACGGTCTCGCGGTGCTGCAGCCGGGCTTTCCCGAGGAACGGACATCGTCATGAAGGCCGGACGCCTGTTCGAGGCGGTCAAGGACGAGGCCAATCGGGCCGATCCCTATCCGCTCTACGCCCGCTTGCGCGAGACGCCTGTCTCGCGCCAGGACGACGGCACCTATGTGGTCTCGACCCATGCGGCGATCACGAGCCTCCTGCACGATCCGCGGATCAGTTCGGAGACCCTGCCGCCAAGCGAGCGCCCTCGGACCGGCAATCCGCTCTCGGACTGGATCGTCAACCCGGTCAAGGATCACGTCACAAACACCCATCGCCCGTTCATCTTCCGCGATCCGCCGGACCATGACCGGCTGCGGATGGCCGTGATGGGGCAGTTCACGCATCAGCGGGTCCATGCCATGCGCGGACGCTCGCATGACCTCGTGGCCGATCTCCTGGACAAGCAGAGCGATGCGACGAGCTTCGATCTCGTCTGCGACGTCGCCTATCCGCTTCCCGTCACGGTGATCTGCGAGATGCTGGGCGTGCCGCCGGAGGACGAGCCGCAATTCCACGGCTGGGCGACGCAGCTCGCCTCGGCTCTCGAACCGGACAACCTCGGCAATGAGGAGGCACGGGCGAAGAACATCACCACCTTCGACGAGATCTCCACCTACATGCGCGGCCTCATCAAGGAGAAGCACCGCCACCCGCAGGACGACATGCTGTCCGGCATGAGCGGCGAATCGGGCAAGGACGGTGGAGCGGGGATGGGCGAGGTCGACCTCATCGCCACCGCCATCCTGCTGCTGGTGGCCGGCCATGAGACCACCGTGAACCTCATCGCCAACAGCATGCTGGCTCTGGTGCGACGCCCCCACATCCTCACGCGGCTCGCCGGCGAGCCGGACCTCGCGCCGCGCCTCATCGAGGAGATGCTGCGCTACGACCCGCCGGTGCATTTCCGGACGCGGCGGGCGTTGAGCAGCATCGACATAGCCGGCACCACCATCCCGGAGGGCGCCGACATCGTGCTCCTCCTCGCCTCCGGCAATCGCGACCCGGCGGTGTTCCGCGATCCGGACCGGTTCGACCCGGATCGACCCGATATCCGCCATTTCGGTTTCGGCGGCGGGCTCCATTACTGCGCTGGCGCGCCGCTCGCCCGATTCGAGGCCGAGGCGGCCCTTGTGGCGCTGGCACAGCGCCTCGTCCATCCGCGCCTCATCGACGATCCGCCGCCCTATCGCTCGGGCGCGGCCCTGCGCGGCCCCATGCATCTTCGGCTCGCCATCGACGGAGTGGCACCCCGCCGCTGACCTCGCTCGGACACGATTGCGGCCTTGCCGCCACACCGTGTCCGAAAAGCCGGGGCGACGCGCCTTTCCCTTGTCAGGCCCGCGGCATTGCCTTGCCGTCAGCGCAATTGGCGGTGACGCAACGGTTCATTGCCGAAGTCCCCGCCGGGAAGAGAGATCGATGCCGCGTCAGTTCCTGTCGACCGTTGCCCTCGTCGCCCTCGCCGCAGGCCTCGGGGCCTGCAGCTCGTCGCGCCTCGACGGGCCGAGCCGCGGCAGCCGCGCCGGCCTCGGTGCCCAGGCCGCCCTCGAGCCGGTCGCCCCGGCCATGCCCGCCGGCCCGGTGACCTCCGCTCCCCTCGCGCCTCCGCCCGGCGCCAGCGCCGCCCCCATTGATGCGCCGCCTCCGGTGGGTGCGGACGTGGCTCTGGCGCCGGCCCCGGTCGTCGCCGAACCGGTCTACGTGCCGCCGCCGGCCCCGCCGATCGTGTCGAGCGGACGCTCCTCGGTGGTGGGAAGCTGGAATGCCAAGGACGCCACGGGCGCGACCTGCAAGGTCTCCCTGTCGAGCGCCCCCGCCCTCGACCTCTACAAGGCGAACGCCTCCGGCTGTGCCAACAAGGATCTGGCGAAGGTCACCGCCTGGGATTACCGCGACGGCGAGGTCTATCTCTACCAGCCCGGCGGCACCGTGACGGCCCGCCTGCGCCAGGGTGGGGGTGCGTTGGACGGAGCGCTCTCCAAGTCCGGCGCCTCGCTCGCCCTGGCGCGGTAAGGACTTACGTCATTGCATGAGAAAACCCGCATAAAGTCTTGCCAGGGCTGAGTTTCAGGGCGTAACCCGCAGCCCCAGCAGCCAGGTATTGGCGCTGAAACTCGACCCGGCGGAGCTGCTGTCGATCTGCTGGTAGATGTAACTGCCGCGCATGGAGAGCCAGCGGTTGAAGCGGTAGTCGAGCCGGGCGGTGGCGGAGAAGCCGCGCTCGGTGATGTTGACCCGGTCGTAGTCGCTGGCGAGGTAGCCGCCGCCCAGGGTGATCGACAGGTTGCGCAGGAGGTCGTGCTGCACCTCCAGCGTCACCGCCTTGGTCAGCACGCCGCTCGATCCCGCAACGGCGGTCTCGATGATGCCGGTGGCCGCGTTGAGCCGCACGGTGGTGAGCGGGCTCGCCGTCCAGATCAGGGCCGCGTTGACGATCGGGGCGGTGAGGTCCTTCAGGCCTGGATCGACATAGGTCCGGTGCTGGAGACCCGCCGAGACCTCGCCGCTGACGAAGCGGGTGAGCGCCACGCGGGCGCCGCCCGTGACCGTGATGCCGTCGGAATTCCGGCGGATCCCGTTGGAATCGGTGCGCAGGTCGTAGACGCGGGTATCGGCCAGGACATCGACGAAGGGCGAGATGACGGGCGAGATCTCGTAGGAGGCGCGCAGCCTCAACCCGTACTGGTTCAGGTTGCGGTCGCTCTGGTTCAGGATCGCACCGTTCGACAGCGTCGCGCTCTCGAACTCCGACCGGTCGATGAGGCCGCGCAGGGAGACCTGCAGCCGGTTGAACGTCTCGGTGACGCCGATCGTCGTGCCGTAGCTCGCCACGATCGGGCGGTTCGACAGCGTGGCGTTGATGTCCGGCGAGCCCGGCCGCTGTGTCTCGACGAGGAAGCGGGTTTCCACGTCGACGGTGGTGCTGCGGTTGGCGTCGAGGCGCAGGCGAACCGTACCAGCGCCATTGGGCCGGCTGGCGGCCTGGTTGTCAGGAAAGTCGAGATAGCCGCCGCGGAGTTCGCCCGCGAGTTCATGCGAGGACCAGTCGCTGCGGAAGGCGAGCTCGCCCTCGGTGCGCAGGGCGAGCGACCCCTTGGCGCGGTTGGCGGTGATCTGGTCCGGATTCGTGTCGTAGCCGACGCTCTGCTGGAACACCGGCAGGAACGTGAAGGTCCCGAGCTTGATGCCGAGGGGGGCATAGGCCTCGTCCACCACCAGCGGCCTGCGCAGGGCGGCGCCGAGGAAGGCGCCTGGCGTGCCGATTCCGGCCAATGGCAACAGGGTCAGGGACGGCGCCGGGGGCGGAGCGGGCG
>NZ_NKUG01000065.1 GCF_014845095.1 Methylobacterium bullatum | reverse complement strand
GGCGGGGGCGGCCTTGGCGGGTGCCGGCGCCTTCTGCGGCGCCTGGGCGAAGCTGACCTGCGAGACCAGGGCGGAGGTACCAAAGGCGAGGGACGCAGCCAGCAGGGCGCGAGTGGTGCGGCTCATGGATGTCTCTTCCTGTTGCGTGGTTGGGGAAGGGCCGTCATCGGCGGAGCGGGTCCGGTCGTGACGGATGGCTTCGTCCGTCGGCACGAAGGCGGGCCATGTTGCCGAGCTTCAGGGCAAAACAGTGATCTCGGCGCCGATGCCGATCACGGTTTCGCGGGAATGCCGCCGATCTCGACCGGGGGTGGCACTCCCGCGCAACCACGCCACATTCCCGCGCAACCTTGGCAGGATCGCAGCCGACGGATCACCGCGCCTCATGCTTTCACGCTTCCTTTCCGGCGCTTGCGCCCTGTTGCTGCTGCTCGGCGCGGCGACTGCCCAGGACAGGGCGTCAGGCGCTCCCATGCAGGACGGGACCGGCGACTTCGCGCGCGAGGCCTCGGCCCTCATAGACTCGCACGCCAGGGGCGGTGTCTTCTCGGGTGCCGTGATCGTGGCGCGGGACGGCATCCCCCTGTTCCGCCGCGCCTACGGCATGGCCGACCGCGAATGGGCGATCCCCAACACGCCGGACACAATGTTCCGCATCGGCTCCATCACGAAGCAGTTCACCGCGGCGGCGATCCTGAAACTCGCCGAGGCCGGTTCCCTCTCCCTCGACGATCCCGCCATCCGCTACCTGCCCGAACTGCCGCCGGCCTGGGCGCCGATGACGATCCGGATGCTCCTCAACCACAGTTCCGGCCTGCCCAACGTCACCGCCCTGCCGGGCTACGCGACGCAGCTCGGGCGGATCGAGCGCTCGCCGATGGAGACGGTGGCCCTCCTCTACCGCGAGGATCTGCTCTTCCCGCCGGGGACCGGCCACGAATACAGCAATACCGGCTACATCCTCCTCGCCGGCCTGATCGAGCGGATCACCGGCCAGAGTTTCGCGCGCTACCTCAACGACGCCATCCTGGCGCCGGCCGGATTGGCCTCGACCTGGGACGCCGATCCGGGCGCCATCATCCCCCGGCGTGCCGCCGGCTACCGCCGCGTCTCGGGCGAATGGCGCCACGCCCTGCCCCTGGCGGCCAGCGCTCCGTCGGGTGCCGGCATGCTGGCCTCGACCCTCGACGATCTCGTCGCCTGGGACAGGGCGCTGTTCTCCGGCCGTGTCCTGTCGGAGGCGTCGCGCCGGGCCATGGTGACGGATTACGGCCACGGCTACGGCCTCGGTTTGTACATCGGCACGGCCTACGGGCACCGCCTGTGGTCGCATGGCGGTTTCATCAGCGGGTTCAGCGCGATCAAGGATTCCTACCCCGATCTCGGCCTCACCATCGTGGTGCTCGGCAATTCCGAGATCGTGCCGGCCCAGGCCCTCTCGCGACAACTCGCGGCCCTCTATCTCGGCGAGCCCGCGCGCACCGAGATCAGCGTCGGCCAGACCGTTCTCGACCGCTATGTCGGCTTTTACCGGACGGGCCCGCGCTCGGTCCTGGGCGTCACCCGCGACGGCGACCGCCTCACGGCGCAGGCGCTCGGTCAAGGATCGACCGAGTCCCGCATCACCCTCGTCGCCGAGAGCGACAGGGCCTTCGTGGCGGAGAACGGCGCGATCCGCGTGGCTTTCGACATCGAACCGGACGGACGCGCCACGGGCGTGATGATCCACCGCGACGGCACCGAACGGGCCGGTCCCAGGATCGACCGGGCCATCGCCCGGCGGATCACCGCCCGGCGCTTCACCCGGCTGCCGTCGGGACGGTGAGTGTCTTGCCGAGCCTGTTTGGGTTGTTCGTCCAAGGCTTTACCTCATCCTGAGGTGATCTGATCGGATGATCGATTTTGGCAGAACTCCCGCTGCGGATCCGCACTCCCGGAGATAACCGCCGGTGATCGAGAGTTTTGCGAGGCCTTCCAAATCGCCTGCCCACGGCATCGCCAGACCGCCGCAGAGGGGTTAGACTGCCTTCAGCGCGTAGCTCCCCGCCATAGAAGCGGGACCACGCGCCGACCCGCTCGATGCCGTCGATCCGAGCCGGTTAGGCCAAAAGTCTATCTTGATTTGGCAATCCGCCCGGCTTCTGCTGGCGCACACAAGAACAACACGGAGGAAACGCACATGAACAAGCCCGAATTCCTGTCGTCAGGTACCAAGGCGCCGTTCTCGGCCCGTTACGAGAACTTCATTGGCGGCCAGTGGGTCGCCCCCGTCGCCGGCCGGTATTTCGAGAACACTTCGCCGGTCACCGGCCGCGTCATCTGCGAGGTCGCCCGTTCGGATGCGCAGGACGTGGAGAAGGCCCTCGATGCGGCCCATGCCGCCAAGGAGGCCTGGGGCCGGACCGCGCCGGGCGAGCGCGCCCTCATCCTCAACCGCATCGCCGACCGGATGGAGGAGAATCTCGACCTGATCGCCCTCGCCGAGACCTGGGACAACGGCAAGCCGATCCGCGAGACGACCAACGCCGACATCCCGCTGGCCATCGACCATTTCCGCTACTTCGCCGGCTGCGTCCGCGCGCAGGAAGGCTCGATCTCCGAGATCGACCACGACACCGTCGCCTACCATTTCCACGAGCCGCTCGGCGTCGTCGGCCAGATCATCCCGTGGAACTTTCCGATCCTGATGGCAGTGTGGAAGCTGGCGCCCGCGCTCGCCGCCGGCAATTGCGTGGTGCTCAAGCCGGCCGAGCAGACTCCGGCCTCGATCCTCGTGGTCGCCGAGCTCATCGCCGACCTGCTGCCGCCCGGCACCCTCAACATCGTCAACGGCTTCGGCCTGGAATGCGGCAAGCCGCTCGCCTCCTCGCCCCGCATCGCCAAGATCGCCTTCACCGGCGAGACGACGACGGGCCGCCTCATCATGCAATACGCCTCGCAGAACCTCATCCCGGTGACGCTGGAGCTCGGCGGCAAGTCGCCGAACATCTTCTTCGCCGATGTGGCCAACGAGGATGACGACTTCTTCGACAAGGCCCTCGAAGGCTTCACCATGTTCGCCCTCAACCAGGGCGAGGTCTGCACCTGCCCGAGCCGCGCGCTGGTGCACGAATCGATCTACGACCGCTTCATGGAGCGGGCGATCAAGCGCGTCGAGGCGATCACCCAGGGCTCGCCCCTCGACCCCGCCACGATGATCGGCGCGCAGGCCTCCTCCGAGCAGTTGGAGAAGATCTTGTCCTACGTCGATATCGGCCGCCAGGAGGGCGCCGAATGCCTCACCGGCGGTGAGCGCAACGTGAAGGACGGCGAGTTCGCGGAAGGCTTCTACATGAAGCCCACCGTGTTCAAGGGCCACAACAAGATGCGGATCTTCCAAGAGGAGATCTTCGGCCCCGTCCTCTCGGTCACCACCTTCAAGGACGATGCCGACGCGCTCTCCATCGCCAACGACACCCTCTACGGCCTCGGCGCCGGTGTCTGGACCCGCGACGGAACCCGCGCCTACCGCTTCGGCCGCGCGATCCAGGCCGGCCGCGTCTGGACCAACTGCTACCATGCCTACCCGGCCCATGCGGCCTTCGGCGGCTACAAGCAGTCCGGCATCGGCCGCGAGAACCACAAGATGATGCTCGACCATTACCAGCAGACCAAGAACATGCTGGTCAGCTACTCGGCCAAGAAGCTCGGCTTCTTCTAGGCCTTCACGAACGAGACCACCTTGCCCCGGCCGGAAACGGCCGGGGCTTTTTCATGCCCTGATCTCTGCGAAGACGCTATTCGCGCCAGCCGTAATCCCGCGCATGGGCGGCCGCCCGGTGGAACACCAGCCGGCGGTCGTATTCGAGCGGGTCCTTCGGCTGGACCAGGGCGCCGGGGGGCACGTTGAGCCAGTCGACGAGGCGGGTCAGCATGAAGCGCAGGGCGGCACCCCGACACAGGATCGGCAGCGCCGCGACCTCGTCGTCCTGCAGGCGCCGCACGGATTGGTAGCCGGCGATCATCGCCTCGCCCTTGTCGGGGAAGAACCTGCCGTCGGGCTCGAAGCACCAGGCATTGAGGCAGATGGCGAGGTCGTAGGCGAAGGCGTCGGTGCAGGCGAAGTAGAAATCGATCAGGCCCGACAGGTCGTCGCCGATGAAGAACACGTTGTCGGTGAAGAGGTCGGCATGGATCACGCCGGAGGGCAGGCCGCGCGGCCAGACGGCCCGGAGCACCGCGAGGTCGCCGCGCACGCGCTCGGTCAGACCCTCGGACACGGTGTCGGCGGCGGGGCCGGCAGCCTCGAACAGCGGCTCCCAGGATTCCACCGAGAGGTTGTTGGCGCGGGTCATGCCGAAATCGCTGCCCGCCCGGTGCAGCCCGGCGAGAGCGACGCCGAGAGCCCGGCAATGGTCGACCGTCGGGCGCTTGACCGAGACGCCGTCGAGGAAGGTCACGATCACCGCCGGCCGGCCGCAGAGTTCGCCGAGCGCCACGCCGTCGCGCTTCGCGATGGGCTGCGGGCAGGCGAGGCCACGGGCGGCCAGATGCTGCATCAGGTTGAGGAAGAACGGCAGGTCGCCGGCATTCACCCGCTTCTCGTAGAGGGTGAGGATGTAGGAGCCGGCGGTGGTGTGCAGGAAGAAGTTGGTGTTCTCGACGCCCTCGGCGATGCCCTTGTAGGAGAGCAGCGTGCCGATCTCGTATTGGGCGAGGAAGGCGGTCAGCGCCTCGTCGGAGACCTCGGTATAGACGGCCACGGGCTTCGCTGACGTTGGAGGGCAGACATGAGAAGGGGCGCCCTCCGGCGCCCCCAGCGAGGAAAACGGGCGATGCGACCTACTCGGCGGCTTCGCTGCGCAATTCGCGCGGCAGCGGGAAGGACATGTCCTCCACCACCGTGGAGACCGTGTCGACGGTGACGTCGTAGCGGGCGGCGAAGGCGTCGATGATCTCCTCCACCAGCACCTCGGGCGCCGAGGCGCCGGCGGTGAGGCCGAGCTTGCGGATGCCCTCGAAGGCCGGCCAGTCGATCTCCTCGGCGCGGAGCACGAGGCGGGTGATCGGGCAGCCGACGCGCTCGGCGACCTCGCGCAGGCGCTGCGAGTTCGAGGAGTTCGAGGAGCCGACGACGATCACCGCATCCACCAGCGGGGCCACCTGCTTCACCGCTTCCTGGCGATTGGTGGTGGCGTAGCAGATGTCGTCCTTGTGCGGCCCGGTGATGGTCGGGAACTTCTGCTTCAGGGCGGCGACGATATGGCGGGTGTCGTCCACCGACAGGGTCGTCTGCGTGACCCAGGCGAGGTTGTCGCGGTTGTCCGGCTCCAGGGCGGCGATCTGCTCCAGATCCTCCACCAGGGTGATCGAGCCCTTGGGCAGCTGCCCCATGGTGCCGACCACTTCCGGATGGCCGGAATGGCCGACCAGGAGCACGTGGCGGCCGCGCTTGTGGTGGATCTCCGCCTCGCGGTGGACCTTGGTCACCAGCGGGCAGGTGGCGTCGATGGTGACGAGGCCGCGATTGTCCGCATTGGCCGGCACCGTCTTGGCGACGCCGTGGGCCGAGAAGATCACCGGGGCGTTGCCGTCCGGCACTTCGTCGAGCTCGCGCACGAACACCGCGCCTTTGCGCTTCAGGCTCTCGACCACGTATTTGTTGTGGACGATCTCGTGACGCACGTAGACCGGAGGTCCGTAGATCGCCAGCGCCCGCTCCACCACGTCGATGGCACGGACCACGCCGGCGCAGAAGCCCCGTGGCGCGCAGAGCAGGATCTCCAGCGGCGGCTTGGCCGAACCGTCGGGAAAGGTCTTCGAAAGAGGATCGCTCATGATAGCCGGGATGTGGCGAGGCGAGGCCGCCCCTGTCAACCTCCTATAGCGCATAATGCGCCGCGGTGTCAGGGCGGACGGGGCACACCTGCCATCCCCATCGCTTCCGTCGCGGGCCCCGCCCCCGCCGGCTGACGTTCCGGGAACGCCGCACCGCCGTCGAAGACGAATCACGAACGTGGCAAGCTCTCCCTATCCCACCGTCTCCCCCGCTCCCGCCCACGGCCTCCGCGATAGACCTGCCGTCCCCGTCTCCGGCTATCAGTCACTCTCGCCGGACGCGGTGCGCGGCATTG
>NZ_NKUG01000064.1 GCF_014845095.1 Methylobacterium bullatum | reverse complement strand
CGCTGCACGTCCAATCATGTGTATGCTTATTTGCATTAACCGTCCCCGAACCACCGACACCTGCACCTCGCTATTCGTCGGCAGCGTCAGAGTTGTATAAGAGACAGGTCACGCGGCATGGAGCGCCTTTTCGAGCTCGTCCTTCGACATAGTTGACCGGCCACGAATGTTCGCGGACTTGGCCTTCCGCATCAGATCCGCCTTCGTTGGGCCGCCGGACGCCCTTCCTTGCTTGGTCCCGGCCTTCCTGGCGGCCGCGGATTTCTCGGCCACATCCTTTGGCTGATTGGAGAACTGCTTGCCGTCCTTGGTGTCCGCGCGCTTCTTTCTCGTGGAGCGGTCATACTCGTCCTTCGACAAGGATGAGCGTGCCTTCTTTGGAAGATAGCGCTCCCCGGTCTTACCGCTGGGCTTGCCGGATTTCGTATCCCATTCCTCGTTCGACCATTGCGTCAGGCTGTTCTCGTCGGATTTCTTGCCCTTGTAGCCGCCTCCGGCCTCCTTATAAGCCTTCGTTGCCGCCTGGGCCTTGCGGGCCGACCATTGCCCAGCCTTGCCTCCCTTGTCGGAAGCGGTCACCTCGGACTTGATCCTGTCCCATAGTTTAGGGTCGGTCTTTTCAGCGCTGGCCGCCATCGTTCGAGCCTATGCTTGTTTCCGTGCGATCAACCTGCACCGAGGGGGCCGGTTCCCGGTGGACGGCGTGTCATCAATCCGTGAAAAAGCAACACGATACAGGCGGCGCAGCCGGAAACGTCGTAAAACCGCGATGTTGACTTGAGAGGCCGCAGCCTCCACCCCGCGAACGCGCAGGGCGGCTCCCATCCCAGGCGAGACGAACGGGACTTTTGGAATGAGTGAGAGCGCAGTGGCAAAGCCTACAGTGTTCATCGATGGGGAGGCCGGCACCACCGGCCTTGGCATTCGCGAACGCCTGGAGCGCGAGGGCCGTGTTTCCCTGAAGAGCATCCCGCACGAGAGCCGCAAGGACATAGCAGTCAAACGCGCCCTTCTGGCGGATGTGGATCTCGTCGTTCTCTGCCTGCCCGACGATGCGGCGAAGGAAACGGTGGCCTTGGCCGATGGCCTGCCCAATGGCGGACCCCGCATCCTGGATGCGAGCACCGCCCATCGCGTCAGCCCTGGCTGGGCTTACGGTTTTGCCGAATTGAATGCCGGTCAGGCACAAGTGATCCGCGAGGCGCGGCGCGTCGCGAATCCCGGCTGCTATCCCACCGGTGCCATCGCTCTCGTGCGGCCACTGGTCGATGCTGGATTGCTGCCGCCCGATACGCCGATCAGCGTCAACGCGGTCAGCGGCTATAGCGGCGGCGGCAAGAACATGATCGAGGCATATGAGGCCGGAGAGGCACCGGCTTTTCAGCTCTATGGTCTCGGCTTTGCTCACAAGCACCTGCCGGAACTGCAGGTCTATGGCGGCCTGACCCGGCGGCCGATCTTCATCCCGTCCGTGGGAAACTTCCGCCAGGGCATGCTGGTGAGTATCCCGCTCCACCTCGATACTCTGCCGGGGAATCCGGATGCTGCTGCGCTGCAAGCGGCCCTCACTGCGCATTACGCCGGAAGCACGATGGTGACCGTGGTTCGGACCAACCCGGACGATAAGCCGTACGCCGAAGCTCTGAACGACAGCGATCACCTCGAATTACGGGTTTATGGTACGCCTGACCATGCTCATGCGTTGCTCGTGGCCCGGCTCGACAATCTCGGCAAAGGCGCATCGGGCGCCGCCGTGCAGAATATCGGCCTCATGCTCGGTCTGGATTGATATCGCGACGCGGATTGGGGAAGAGGTCGAATAACGTCATGTCCTCGGTGCCGGACATGCCTCAATCCGCCCGATCGCTACGTTCCCGCCCCTCGCGATGATGACCTCGCGCGACGACGGCACGTCGCGATTCCAGGGGCCGGGATCACGACCGCCACTGGGTCGTTCAGCACCATCATCGAGGGTCTGCGCGGGGATCAGCCCGTAGCATGCAACCGGTCGCGCACCGGGAAAGCACGATCCAATTATCCAGAAGAGGCACAGCAATGTCTTCCGCCCATCGCGGAAGCCGTTTCCCGACTCGCGCCGAGCTATTCCTGCGGGCGCCCAGTCCCCGCCATCTCCGCGCGCCCGAATTGCATCGGTGCCAGCCTATTGGGGCACCGCTAACGCCTGTCGATCGCGTTCCAGCGAGGCTGCCCACCGTCGCCTCCAGTCACAGACCGGCTTTCTGGTGCCGAGAGACCAGTGACGACCGAATTATTTTGCAAGATTCGCCATCGAAGCTAGCAAGACCGATCGATTTTATTGTCTAAAAATACGGTTTAAATGCGCAGCCGAGGAACTGTTTATGATCGATCAAGTTAGGGATCGATGCTCGATGACGTTGTGAGAGAGGCGGTTCATTCACTTTTGACAAGAGAAGCGGGATCCCCTGGCGATTCTCTGACCGTGGCCGATTGGCCTTGCTCCGTCCTGTGACAAGATGATCGTTTGTCCGGTGGCGGAGACGATTTCCGGCGAAAGAGATACAAACACACCTGCCGCGCCATCCGGCGCCTCAGCTTAAAACATTAGAGGGAGAGCATACATACGACTTCATGAGAGTACACATCATCGCAGACTCCGTGCAATCTGCTGGCATAGATCACGATGATCGCGATTCGAGGGCTGCCAAGCGTTATGTGGCCGACTCGTTCGTAGACCGGCAAGTGTTGGAAGGGGAGCGTTCTGACGGACACTTGAACGGAAGTACCGCCAAAGAGAGAGCGACGATCGCGGCTGGCGACCGCACGGTGTCCGCCCAAGGACCGTTGTCAAACATATCCGCAGTTGGGATCGACTGGCATGAACGCCAGGCTCGACCGCCTAGGCTTCCGAAGCCGAAAAATCTGCAATGATTGGTTGAGACCGTTTTTACCGATGCCTCGCGCCGGTGGCAAAGTTCTTCATGCCGTCCTTCGCTGGACCCTATGTTGAGCAGGCTTCCGTGACGCTCTAATGCGGCAGAACACTCGGTAAATTCTGTTCGCTTCACCCTCCAAACGTATGCGCAACCAAGGATGTGGGGCTCGCAGACGGCGAACACGCGAAATATTTGAACGATTGATCCGTAAACCAGTGGATTTCTTTCAATAACATCTTGCTACACGCGCGAACGGAGCATAGGCTAGCGTACAGTATCAACATAGCGAAGCGATGGCGCGAATATCATGAGTGAATCCGACACCGACTCAGCCCGTCTCATCACCTTGGCCGCGGATATCGTCTCCGCGTATGTGAGCAACAATCACGTCCAGAGCGCCGAACTGCCTAAGCTCCTCAGCGATGTGCACGAGGCCATCCGCTCGGTGAGCACGAGCAGCGCACCTGCCGCTGAGACCGGCCCGCCGAAGGCGACGCCACAGGAAATCCGCCGCTCCGTGACGCCGGATTACTTGGTCAGCTTCGAGGACGGCAAGCAGTACAAGACGCTTCGGCGGCACCTCACACTCCGCGGTCTGACCCCCGAACAGTATCGGGCCAAATGGGGCCTGCAGCCGGACTACCCGATGACGTCGGCTGCCTATTCCGAACAGCGTTCAGAATTGGCTCGCGCCCTTGGTCTCGGTCAGCAGCGCCGCAAGACCGTATCCCCCGTATCCAAGGCTGCGCCCGAGGAGGTCGTGAGCGAGCCGGAGGAGGAGGCCGTCGCCGCCCCGCCCGAAAAGAAGCGCCGTGGCCCCCGCAAGAAGCAGGCGGCCTGATGCCCGTCCGACGGCGCCTGTTTGGGCGACGTCGGATGTATCCAATCGGTGACAAGAATGCCCACTCCCAGCGCGATGCCGGGAGTGGGCTTACTCATGACTGGACAGCTTTGCTGAATGTATGTGCGACTGTGGTGAGAGCTGACGATCGGTCATCGTAAGATGCATGGCAGCTTCACTATCGACTACCGGTTTGGACTTGTACCATGAGTCTCCTCGCTGAGGCCGGGGAGGGCCGGCGCTGCTGCTGAGAGGTCTGCCGGAAGTTCGGCGATGCGGGTTCGGGACCTCTGGCAAGGAGGCCGCGCTGTCGGGGCGTTCGATTTTGTAGTCTCGGTCACGGCCTCGGAGGGCACCCGCCGCCTTGGCGAGGTCGATTACGAGTCCCGTCGATGAGTTCCCCCGGCCGAAGACACACCGTCTGTGGCCGCCTATAGCTTTGCAGCTCCATAGCGGACCTCCTGTCCGACCGTCTCTCACGAGACTTCCGCTGCGCGAGCTTGCCCAGGCAGAGCCGACGATAAGCGGAAGGCCTGCGCGGCATGCCTAGCCCGGTCCCGAGGTCGCTGAGGCTGCGGGATCCCAGACCGGCCCCCGCCGAGGCGACCGAACGCACGTCGTCGCTTCCTCCAGCAGGCTCTCGCCGTGTGAAGCCAGGGTTCGCCCGAGGCTAATGACAGGTGGGGAGGGCGGTGCTAGACGGGGCGCGGCACCCCGACTCCGTAGCTCAGCTGGATAGAGCAGCCGCCTTCTAAGCGGCAGGTCGTTGGTTCGAGCCCAACCGGGGTCGCCACGCACACCTTCGTGGTGATGACGCGAGGCTGATCCGGTCACCTCGGTCTCCGCTTCCTCTCAGGACATGAAGAAGGCGCCTCCGATTGGCTCGGAAGCGCCTTGTGGATCGTCATGGATGCACCCCGGGCCTCGCCCGTGGGCAAGGATGCTCCCGGCCCGGCCGGGAGCATAGCCCTTCACCGCTCAGTAGCCGAACCGCACGTAGGGTCGGGGGGCGTAGGCATAGGGGACGGGGCCATAGGCGTAAGGCCGGTAATACGGACGGGGCCTATAGCCGTAGCCATAGCCGTAGACAGGCACCGGACGAGGCGCGTAGTAGCCGTACGCACGGGATGTGGCCCGGCATCCGAACGCGGACGGATAAAAACCGTAGCCGCAGCCGCCGGCGGCCTGGGCTGTCGTCGTGCTCGCTGCAGCCATCGTCAGGCCACCGATGACGGCGCCGATGAGGCCGAAAGTCTTCACGTGTTTCATGACATCAACTCCGGATCGCATCCCCTCGGGACCACAGCTTCACCTCGGGGCGTGCTGCATCAAGACACCCGATCGCTGAACAAATTCTGACATTTTCGCTGCCTGGATCAACCGATGGCGACCCGGTGCTTGAACGCGCGATTTCGTGATTGAGAAAGGCGCGAACGCGAGCCTTACGCTCCGACCGGGTGCGGGCGCCCCCGCCGTGACGGATGGGATTGACGTCGACCGTGGATGGGGTCTCCTCCCCCGCCGCGTTCTTACGCCCACCATGCCTTCGACAGATCGGAACCTCGCCATGCCAGACCTCAAGACCCTTCGCGACGTCTCGGGCCTGAGCCCGGCGCCGGCCCGATTGCGCGCCTCCGCCCTGATCATGATCGACCTGCAGAACACCTACCGCGAGGGAATCATGCGGCTGGAGCAGGTGGAGCCCGCCATCCGCGCCGCGCGCGAACTCCTCGACCGTGCCAGGGAGGCCGGCATCCCCATTGTCCACATCCAGCACGACGCCGGGCAGGGCTCGCCCTATGACATCTCCACCGCCATCGGGCGGATCAGCGACGAGGTGGCGCCGCAATCCGGCGAGACGGTCATCGTCAAGAATTACCCCAACGCCTTCGTCGGCACGAACCTGCAGAACCATCTCGAGGAATCCGGCGTACAGTCGGTGCTGCTCGCCGGATTCATGACGCATATGTGCATCAACTCGACGGCGCGCGGCGCCTTCAACCTCGGCTTCAGCCCTACGGTTGTGGCGTCCACCACGGCCACCCGTGCCTTGCCCGGCCCCGATGGTTTGGTGGTGAGCGCGAGCGCTCTGCAGGCCGCGAGCCTCGCCACCCTCGGCGATCTCTTTGCCGTGATCGCTCCGGGTGTCGGCGACATCGCGGATTGACCCGTCCCGGCGCCTCGTATCCGCCGGACGGGAACGTGTGCGGCGCATCATCGTTCGGCTTCTGAAGCAGGAGTTGAACCCATGAAGATCGACATCGTCGCGGATCTCGTCGTCGAAACCTTGCAGCAGGTGGGTGTGCGGCGGATCTACGGTGTCGTCGGCGACAGCCTCAACGCCATCACGGAGTCGATCCGGGCGCGGGGCGTCATCGACTGGGTGCATGTACGCCACGAGGAGGTCGGAGCCTTCGCGGCGGGCGCGGAAAGCCAACTCACGGGAGAGCTGGCGGTCTGCGCCGGTTCCTGCGGCCCCGGCCATGTCCATCTCGTCAACGGGTTGTTCGATTGTCACCGGACCCGGACGCCGGTCCTGGCCATCGCCGCGCATATCCCCTCGGCCGAGATCGGCTCCGGCTACTTCCAGGAGACGGACCCGAAGGCCCTGTTCGCGCAGTGCAGCCATTATTGCGAACTCGTGTCCGATCCCTCGCAGCTGCCGTTCGTCCTCGAGAACGCCATCCGCGCCGCGGTGGGTGAGCGCGGTGTCGCCGTGGTGATCATCCCCGGCGACGTGGCGTTGAAGGATGCGCCGGCCCGGGCCATCGCGCCCAATGCCGGCCTGCTGCCGACCAAACCCGTTATCCGCCCCGCCGATGCCGAGCTCGATGCGCTCGCCGAACTGCTCGACGGCTCGTCGAAAATCACGTTGCTCTGCGGCCGGGGTTGCGCCGGCGCCCATGCCGAACTGCTGCAACTCGCCGAGGCCCTGAAGAGCCCCATCGTCCATGCCCTCGGCGGCAAGGAATATGTGGAATACGACAACCCCTTCGATGTCGGCATGACCGGCCTCATCGGCTTCTCGTCCGGCTACGCGGCGATGCGCGACTGCGACACGCTGCTGATGCTGGGCACCGATTTTCCCTACAAGCAGTTCTATCCGGCCCATGCCAAGGTGGCGCAGATCGATCTGCGGCCGAACCAGCTCGGCCGGCGCACGAAGCTCGATCTCGGCCTGGTCGGCGACGTGCGCGACACGATCGCGGCGCTCCTGCCGAAGCTCGGCGTCAAGTCCGACCGGGCCTGGCTCGATGCCAGCCTGAAACATTACGCCAAGGCCCGCGAAGACCTCGACGATCTCGCCACCGGGGCGCCGACCAAGGGCTGGTTCGGATTGAAATCGGCCAAGTCCCCGATCCATCCGCAATACCTCACCAAGCTCGTCAGCGAGGCGGCGGCGGACGACGCCGTCTTCACGGCGGATGTCGGCACACCGACGATCTGGGCCGCTCGCTACCTGAAGATGAACGGCAAGCGCCGTCTCCTCGGTTCGTGGGTGCATGGTTCCATGGCCAATGCCATGGCGCAGGGCATCGGCGCACAGGCGGCCTGTCCCGGCCGGCAGGTCGTGGCCCTCTCGGGCGACGGCGGATTCACCATGCTGATGGGCGATCTGCTGACCCTGCGGCAGGAGAAGCTACCGTTGAAGGTCGTGATCTACAACAACGGCTCCCTCGGCTTCGTCGAGATGGAGATGAAGGCCGCTGGCTATCTCGAGACCGGTGTCGCCCTCGAGAATCCGGACTTCGCCGCCATGGCCCGGGCCGTCGGCCTTCACGCGGTTCGGGTGGAGGATCCGGCCGAACTGGAGGGCGCGGTCCGGGATGTGCTCGCTCATGACGGACCGGCCGTCCTCGACGTGGTGGTCAACCGCCAGGAACTCTCGATCCCCCCGAAGATCGACGGACAGCAGGTGAAGGGGTTCAGCCTCTACGTGCTGCGTGCGGTGATGAGTGGCCGCGGAGATTCGGTTCTCGATCTCGCCAAGACCAACATCATCCGGTAGACCACGCTCTATCTTTGAACGTATCCAAACTGAACGGTGATGCGGCCGACGGGTTGAACGGCGGCCGCATCCCAGGAGAGAAGACCGGTTTCCATGCGCATCGGACTGTTCGTGCCGTGCTACGTCGATGCTTTCGAGCCTGAAGTCGGCATCGCGACGCTGGAATTGCTGGAACGCTTCGGCCTCGACGTGGCCTATCCTTTCGACCAGACCTGCTGCGGCCAGCCGATGACCAATACCGGTTGCCATGCCGAGGCTGCGGCGACGGAGGCGCTCTTCGTCAGGAACTTCGCCCCGTTCGACTACATCGTCGCCCCGTCCGGCTCCTGCGTGCATCAGGTGCGCGAGCATCTCACCGCGATCCCGCAGACGGACGAGGTGAAGGACGTCCGTGCCAAGACCTTCGAACTGGTGGAGTTTCTGCACGACGTGCTGAAGGTCGATGCCTTCCCCTGGGCGGAGTTCCCACACAAGGTCGGCTACCATTCGAACTGCAACGCCCTGCGCGGCATCCATCACGCGCGGCCTTCCGAGCTCAACAAGCCGGCCTATTCGAAGCCCCTCGATCTCCTGTCCAAGGTGAAGGGGATCGAGATCGTCACACCGGCACGGCCGGACGAATGCTGCGGATTCGGCGGCACGTTCAGCGTGTTCGAGCCGGCCGTGTCCGCCAAGATGGGCTACGACAAGGTCAGCGACCACAGCCGTGCCGGGGCCGAATACGTCGTCTCTTCCGACTCATCCTGCATGATGCACCAGAAGGGCTGCGCCGCCCGGATCGGCGTGCCGCTCAAGTTCATCCATATCGCCCGCATCCTCAACGGAGTCTCGGCATGAGCGCGCATGAGGAGAGCGGTCCCCGCGACCGTATGATCCATCCGGACGTCGCCAAGGCCGGCGACGAGAGCGAGCGCGGCCAGGATGGCCGCCGCCTCGACCATGCCGAAGCGACCACGAGGCCGATCGGAGCGGAGCCCAAAGCGAAGGCGGTGCGCGAAGCGCAACCGCGCGGCGCAAAAATTCGTGGTAACCGGCCGATCGATCAGGCCGAGGCCGCCGAGCGCTTCCTTGCGGCCCCACTTCACCAGAAGGCCCATGACGAACGCCTGTGGGATCTTCGCAAGAAGCGCGACACGGCCGCGTTCGGGATTCCGGAATGGGAGGAGCTGCGCGACCTCGCCTCGCAGATCAAGGCGCACACCCTGTCGAATCTCGATCGGTATCTCGAAGAATTCGAGGCAAATGCGAAGGCCAACGGAGTCCATGTCCATTGGGCGGCGGACGGGGCCGAGCACAACCGTATCGTCCACGGCATCCTGAAGGATCACGGCGCCAAGTCGTTGATCAAGTCGAAGTCGATGCTCACCGAGGAATGCGGTTTCCGGCACTACATGGCCGGCACGGGCATCGAGGTGATCGAGACCGATCTCGGCGAGCGCATCCAGCAGCTCGACAACGAGGAGCCGAGCCACGTGGTGGTGCCGGCGGTGCACAAGACCCGGTTCGACGTGGCCGCCGTCTTCGCCAAGACCATGGGCACCGACCCGGAGAACGACGACGCCCATTACCTGGCCGAGAGCCAGCGCATGCATACGCGACCCCTCATCCTGGAGGCGGATGCAGGCATGACCGGCTGCAACTTCGCCATTGCCGAGACCGGCACGGTGGTGACCTGCACCAACGAGGGCAATGCCGACCTCTCGGGCAACGTGCCGAAGCTTCAGATCCATTCCATCGGCATCGAGAAGCTGATCCCGCGCATCGAACATCTGGGCGTGTTCCTGCGCCTGCTCGCACGCTCGGCCCTCGGCTCGCCGATCACCCAGTACACCTCGCATTTCCGCGCGCCCCGCGAGGGCAGCGAAATGCACTACGTGCTGGTCGATAACGGCCGCTCCGAGCGGCTCGGCATGGAGGAATTCTGGACCTCGCTCAAATGCATACGCTGCGGCGCCTGCATGAACACCTGCCCGGTCTACCGGCGCAGCGGCGGCCTTTCCTACGGTGCGACCTATTCCGGCCCGATCGGCCTCATCATCGACCCGACCTTCAACAAGCGGAAATACTCGACCCTGCCGTTCTCCTCGACCATGAACGGCAGCTGCACCAATGTCTGCCCGGTGAAGATCAACATTCACGAGCAGATCTTCGCCTGGCGCAAGGTCCTGGCGGAGGAGCATCAGATCCCGCTCCTGAAGCAGGGCATGATGAAGGCGGCGGGGCAGGTGCTGAGCCGGCCCGCCACCTACCGCGCCGCCATCGGTGCCGCTGATTCCGCCCTCAGGGCGCTGCCGCGCTTTGCGGTCTACAACCCGCTCAACACCTGGGGGAAGGGACGCGAGATGCCCGACAGCCCGCGCCAGAGCTTCCACAGCTGGTACAAGCAGAACCGGATGGACAAGAAGCCGGAGACGGACGCGTGAGCGGGCCGAATGTCGTGCTCCACGGCTCACTCCGGCCGAGGCGCGCCTCCCCCTCGTCGGGGAGCGCGCCGAGGCGGCAGCCGAAGGTGAGGGGGAGTATCCAGAGGAGCCACGTCCTGAGAGACGCCCTATGGCCGAGTGATCGTCGTTGGAGTGTCGGCCGATGAACTCCCGCGACGACACCCTGGCCCGCATCCGTAAGAACCGCCCCGCCGGCGACCATCCCCTGCCGGACATCCCGGACTTCGAGCCGCTTGTCGGTGACGATCTCGTGGCGGAGTTCGGCGAGCGCCTGAAGCGCATGGGCGGGCGCATCGCGGCGCCGGCTCCGGGTGAGGACCCCTTCTCCGCCGTGCGCGAGCGGCTGGACGACAGCGCGGTGATCGCCTCGGCGGTGCCGGAGATCGCCGGCAACCGCGATCTCTCCCGCGTGGCGTTGCCCGCTGATCTCGCCGATGTCGACGTCGCCGTCGTCCGCGCCGTGTTCGGCGTGGCCGAGACAGGGTCCGTGCTGTTCACACAGGACGAGTTGAAGGTGAACGCGGTGGCCTATCTCGCCCAGCACCTCGTCGTGCTGCTCGATCCCGCCGACATCCTGGTCAACATCCAGGCGGCCTATCGCCGGCCGGATTTCGGCCGCGCCGCCTATGCCGTGCTCCATACCGGTCCGTCGGCCACCGCCGATATCGAGGGCGTTCTGATCCACGGCGCGCAGGGCGTGCGCTCGCTCACGGTGATCCTGCTCCCCCGCGCCTGACAGGTCGGCCTCAAGGGGCGACGGGTGGGCTGCGCCTCCCCTGGCACTGCCCCCGGGAAACGGCAGAACTCGGCCTTTCCCGCAGGATCCTTGTCGCCACGACGGGCGTAATCCTTGCTAGGACATCCCTAACGGAGGAAGGAACGTCCATGCGCTACACGCTCGGTTGCAGTCTGTCTTATAACATACTCTCGGACACGACCTTCATCTTCAATATCCAAGTGGCTCGTTTGAAGAGCCTCGAGATTCTGAGCGAGACGCTGACGCTCAAGCCGGACCTGAAGCGGGAAATCTACATCTCGCCCGACCTGCAGAACCGCTATCTCGGCGTGAACGTCCCCGCCGGCCAGTTCTCGTTGGAATACAACGCCGAGGTCGAACTCACCGTCCACCGGGCCGATCCGGCCACGATCAACGAGACGCCGATCTCGCAGCTTCCCCTCGACATCCTTCCCTTCCTGCTGCCGAGCCGCTTCGTCTCCTCCGACCGGCTGACGCCCTTCGCGCAGGCCGAGTTCGGGGCGCACCCCAAGGGACATCAGCGCGTCAACGCGATCTGCAATTGGATCCACGATCACCTGACCTATCAGCCCGGCACCAGCGACGGTGAGACCACCGCCGACGAGAGCCTGCTCAAGCGCGCCGGCGTGTGCCGCGATTTCGCTCACATCGGAACGGCCTTCTGCCGGGCCCTGGGCATCCCCGCCCGCTTCGTGAGCTGCTACGCCCACGGCCTTGTGCCGAGCGACTTCCACGCAGTGTTCGAGGCCTATCTCGACGGCCGCTGGTGGCTGTTCGACGCCACCCGTCAGGCCGATCTCGACGGGCTGGTGCGCATCGGCGTCGGCCGGGATGCGGCCGAGATCGCGTTCTCGACGCCCTACGGCAACATGCAGCCGGTCAACCAGCAGATCCGCATCGCCCGCTCCGACGGCCTCGGCAGCCCGCCCCAGCGCACGGTGGACGCGATCTCGACGGAGTTGCCGGCCCCGCATGCGGGCGCGGCCTGAACGACAGGATCACAGGATGACGGCATCCTGTGATCCTGGTCCGGTTCATCTGGAAGGAGGCACGCGCGATATTCGGCTGCGATGTCATGTGGGGTCGACATCGAGCCGACACATCCCGCCGGACGCTAAGCCTTGCCCCCCTCCCATGCCTGATACTGGATTGAAGGGGATCACCCTCGCTTTTTTCAGTCGAACGATGGTTCGGCCGGCTATAGATCGGCTTTTCCCATGCGCACGACGGTAGGGAACGAGGCACGATGGCAGCCCCTCTTCAGACGCGCGGATCCACATTCGCGGCCTACCGCGATGCGTTTCGCGCGGTCACTTCCCTGTGGCGCGAGACGGGGCTCGTCACCCTCGCCATGATCGTTCAGTCGCTCCTCACCGCCCGTATGAGCGGTTCGAAAAACTCGAGCGGATCACTGACGGCCGCTCTCATCGAGATCGCCGTCACCATCCTCCTCGTCCCTTACACGATGGCGATCTATCGTCATGTCCTCGGCTTGCGGCCGGAGAGCGCCCAGACCCTGCTGAACGAGGCGATGCGGCGGAAGGATCTTATCGCCTATCACCTCGGATGGTTTCTCATCGGCATCCTGTGGGCGCGGGTGGCGATCCTTCCCATGGCTGCGCTCGGTCTCCTGATGATTCCCGCTTTCGTCCTCACCATCTGGCTGACAAGCCGTCTCTTCACCGTCGGACCCACCCTCGCGATCGAGGGATTGGAGGTCACGCCGCAGGCCGCGTTTCGGGCCACGGTCGGTCAGGTCTGGACCATCTTCTACATCGGCTTTCGCGTGGCCCTCCCGCTCGTGGCGCTCGCGCTCCTTCTGGGCGTTCTGGTCTTCGCCTCCAGCGATCAGCCAGTGGGTAGGGCAGGGACGCCGCCCTCGATCCTCACGGAAATTCTGATTCTCCCGTTCTCCCTGTTCGGCCTCGTCCTTCGCGCCGTCCTCGAGGCGCAGATCTTTAGAGACCTCGGTCTTTTCAGCCCAAGGCGAGAGGTGGGATAACCACCCTGCCGGGTGGCTCGATTTTCGCGACGCATGGTTTTCGCGACGGCGATGCAGGAGCATTGAGACATGACCTATCGCCATATCGTCGGCCCCAAGACCCACGTCTTCGCGGATCTCGCGACGCTGATGGCCAAGGCCACGCCGCTCCGCTCGGGCGACCGGCTCGCCGGCATCGCGGCGGAATCGGCGGAAGAGGGGATGGCGGCGCGCTGGTGCCTGTCCGAGGTGCCGCTGTCGGAGATCCTGGCGAAACCCCTCATTCCCTACGAGGAGGACGACGTCACCCGCCTCATCCTCGACACGCACGATGCGGTGGCCTTCAGGGAGATCGCGCATCTCACCGTCGGCGATTTCCGCGAGTTCCTGATCAAGGCGTCCTCCGAGACGCTGACCCGGATCTCGCCCGGCATCACGCCGGAGATCGCCGCCGCCGTCTCGAAGATCATGCGCCATCAGGACCTGATCCTGGTGGCGCGCAAATGCCGGGTGGTGACGAAGTTCCGCAACACGATCGGTCTGCCCGGCCGGCTCTCCGTCCGCCTCCAGCCCAACCACCCCACCGACGATGCCGCCGGCATCACCGCCGCCATCGTCGACGGGCTGTCTTATGGCTGCGGCGATGCGGTGATCGGCCTCAACCCGGCCTCCGACTCGGTCTCCACCCTGAGCGGTCTCCTCCACCTCTTCGACGACCTGATCCAGCGTCTCGCGATCCCGACGCAGGGCTGCATCCTCACCCATGTCACCACCACCCTGGAGGCGATGAACCGGGGCCTGCCGGTGGATCTCGTGTTCCAGTCCATCGCGGGCACGCAGAAGGCCAATGCCAGTTTCGGCGTCACCTTGGCCGTCCTGAAGGAGGCGCACGAGGCGGCGCTCGCCCTCAAACGCGGCACGGTGGGCGACAACTGCATGTATTTCGAGACCGGTCAGGGTTCGGCGCTCTCGGCCAATGCCCATCACGGCATCGACCAGCAGACCCTTGAGGCACGGGCCTACGCCGTCGCGCGCCCGTTCCGGCCGCTCCTCGTCAACACCGTGGTCGGCTTCATCGGGCCGGAATATCTCTATGACGGGCGGGAGATCATCCGGGCCGGGCTGGAGGACCATTTCTGCGGCAAGCTCATGGGCCTGCCGCTCGGCTGCGACGTCTGCTACACCAACCATGCCGAAGCCGACCAGAACGACATGGACACGCTGCTGACCCTGCTGGGAGCGGCCGGCTGCACCTTCGTCATGGGCATTCCCGGCGCCGACGACGTGATGCTGAACTACCAATCCACCTCGTTCCACGACTCGCTCTACGTGCGCGAGGTGCTCGGCCTGAAACGCGCGCCGGAATTCGAGGCGTGGCTCGAACAGATCGGCCTCACCGACGCCGAGGGCGCGCTCCTGCCAGAGGGGCCGAGCGCGCGGCTCATCGCGGCGGCTCCCGGCCTGTCCGCGCAGAAGGGAATCGCCGCATGAGCGCCGAGGACATCTCCGAGGATCCGTGGACCAGATTGAGCCGCCTGACGCCGGCGCGGATCGGCCTCGGGCGCGCCGGCACCGGCATGCCCACCATCGAGGTGCTGCGCTTCGGCCTCGCCCATGCCCAGGCGCGGGACGCGGTCCACACGCCGATGGATGCCGCCGAGGTCGCCGCGGGGATCGAGGCGCTGGGCTATCCCACCCTCACCCTCGCCTCGGCGGCGCCGGACCGCGCCACCTACCTGCGCCGGCCAGACCTCGGCCGCACGCTCGGTGAGGACAGCGCGACGATCCTGGCCGAAAAACCTTCTGAGCCGGTGGACCTCGCCATCGTCGTGGCGGACGGTCTCTCGGCCCGGGCGGTGCACGAGGGCGCGGCCGGGTTCCTCGCCGCCTTCAAGCCGCATATCGACAAGGCCGGATGGACGCTGGCGCCCATCGTGGTGGCGACGCAGGGGCGCGTCGCCCTCGGCGACGGGATCGGCGCGGCGCTGAAGGCCCGTGCCGTCGCCGTGCTCATCGGCGAGCGGCCCGGCCTGTCCTCGCCCGACAGCCTCGGCATCTACCTGACCCTCGACCCGCGCGTCGGGCGTTCGGATGCCGAACGCAACTGCATCTCGAACGTCCGACCCGCCGGGCTCTCGCACGACCTCGCCGCGTTCAAGCTCGACTGGCTCCTGCGCGAGGCCTTCGTGCGCGGAATCACGGGCGTGAACCTCAAGGACGGCAGCGGGCCGGAACTGGAGCCGCCGCCACGTCAGCAGGCTCTGGAAGACGGAATGGATACCGCATCCCGGACCTGACGAAACGGCCTACGCCATCCGCGAAGCCCGAGCGCCACGCGCTCCCTCCTCCCGGAAGATCCGCCATTTAGGGCCGCGTCACGGCTCGCGGCGCAGCAAGTCGTCTTGCCGAACGCTCCCCGACTCCGATCCCGCCCGCCGTCCTCACCGACGAAGCGTGGCTGTGGCGGGGTCGCAACACCGCGAAAGCATCCCGACTTCGCCTTGGGACACGCCCTCATTCGCCGCGATCCCGCCATAAACCGGGACCACCTCAACATCCGCGGTAAACGACAGTTTCCCCAACACTTTACCGCTGAATTCCGAGACTGCGTTTCACGGTGTCGAACGACGCTTCACCGGCGTCGCATGCCATCGCGTTGAGAGCCGACAGCCGGGCTTCACCCGAAGCGCCTGAGACCGGGGCCGAGAGAGACGATGGACGTGCGTACCACAGACAAGTCGAAGCTTCCGAGCCGCCACGTCACGGAGGGCCCCGAGCGGGCGCCGCACCGTTCGTATCTCTACGCCATGGGTCTCACCAAGGAACAGATTCACCAGCCGCTGGTGGGCGTCGCCTCCTGCTGGAACGAGGCCGCGCCCTGCAACATCTCGCTGATGCGCCAGGCGCAGGCGGTGAAGAAGGGTGTCGCCGCCGCCAACGGAACGCCGCGCGAGTTCTGCACCATCACCGTCACCGACGGCATCGCCATGGGCCATGCCGGCATGCGCGCCTCGCTGCCCTCCCGCGAGGTCATCGCCGATTCGGTCGAGTTGACCATGCGCGGCCATGCCTACGACGCCCTCGTCGGGCTGGCCGGCTGCGACAAATCCCTGCCGGGCATGATGATGGCCATGGTGCGTCTCAACGTGCCGTCGATCTTCATCTATGGCGGCTCGATCCTGCCCGGCTCGTTCCGAGGCAAGCCCGTCACGGTGCAGGACCTGTTCGAAGCGGTGGGCAAGCACGCCGTCGGCGACATGAGCCTCGACGATCTCGACGAGCTGGAGCAGGTCGCCTGCCCCTCGGCCGGGGCCTGCGGCGCGCAGTTCACCGCCAACACCATGGCCACGGTCTCCGAGGCCATCGGCCTCGCGCTGCCCTACTCGGCCGGCGCCCCGGCCCCTTACGAGATCCGCGACAGATTCTGCATGACCGCGGGCGAGAAGGTGATGGAGCTCATCGCCAAGAACATCCGCCCGCGCGACATCGTCACCCGCAAGAGCCTGGAGAACGCCGCCGCCGCCGTCGCGGCCTCGGGCGGCTCCACCAACGCGGCCCTGCACCTGCCGGCGATCGCGCATGAATGCGGCATCAAGTTCGACCTGTTCGACGTGGCCGAGATCTTCAAGCGCACGCCCTACATCGCCGACCTGAAGCCGGGCGGACGCTACGTCGCCAAGGACATGTTCGAGGTCGGCGGTATTCCGCTCCTGATCAAGACGCTCCTCGACCACGGCTTCATCAACGGCGACTGCATGACGGTGACAGGCCGCACCATCGCCGAGAACATGGAGCACGTCGCATGGAACCCGGACCAGGACGTGGTCCGGCCCGCCAACGCGCCCATCACCGTCACCGGCGGCGTCGTCGGCCTGCGCGGCAACCTCGCGCCCCAGGGCGCCATCGTGAAGGTCGCCGGCATGTCGGAAGACAAGCAGGTCTTCACCGGCCCGGCCCGCGTGTTCGACGGCGAGGAAGCGTGTTTCGAGGCGGTCCAGAAGCGCACCTACAAAGAGGGCGAGGTTCTCGTCATCCGCTACGAAGGCCCGAAGGGCGGCCCCGGCATGCGCGAGATGCTGTCGACCACCGCCGCGCTCTACGGCCAGGGCATGGGCGACAAAGTCGCGCTCATCACCGACGGCCGCTTCTCCGGCGCGACGCGCGGTTTCTGCGTCGGCCATGTGGGTCCCGAAGCCGCCATCGGCGGGCCGATCGGCCTGATCCGCGATGGCGACATGATCACCCTCGACGCGATCAAGGGCACGCTCGACGTGGCCGTGACCGACGAGGAATTCGCCAAGCGGCGGGCGGAATGGACGCCGCGGACCAACACCGCGACCTCCGGCTATCTCTGGAAATACATGCAGACCGTCGGTCCCGCGGTGGACGGCGCCGTCACCCATCCCGGGGGCGCCGAGGAGATTCAAACCTATGCGGATGTCTAGGACTGACCTTCGCCGGCCCGCGCGGCCGGCAGGGGCCGATCCCGGTCGCGCCGCACGTCGGGTGAGGCGGATGGGAGCGGCCCTCGCGCTGCTCCTCGTCGGCGCCACCTCGGCCCTGGCGCTTGACCCCGCCGCGCGCACGCCCGTGCCCGCGACGGGCGGTTACCGCACGGCGCGCGAAGCCCTTCGCTCGGGCGTCCGCGACTACAATGCCGGCGACAAGGAGGGTGCCGCCCGCGCCCTCGAATACGCCGCAGGCCAGGGCCACGCCCTTGCCCTGTGGAAGCTCGGCCGGATGTATGCCGAGGGCGACGGCGTGCCCCATGACGACCTGAAGGCCTTCGAGTTCTTCTCGCGCATCGCCGACGACAACACCGATGACGGGCCGGACACCCAGAATTCGGGCGTGGTCGCCAGCGCCTTCACGGCGCTCGGCACGTATTTCCTCGACGGGATCAAGGGCACCTACGTGCGCCCGAACCCGGAGCGGGCCTACGACATGTTCAACTACGCGGCGTCGTATTTCGGCGACCCGAACGCCCAGTACAATCTCGCGCGACTCTACCTCGAAGGGACCGGCGTGGATGCCGACCCACGTCAGGCGGCGCGCTGGTTCAACCTCGCGGCCGAAAAGGGCCATGCTCCGGCCCAGGCTCTGCTGGGTGACCTCTTGGTCAACGGGCAGGGCGTTCCGGCCCAGCGGGCCCGTGGCCTGATGTGGCTGTCGCTGGCGCGGGAATCGGCGCAAGGGCGCAAGGACGACTGGATCGTCACCCTGTCCGACAAGGCCTGGGCCACCGCCTCGGAAGAAGAGAAGGCCCAGGCTCAGGCCCAGGCCCTCCAGGCTCAATCGCAGGTCACCGGATCGTCCCGGCGCCGTCGCTAGAGCTGCGCCCGACCACCTCGGGTCGGGGCACATCTCTAGGCTTTTGTTGTGCCGCGCTCCTTTTCGCCGAACCGGCATACCCTTCGGCGCAGAGCGCTCCAGGCGATCCGGAAAGGAAGCGACAGCCGGCTCCCGGCTGGCTCAGTTCGTTGGCGCCGCGATCGCCGTGACGAAAGACGGACGCGAGAGCGTCGCGTCGATATAGGCGGCGAGCTTCGGCCAGCGGCTCGCATCGACGGGCTCCTTGGCGAGCCGGAGGTTGTGGAAGGTCGTGGCGACCGCGATGTCGGCGATGCTGAAGACGCCGCCCACGAGGTAGGGGCCGTCGATCTGGCTCTCCAGGTAATCGTAGAGCTTCGGGAACTCGTCCGTCACCGCCTTCACCGCCACGGCCTCGTCGCCGGGCTTGCCCATTAGGACGGGCTTCACCACGCGCTCGGCGAAGGGCTTGATCAGCACCGGGAACAGCTCGGTATCGCCGAACTTGTCGAACCAGACGGCGCGTGCGCGCTCCTTCGGCGCCTGCGGCCACAGGGCCGGATTCGGGTGCTTGGCCTCGATATAGGCGGAGATCGCCGAGGAATCGGCCAGCCGAAAGCCGTCATCCTCGATCGCCGGGATCTTGCCCAGCGGGCTGCAGGCCTGGAACGACTCGTCCGGCGCGTGGAAGAAAACGGGCTTGTGCTCGAAAGCGACGTCCTTCTCGGCCAGCGTGACGAGGATCTTGCGGACGAAGGGCGAATAGCTCGTGCCGTAGAGAATCATGCGGAGAAACAACCTGTTGTGGCGGGAGGAAGGGGCAGGCCGAATGGCTCTTGCCGTCCGTCCCCTCAGATAGGGCTTCGATCCGGCTCGATCACCCCATGCACGGCATAGCCGCCGAACCGCTGCACGATCCGGGCGCGTCGCCGCGACGTCCGCGCGACCTCGCCGAGAGTGTCGGCGAGCCCCTGACGCGGAGTGACGTGGAACCCCGCGAGCCATCGGTTGAGCAGCCATCGGGCCGGCATGGGCAGACCGCCCTGATCGCCGAAATCGACCACGTGCAGGGAGCCGCCGGGCGCGAGGTGACCGGCGGCCTCGGCGAGGACGGCGCGCCAGGGCGGGATCATCGACAGGGCGTAGGAGATCACGATCCGGTCGAACTCGGCCTCCCCGAACAGGGGGGCGGGATCGAAGGCCGTGGCATCGCCTCGCGAGAGGCGGATGCGGTGGGCGAGGCCCGCGCGGGCGGTGGCGCGGCCAGCCGTATCGAGCATCTCGGACGAGACATCGAGGCCGAAGCAGCGGGCATCCGGGTAGGTCCGCGCGATGCGCACGAGGTTGCGCCCGGTGCCGCAGCCGATCTCCAGCACGCTGCCCCCGGCGGGAGGCGTGAGATCCGCGATCATGCCGTCGCGGCCGAGGAGGTAGAATTTCCGGCTCGCATCGTAGATGTGCCGCTGGTGCCGGTACATCCGGTCCATCAGCCGCGCCGCCTCGCTCACGACGAGGCCAGCCGGTAGAGGTGGAACGCCCCGTATATTGACGACCGGTCCTGCTCGCCGAGGCGGCGGCTCTCCTCCTCGGCATAATCCCAGGCACCGAGGATGGAATCCGGCACCCGGCCGGGCAGCCGGCGCTCGTCCGCCGCCGTCCTGAAGATCACGCGGGCGCCGGGCCGGGCCGCGCGGGTAATCTGGGTCCACAGGTCGGTGAGGTCGGCATCCGTCATCCAGTCCTGCGCATCGAGGAGGATCACGGCATCGACGCTGGCGGCCGGGCTCTCCCGCAGGAATTCGGTCATCGATTGCTGGCGGAAGTCGAGGCGGCCGGCGCGCTCGCGCAGGGCCGCGTGGTTCCCGGCCTGGAGATAGGGCGGCAGCGATGCGTCGGGCGCGGTGTCGTAGGCGCGGCCGAAGGCCTGCCAGGCGAAGTAGTTGGACCGGATCGGGAAGCCGCAGGCGAGACGCTCCAGACGGTGACGCAAGACGGCCGCCATCCCGCCGGGGCCATCGCCCGCAAGGGCGACGTATTGCGCCGGCGGAATGCCGAGACCGTAGAGCGAGGCCGGCTGGCGGATGAGCCAGCGGATGAAGGTCTTCTCGAAGAGCGGGGCCAGTTCGGCCTCGAAGATCGTCCGCTGTTCGGCGAGGTCCCGCGCCGTCAGCACGGCGCCGAGATCGCAGCCGTAGCGGCGGGCGAGCCAATGCCCCGCACCGATGAAGCGGCCGAGCAGGCCGTAGCGGTAGAAGCCGTGCTCGAAGGCCGAGATGCGGCGGCGCCCGTCGAGGCGTCGGGCCTCCCAATAGGCGCGGGACGTGGCGTCGAGATGCTGGCGGATGATCTCGTCATAGGCAGCGACGTTCTCGGGCCGGGCAGGGCGGCCGAAGAAGCCGAAGAAAGCGGCATGGTCGGGCAGATGCCGGAGGGCGGCAAGCTTGAGCTTCCCCAGGGCCACATGGGCGCCGTTGAGGTCGACGGCGCTGATCCGGGCCGGGTTGGCCGTAAGGTAGGAGAGCGCGTTGCAGCCCCCCGAGGCGATGGTGACGACGTGGTCGTCGGGCTGCAGCCGGAGTGCCGCCATGTCCACCACCGGATCTTCCCAGATCTGCGGATAGACCAGACCGCTGAAGGCCGCCGTGAACAGGCGTTCCGACACGCCCGCCTTCGAGAAAGCCCGGTTGCGATGGACGGCCTGGGTGAGCCCCAGACTCGTCTCGCGGCGGATGGCCCGTGCTGCGCGCGTCATGCGAGGTCTCGCGTCGCTGGTTGGCGTGATCGACGCCAGGGCCGTTACGGCATCCGCATGACCGCCCGGTGACGGAGGATCGTCTCCGGATGGCTCCGGGGACGGATCATTCGTTCACCTGTCCTGCCCCGCCCGGCACATCCATGGCGCGGGCCCCGTTCAGCGCGGTCGCAGCTCGACCGTCACCGGCACGTGGTCCGAGGGTTTCTCCAGGCCGCGCAGGTGCTTCTGCACGGAGGCGGAGACAAGGCGGTCGGCCGCCTGCGGCGAAAGCAGCAGGTGGTCGATGCGGATGCCCTGGTTCCGCTGCCAGCAGCCGGCCTGGTAATCCCAGAACGTGTAGAGGCCGGGGGAGGGGTCGCAGGCGCGCAGGGCCTCGGTGAATCCTTCGGCGAGGAGGGCGCGGAAGGCGGAACGGGTCTCGGGAAGGAACAGCGCGTCGTTCACCCAGGCGCTCGCATCCGCCGCGTCCTCGGGCTCGGGGATCACGTTGTAATCGCCCGCCAGTACCAGGGCCTCCTCATCGGCTAGGAGCGCGCGCGCATGAAGCCGCAACCGCTCCATGAAGCCGAGCTTGTAGGTGTATTTCGGTCCCGGCGTCGGATTGCCGTTGGGCAGGTAGATCGAGGCCACCCGGACGGGGGCCAGATCCTCTCCCGAGATCAGCGCCTCGATGTAGCGGGATTGCTCGTCGGTCTCGTCGCCGGGCAGGCCACGGCGGACCTCGCTCATGCCGAGCGGCGCCCGCACCAGCAGCGCCACGCCGTTATAGGCTTTCTGCCCGAGCGTCTCGACGGCGTAGCCAGCCGCCTCGATCTCGGCGCGGGGAAAGCCCTCGTCCTGGCATTTCAACTCCTGCAGGCAGACCACGTCGGGCTTGGCCTCGTCGAGGAAGCCGACGAGATGGCCGACCCGCTGCTTGATCGAATTGACGTTCCAGGTGGCGATCCGCATGGGCTCTGAGATCCGGTCGGAGAGGGCCGCCCGTCATCGGGCCTTCGCGTCGGGCTGGCAAGGCATGCGCGGGGGAGGAAGTCAGGATGTCCGACGGCTGGTTCGCACCGATCCGGGCCTATTGCGAGCGCGGGGATGCGAGCTTCTGGGCCGAGCCGCTGAACGCCGCCTCCAACGGCGCCTTCCTCGTCGCCGCGTTCCTGGCCTTCCGCCTCGCCGGCTCCGGCCCGAAACGCGACCGGGCGGCGACGGCGCTGGCCGGGCTCGTCGCCCTCGTCGGCATCGGGTCGTTCCTGTTCCACACCCTCGCCGTCCGCTGGGCGATGCTCGCCGACGTCATCCCCATCGCCCTCTTCATCTACGCCTATTTCTTCCTGGCCCTTCGGCGTCTCCTCGGCCTTTCCCTCGTTCCGGCGATCCTGACGACACTCGGCTTTGCCGGCTTCGCGGCCGGGCTGGAACCGGCCCTCGACGCGCTCACGGGCCAATCGGTCGACCGCTTGAGCAACGGTTCCATCGCCTACGCGCCCGCCATCCTGGCCCTCGTCGGCGTCGCCGCCGGCTTGCTGATGCCCCAGACATGCTTCCTCGGCCCGGCACGGAGCCGCGCCGGCCTCTCGCTCCTCGCCATCGCCGCGCTGTTCGCCCTCTCCCTGACCTTCCGGACCCTGGACGCCGCCATCTGCCCAAGCCTGCCGATCGGCACCCATTTCCTCTGGCATTGCCTCAACGCAGCCGTCCTCTACGGCCTCATCGCCACGGCCTGGCGCTTCGAGGCAGCGGTTGACGATCGGCGTTCCGCACCCTGAGGAGGACGGCTCCGTCGGTCTCCGATTTTCCCCCTCGACGCCGCGTCGCGAGGAACCACGGGTTTTCTTGCACCACACAGGGATTCGTTGCAGAAGAGCCGGCCGTTCGAAGGAGCGGCGTCGCGCACAGGCTTGGACGACGGGTAACCCGCTCTCGGCCGAGCGAAGTCAGATACGGATCGCGTCCATGTCACAGAGCCTCCGCCTCGGCGTCGCCGGTCTCGGCACCGTCGGTGCTTCCGTCGTTCGGATGGTCGCTCGCCGCGCAGGAGCCATCGCCGCCGCCACGGGCCGCGAGGTGCGCGTCACCGCCGTCTCCTCTCGCGACAAGACTCGCGACCGCGGCCTCGATCTCACCGGCGTGACCTGGTTCGACGATCCCGTCGCCCTGGCCTCCTCGGGCGAGGTCGATTGCGTGGTGGAGCTCATCGGCGGCTCGGAAGGGCCGGCCAAGGCCACGGTGGAAGCCGCCATCGCTGCCGGCAAGCACGTGGTCACCGCCAACAAGGCCCTCCTCGCCCATCACGGCGCGGCCCTGGCGAAGGCCGCCGAGGCCAAGGGCGTGACCCTGGCCTACGAGGCGTCCGTGGCCGGCGGCATCCCCGTCATCAAGGCCCTGCGCGAGGGGCTCACCGGCAATGCCGTGTCGCGCGTCTACGGAATCATGAACGGCACCTGCAACTACATCCTCACCCGGATGGAGCGGGAGGGCCTGACCTTCAAGGCCTGCCTCAAGGACGCGCAGGCCTTGGGCTATGCCGAGGCCGACCCGACCTTCGACGTCGAGGGGTTCGACACCGCCCACAAGCTCGCCATCCTGGTCAGCCTCGCCTTCGGTGTGGAGATCGATGCCGAGGGTGTCTCGGTGGAAGGCATCTCGGCGATCCAACCCCTCGATCTCACCATGGCCGAGGAACTCGGCTACCGGATCAAGCTGCTCGGCGTCGCGCAGGTGGCCGAGGGCGGAATCGAGCAGCGCGTCCACCCGACGATGGTGCCGAAATCCTCCGCCATCGCCCAGGTGATGGGCGTCACCAACGCGGTCACCATCGATGCGGATGCGGTGGGTGAACTCACCCTGATCGGCCCAGGAGCCGGCGGCGAGGCGACCGCCTCGGCGGTGGTGGCCGACATCGCCGACATCGCGGCCGGCGTCGCGCGCCCGACCTTCGGACGCCCCACCGCGAGCCTCGCCCCGTCGGAGCGGGTGGCGATGCAGCGGCACGAGGGCGGCTACTACATTCGCCTCACGGTCCATGACCGGCCCGGCGTCGCGGCCGGCGTCGCCACGCGGATGGCCGAGCGCGACATCTCCATCGAGAGCATCCTGCAGCGCCGCTCGGAGAGCGCCGCCAGCAAGGACCCGCATGGCCGCTCCGGCCAGCCGGTGCCCCTGGTGCTGATCACCTACGCCGCCACCGAAGGGACCATCCGCGCGGCGCTCGACGCCATCGCGGCCGATGGCCTCCTCGCCGAGGCGCCGCAATTGATCCGGATCGAACGCGAATAAGAAGGCCGCCCATCGCGGCCCAGACACCAGGTGAGGGACGGGACCAAGATGGCGGACGATATCGTTGGGGGGGTGGGACGTCCGGTATCCCGCACCATGAGCCTCGAACTGGCGCGGGTGACCGAGCGCGCCGCCATCGCCGCCGCCCGCCTGCGCGGGCAGGGGCGGGAGAAGGAGGCCGACCAGGCCGCCGTCGACGCCATGCGGCGCGAGCTCAACCTCCTGCCCATCAACGGCACCGTCGTCATCGGCGAGGGCGAGCGCGACGAAGCGCCGATGCTCTATATCGGCGAGCAGCTCGGCACCGGCGCCGGCCCGAAGGTCGACATCGCCGTCGACCCCCTGGAGGGGACGACCCTCTGTGCCAAGGACATGCCCGGCGCCATCGCCGTGATGGCGCTCGCCGAGCACGGGTCGCTGCTGGCGGCGCCCGACGTCTACATGCAGAAGATCGCCATCGGCCCAGGCTACCCCCAGGGCCTCGTCGATCTCGACGCCAGCCCGGCCGACAACATCGCTGCGCTCGCCCGGCACAAGGGCTGCGCCCCATCCGAGATCACCGCGATCATCCTCGACCGGCCGCGCCACATGGCCCTCGTGGCGGCCGTGCGCGAGACCGGCGCAGGAATCCGCCTGATCTCGGACGGCGACATCGCCGGCATCATCCACACGACGAGCCCCGACGAGACCGGTGCCGACATCTATCTCGGCATCGGCGCGGCGCCCGAAGGGGTCATCGCGGCCGGCGTCCTGCGCTGCATCGGCGGCCACATGCAGGGCCGGCTGATCCTCGACAGCCACGACAAGCGCGAGCGCGCGGCCCGCATGGGCATCAGCGATCCGAACCGGAAGTACGAGCTCGCCGACATGGCGCGGGGCGACGTGATCGTGGCCGCCACCGGCGTCACCGACGGTGCGCTCCTGCAGGGCGTGCGGTTCAAGTCCGGCATGATCGTGACCGAGACGGTCATCTACCGGTCCGCCACCGGTACGGTCCGCCGCATCGTCGGTGAACATCGCCGGCCCGAGCGTTTCGAGGCCTGAGCGCCGTGTCGGATCCGACGATCCGCCCGGTACGGCCCGACGAGCGCGAGGCCTGGGAGGGCTTGTGGTCGGGCTATCTCGACTTCTACCGGGCCGCGATCGGACCGGAGATGCGCGACCTGACATGGTCTCGCCTGCACGACCCGCTGGTGCCGCTCCACGCCCTGGTGGCCGAGGAGGATGGCGTCTTGGTGGGGCTCGTCCATTACATCTTCCACGCCTCGGCCTGGACGCGCGGACCCTACTGCTACCTGCAGGACCTGTTTACGGCGCCGTCGTCGCGGGGCAGGGGCGTCGCCCGCGCCCTGATCGAGGCGGTGACGGCGGAAGCCCGTCACGCCGGGGCCGACCGCGTCTACTGGCTGACGATGGAGGACAACGCGCCGGCACGCGCGCTCTACGACAAGCTCGCCGACCGGCCGGGTTTCATCCAGTACCGGCGGATCCTGGTTCCGGGCTGAGCGGGCGATCGAGCGGTAGAGATCCGACATCGGAGTCACGATCCGAACAGCCGAGTTGGGTCGCACGTGATCTATTCCCGGCCCGGTCCGACGTTGTCGGCGGCGAAGGCGTCCCGGCCGCCGAGGGGTTTCGGACGTCCCTCCGTGCTGTCGCGGGCGGTCTGGCGTTCCATCTCGGAATTGATCTCGGCGCCGAGCAGGACCACCACAATCGACAGCCACATCCACGACATCAAGCCGATGCCGGCGCCGAGCGATCCGTAGATGCGGTTGTAGCTGTCGAAGCTGGCGACGTACCAGGAGAACACCCCGGAGGTGCAGACCCAGAGAAACGCCGCCAGCGTACTGCCCCAGGTCACCCAGCGCCATTTCGCCCGGCGCCGGCTCGGGCCGTAGCGATAGATCAGCGACAGGCTGAAGCTCACCACGACGAGGATGACCGGCCACCGCGCCACGGACAGGATCGTGTCGGCCAATCCCCCGAACCCAAAGCTTTCCATGATGGCGGGAAGGACGACGACCGTGCTGATCGTCAGGAGGAGAAACGCGGCGCCGCCGAGGGTGAACAGGAAGGTGGTGGCGTAGAACCGGACCAGGGTCCGGTCCTCTCGCTCCCGGTAAATGACGTTGAGGGCATCGAAGAGGGCGCTGGCTCCGGAATTCGCGCTCCACAGGGCGATGAGCAGGCTGATCGTCGAGGTGAGACCGAGCGACCCCGTGCTGCGTTCGGCGATCCGCACGAGCTGTTCGGAGAGCAGATCCAGTGCGGCGGCGGGGAGGATGTAGGTCAGGAGGCCGACATGCTGGCTGATCACGTTGGGATCGGAGAACACTCCGTAGATCGAGACCACGGCAACGAGGCCGGGAAACACGGCGAGCAGGGCGAAGAAGGCGACGCCGCCGGCGGTGGTCAGCACGCGATCCTGCGGCAATGCCCAGAGGACGCGCCGGAAGATGTCCTTCCATCCCGCTTTCGGAATGTCGGAGGGACGGCTCGCATCGCGGCCCCGGTCGGGCTCCTGCGCCCGCTGCCGTGCCGTCTCGAGGGCGGCGGCATCCTGCGAACGCGTGCCCACCGAGCGCCAGTCGTCTCCCTCGTCGACGTCCCGGGCCATGGCTGCGCCTCTGTGGTAGCCGGCTACGCCCGCTCGGACGGCTGGGTAGCGACCGACAGGCGTCCGGAGCCGACGGTCAGCCACGCTCTCAGCTTATGGCATCCGGCACGCAGGTGCATCGGCTTTCGAGAAGGCCGACGCACGGACGAACCACCCATGATCAGAACCAGATGTTCGGGCCTGCTGCGAACGCTTGTGACGGGTCGGCTACAGACCCGTCACATCGGCCCCATCCGTCACCCTCGAGCCAGCACCCGGCGCCTATCGCTCGGTGAGCGCCGCCTTGATCCGGTCGAGGTCGAGGGCGCGCCGTCCGGTCTGGGTCTGCAGGAATTCGCCGCTGAGCGGGCCGATGATGGAGCCGCCGGGATAGACAAGGGACGGCCAGTCACAGGCCTTGTCGCGGAACGCGATCCAGGCGCGCTGGGTGTCGCGCAGGGAGAGGTCGGCGCTCTCGCTCATCGAGGCGCCCACATCCTTGTAGGTCCGGTTGAGGCGCGTATCCCAGGCCGCGATCTCGCGGGCGTAGCACCCGTTCATGCCCATGGTGGACGAGCCCGACCCGTCCGGCGCATCGATGCAGGGCTGGGACACGCGCCCGATGCAGGATAGGCGCGCGCCGTCGTCCTTTGCGGATGCGACGCAGCGCTCGATCGTGGCGACATCGGACGAGGCCTGACGGCCCGTATCCGTCTGGGCGATGGCGCCACCGCCCGACGACAGCGCCAGCATCGCCAAGGCGGCGATGCCGTGTGGGACACCTCGGAGCATGGTGCAAGCGTCAGTTGAACAGCGATCCGACACCGCCGGAGACGCGTCCCAGCCCCTGCTTGGCCACGGGGTTGCCCGGTTCGAGCTGGGCGGCGCGCTGATAGCTCTCCATCGCCTCCTTCTTGCGGTTCGTCTTCTCGTAGGCGAGGCCGCGATAGGCCCAGGAGCTGGCGTCCTTGTTGTTGACGTTGAGGGCCGCGTTGTAATCCTCGATCGCCTTGTCGAACTGGTTCGTGGCGATGAGGCTCTGGCCCCGCGCGGCGTAGGGCGCCGCGACGAAGGGATTGCGGTCGATGGCGGCATCGAAATCGCCGATGGCCTGGGTGTTCTGGCCCTGGCGCTGACGCACGAGGCCGCGCGCATGGTAGGCCTCGGCCGATTCCGGCGTCAGGCGGATCGCCTGGTTGAGATCCGACATCGCACCGTCGAGATCGCCCTGGGCACGCAGCACGTTGGCGCGACCGATATAGGCGGGACCGTAGTTCGAATCGGCCGAGATGGCCTTCGAGAAGTCGGCGAGCGCCCCATCGTTGCGGCCGGTCTGGCGGTAGGCCAGCGCCCGGTTGTAGTAGGCGGAGGCCGAATTCGGATCGATCTGGACGGCCTTCGTGAAATCGCCGATGGCGTCGTTGAACTGGCCCGAGCGGGCATAGGCCGCGCCGCGGGTGACGTAGGCGCCGGCATCGTTGGGATTACGCTGGATCACCTCGGTGAGCGAGGCGATGTTGACGCTGGTGGCACCCGTGGCATCGCTCTCGACCACGGCGAACTGGCGCGTCGCCGAAGCCCCGCCACCGCCATAGGTCTCACACCCGGCCAAAGCCGCCGCGATCGCTACGGCCCCGACCAGACCCGCCTTCGCACGCGGCACTACAAACGTCATTGCCCCTCTCCCCTCGGGATCGCCATGCCCCCCGAGGCACGCTCCCGTCCGCTGCAATCGATCATCCCATCCACCATGGCGCCTCGAAGCGCTTCGGATGCCGGACAAGACGACGAGTGCCGGCACAGTCTCGCATCGCGGTGAACACGCGCTTAAAACCCGCCGGCTCACCCGCTGAAGCGGCGCGATGTGGCGAAGGTAAGGCTCGCTTCCGCGCGGGGTCGCGAAGGCCGTCCGGCAGGTCACGGCGAGGACAGACTGTGTCCGACAAGACGCAGTTTCGACGCCCTACACGATGACCCTGGAGGTTATCCCGCCATGGCTCGACCGGCCGTCTCGGACAGACGCCCGGCGTCCGGATCGAAGATTCGCGAGCCCGGCCGACGAGGCGACGCCTCTGGCTCGAACACCCAGGGGTGAGGGAACCCAGCGGGATCCGCCCGGCGCAATGCATCCATTGAGCGGATTGGCGATGGAGGACGAGTCCACGGAACGGGGCCGGGCAAGGCCAGCGAATCCTTGCGGCCCTTGCCCTTGCCCCCCCGGATCAGCACGCCGGCCCGATACAACCGGCTCGCCCTATCGCGTCTTTATTTCCTGCTGGATATCGGTGAGCGCACGCTCCGAATGCTCGGCCAGAATACTTTTGACCGATACCGGCGTCGCGGCCCATGCCACCGCCGCCAAGAACACCATCGCCGCAATCGCTTAGGCAAACGTTTCCATGATCCCGAGCCAGCCCAACAGCAACGGGACGAGGCTGATGACGAAGGCTGCTCCAACATTCTTCGATATGTAGAGTATCGATACGAAACAAATGAGTCCAAGAGCTATTGGTTTGGCGAATGCGACGATTGTCCGTTCCACGGCGAGGTCCCTCGAATAACATAGTTTATTGGCGAACTCATCTGATATGAGCCCTGAAACCCAGCCTTCAGCGGCCACAACGCGACAATACGAGATATTCCGTTAAATGTCCGTGAAATAAATTGTATTCACTTAAGAATCTAAAGATTCACCAAAGATAACGCCAAGCGTCTCCAACATCGATACTAGTATGTATGCACTAGTGCCCCTGACGTCGCCGGCATACGAATCACCTTCGACCAACGAATAAGGTGGCCAAAGGTCGAGAGTGGTCTAGTAATGACCTGATTGTCTCGATGTCTCGATCTGACGGATCAGATCTATGACTTCTTCAGGCGGTTGATTGACGTTGCTGGATATCGGTTTCACAGTACCTGCGGCCCCGGAATGTCCGGCATATCTGATCCGTGAGCCGGAACCGGACGCGGTTACATCAATCAGAAGAGACGTATTGACGTAAATTTCTTGACCAGACCCCTTCGTGAGCTTGATCCAAGCCATGGAACTTCTCCTGTTCATGCTGCTATTTCAAGTTGAACTTTGTTTCGTCGCCAGTCTCACTGATGGCGCGACGACGATGCTCGATCAGTATTTGTCCATGTCACGTGGATCGACATCTCAACGATGACGATCGCGGAAGGCAACTCGGCGACTGAACGACCGATGTCTTGCAGCATTCCCCACCATCTCGCGAGAGGTGAAACGAACTATACGGCGCAAGACTCGCTTGGTGACTTCGATAGTAGATCAATAATAGAAAACTGTTATACATTACAACCAGAGTTATCATTCTCGATAAAAATAGTCACGTTATTAGCACAGCCCGCAATTGCATAACGTTCTACAGGAATAATTCTTGTTATAGAATGCAAAATACCGTTCTATTATAAGAAATATGCCATTTGATATGATCGCATCCTTTAGGAGACATTGGAAGAAATACTTATTACTTTCAATCATCATAGATGGCGCAACGTGCGGGCTGCGCTAATGGAAATACCCGCATCGAGCGGATTGGGTCAACGTTCAGAAATTGTCTCTCCGTCCCAAAATCATGGCTGCGGATGCAGCGGCGCGACAGGCCGCTCCATACTTACGCAGTCTACCACAAGACTTCATCAGTGAACCAACAGCGCCATCGAATGTTGTTGGGTCGGCTGACGATTACGCTCGTGACGTCGGCACGACGTGATGCGCCCCTCCACGCGTGCGGCGGGCGCCGGCCATGAGTTCCCCTCGAACGAGACCAGGAGTAGTGCGTGTTTCCCCCCGCGAAGGTGCTCACGGTTGTCGAAACGACGAAGCACGTCGAGCCTGTTCGAGCCTTCGAATTCTGGCGAAACACCGCGTTGAAGAATCTCGGCATCGTGGACCGGCCGAACCCCCACGAAGCATTTTCCGCCAACCGGTTGGCCGCCCTTTCAGCGCACACGACGTTGCTTCTCACGGAGAGCAGCCCGGTGAGCGTCGAGGGCGATCTGCGCCATATCCGGCGGGCCGGCCGCGACGAGGTCGTCGTCAGCTTCTTCCTGTCGGGGCATGGCTACCTGGAACAGGGCAGTTGCGGTCATGTGGTCGGCGTCGGGGATATCGGCTTCATCAGGCTCGACCGCCCCTTTGCCGTGGGAGGTCTGTCGCCGTATCGGGAGCTCCGTTTCAGCGTCCCTCGCGTGAATTTCGAGGCACGGGTCGGGAACGCCGACGCCCTGACCGGCCGTCGCATCCGCGCGAGTCCCTCCACCGAGTTGCTGACGACATACATGCACGACGTCGCGCGATCTGCCACGGGGATGTCGGAGGCCGAAGCCGGGCTCGCGGTCGAGGGCGCGCTTCACATCGTGCGCTCGCTCGTCGGAGATCGGGACGATGGGGATCGGGCTTCGTCCGAGGTGCTCCAGTCTCTCGCGCGCGTGCACATCGAACGGCATTCGCATGACGCGTCGTATGGGCCTCGAGCGATGGCCGCGGCGCTCAACGTTTCCCGCTCGAAACTCTATCGTGCCTTCGCCGACGGCGAAGGGATCGCCGCCGAGATCCGCGATGCCCGGCTGGACCGCATCCATCGCTGGCTGACATCGGCCTCCAACGACCGCACGCCCATCAACGTCCTGATGCATGCCTGCGGCTTCACCGATGCACCCGGCTTCAGCAAGGCTTTCAAGCGGCGGTTCGGCATGTCGGCGAAGGACGTCCGCGCCCTCCGGCAGGGTTGAGCCGTCCTCACGAAGCCGGGATCACCCGCGTGACATGGCCCATCTTGCGGCCCGGCCGGGCGTCGCCCTTGCCGTAGAGGTGAAGATGCGCGCCGGATTCGGCGAGGAGCGCCTGCCACGCGTCGATGTCGTCGCCGATCAGGTTCCGCATCTCCACGGAGGCGCCGGCGACGCGCGAAGCATCGCCGAGGGGCCAGCCGCAGACGGCGCGGACATGCTGGGCGAATTGCGAGGTCACGGCGCCCTCGATGGTCCAGTGACCGGAATTGTGCACCCGCGGCGCGATCTCGTTGACGATCAGACGCTCGCCGGCCTCGTCGCGCACCAAGAACATCTCGACGGCGAGAATCCCGACATAATCCAGCGCCTCGGCGATCCGGCGGGCGATCTCCACCGCAATCCGGGCGGTCTCCTCCGACAGGTTCGGGGCGGGCACGCGGGTGAGGGCCAGGATATGATCGCGGTGCTCGTTCTCGCACAGGTCGAAGGCCGCGAAGCTCCCGTCGGGGGACCGCGCTGCCACCACCGAAACCTCGCGCTCGAACGGCACGAACCCTTCGAGGATCAGCGGCGCGCCACCGAACTCGGCGAAGATCGCGTTCCGGTCGCCCTCTTCGGCGGTGCGGATGATGCGCTGGCCCTTGCCGTCATAGCCGAAGCGGCGGGTCTTCAGCACGGCCGGCAGGCCGATCGCCTCCAGCGCACGGGCGAGGTCGTCCGGCGTGTCCACCTGCCGGAACGGCGCGGTGGCGATGCCGAGGCCGTTGATGAAGCTCTTTTCGGAGAGCCTGTCCTGCGTGGTGGACAATGCGTCGGCGCTGGGACGTAGGGGCGCGTGGCGCGCCAGCAGGTCGGCGGTCTCGCGCGGGATGTTCTCGAACTCGTAGGTCACGGCATCGACGCTCGCCGCGAAGCGGGCGAGCGCCTCGGCATCGTCATAGGCGGCGCAGGTCGTCTCGGCCGCGACATCGAAGGCCGGGCTCGCCGCATCGGGGGCGTAGACATGGACCTTGAGGCCGTAATTGGCCGCGGCCAGAGCGATCATGCGGCCGAGCTGGCCGCCGCCGACGATGCCGAGGGTGGAACCGGGCGCGAGGGACATGTCGGTCACGGAATCTGTGTCTCCGGCCTCTCGGCCACGGATGCGGTCTGCGCGGCCCGCCACGCATCGAGGCGCTCGGCGAGGGCGGTGTCGGTCAGCGCCAGGACGGCGGTGGCGAGGAGGGCCGCGTTGACGGCCCCGGCCCGGCCGATGGCGAGGGTGCCCACGGGAATGCCGGCCGGCATCTGCACGATGGAGAGCAGGCTGTCCTGGCCGGACAGGGCTTTCGATTCCACCGGAACGCCGAAGACCGGCAGCGGGGTCATGGATGCGGTCATGCCGGGCAGATGCGCGGCCCCGCCAGCGCCGGCGATCACGACCTTGTAGCCCGCCTGCTTCGCACCCTTGGCGAAGGCGACGAGGCGATCCGGCGTGCGATGGGCGGAGACGATGAACGCCTCGTGCGGCACGCCGAGGGCGTCGAGGGTGTCGGCGGCGTGCTGCATGGTCGCCCAGTCCGACTGGCTTCCCATGATGATCGCGACCGGGGGCGCTCCCGCCATCGTCGTCACTCCCTTCCCGAGACGATCGCGGTCGCCTGGTCTGCGTGGCCGGGTTCAGGCCATGTCTTCGTGGCGGCGCGATCCCGGGACGCGATCCTGCACCCGGACCGTGCCGCATACGCGGGCGGGCGACCGCCCGCAAGACGGTGCCCGGGCCAATCCTGTAATCAAGGCAAACCGAAGCTAGGCGATGATGTCGGGCGTGATCTGGTCTTCCAAATAGGAAATCCGGTCCCGCAGGCCGAGCTTGCGCCGCTTGAGGCGCTGGATCTGCAGCTGGTCGCCGGCGACGCTCAGTTCCAATGCGTCGATGGCCCCGTCGAGGTCGCGGTGCTCCTGGCGGAGCCGCGCCAGTTCCTCGACGAATTCCGCCGTCCCGTTATCCTCGAACTCGCCCGCCATCGCACCTGCAGCCTCGACACGCACCGTCCCGAAACCATGCGGCACAGGCGCTCTTGCGGCAAGACGATGCCCGCAATTGGCTCTGGAAGACGCGTCTTCCACCGGGGAGGGCTCCGGCGATCGTGATTAACCAATGTTGCCCCCAGGGCCGATTTCGGTTTCGACAGCCGGCTCATACTGTGCCAATCTGCCTGAGTCGGAACGAGACAGGAGAAACGACTCATGTCGCTGCAGACGCATCTGAGCCAGCTCGCCCTCAAGCACGAAGCCCTCGAGCGGGAAATCCACTCCGCGATTCAAAGCCCTTCCGAGAACGATCTACGGATCGCGGAATTGAAGCGACGCAAACTTCACCTGAAGGACGAGATCAATCGGCTGCGTGCCGAAACGGACTCGGTGCATTAGCCAGCTCCCCATCATTCCCCTTCCTTGATTGACCTTCGCCGCCGCGCTGCCCAGCGCGGCGGTTTTCGTTTGTACCGCCATCCCTTGTATCGCCATCCCTTGTATCGTCATGGGCAGGTTGGGCTACATTCCCCCGCAGATGCCGGCATCCTCAGACCGGCCGCCCGGGGACGAACCGCCATGCAGGCCGCTGCGACACCTCCCGATTCGACCGAAGGGACGGACGCCTACCGCCCCATCCACGCGGCGTCCCTCGCCGATCCCGAAGGGTTCTGGCTGAACGCCGCCGCTGCCCTCGACTGGGAGACCGCCCCCTCCCGCGCCTTCGACCCGGAGGCGGGCGCTTATGGGCGCTGGTTCCCCGACGCGACGCTGAACGCCTGCCACAACGCCGTCGACCGCCACGTGGCGATGGGGCGGGGCGAGCAGGCGGCGATCCTGTACGATTCACCCGTCACCGGGACGAAGCGGACGATCAGCTACGCGGCCTTGCGCGACGAAGTGGCGACGCTCGCCGGCATCCTCTCGCTGCTCGGCGTGGAGAAGGGCGACCGGGTCGTCATCTACATGCCGATGATCCCCGAAGCCCTGTTCGGGATGCTCGCCTGCGCGCGCCTCGGCGCGGTCCATTCCGTGGTGTTCGGCGGTTTCGCCGCCAACGAACTCGCCATCCGCATCACGGACGCCGCCCCGAAGGTGGTGCTCGCCGCCTCCTGCGGCATCGAGCCGAGCCGGATCGTGCCGTACAAGCCGCTGCTGGACGCGGCCATCGCGGCCTCGCCGCACAAGCCCGAGGCCTGCCTCATCCTCCAGCGCCCGCAGGCCGAGGCGGGCCTGGTGGAGGGGAGGGACCGCGACTGGGCCGAGACCGTGGCCCGGGCGAAGGCCGCCGGGATCAGCGCCGATTGCGTCCCAGTCGCGGCCACCGACCCGCTCTACATCCTCTATACCTCGGGCACGACGGGCAAGCCGAAGGGCGTGGTGCGCGATACCGGCGGCTACTGCGTCGCGCTGTCGTGGTCGATGCCCAACCTCTACGACGTGAAACCGGGCGAGGTGTATTTCTGCGCCTCCGACATCGGCTGGGTGGTGGGCCATTCCTACATCGTCTACGCCCCGCTTCTGCACGGCTGCACCACCGTTCTCTACGAGGGCAAGCCGGTGGGGACGCCCGATGCCGGGGCGCTCTGGCGGGTGGCCGTGGAATACGGCGTCGCCTGCCTGTTCACGGCGCCGACGGCCCTGCGCGCGATCAAGAAGGACGACCCGCGCGCCGAACTCGTCGCCTCCTACGACCTCTCCGGCTTCCGCTCCCTCTTCCTCGCCGGCGAGCGGGCCGACCCGGATTCCGTGGCCTGGGCCGAGCGGGCGCTGGACCGGCCGGTGATCGACCATTGGTGGCAGACGGAGACCGGCTGGGCCATCGCCGGCAATCCAGTGGGTGTCGGCATGCTGCCGGTGAAGCATGGCAGCGCCTGCGTGCCGATGCCGGGCTACGACCTCGCGGTGCTCGACGAGGCCGGCAAGCCGCTGCCGCCCGACACGATGGGTACCATCGCCCTGCGGCTCCCGCTGCCGCCCGGCTGCCTGCCGACCCTGTGGGGTTCGGACGAGCGTTTCCGCCAGAGCTACCTCACCACCTATCCGGGCTGGTACGACACCTCGGATGCCGGGATCGTCGACGCGGACGGCTACGTCACGGTGCTGGGGCGCACCGACGACATCATCAACGTCGCCGGGCATCGGCTCTCCACCGGGGGCATGGAGGCGGTTCTGGCCGCCCATCCCGATGTCGCCGAATGCGCCGTCATCGGCATCCGCGACGCGCTGAAGGGCGAACAGCCCTGCGGCTTCGTGGTGTTGAAATCCGGCGTCTCCCGCGACACCGCCGAGATCGAGCGCGAACTCGTCGCCTCCATCCGCGAGCGCATCGGCCCCGTGGCGGCGTTCAAGCTCGCGCTCACCGTGGCACGGCTGCCCAAAACCCGCTCGGGCAAGATCCTGCGCGGCACCATGAAGAAGATCGCCGACGGCGAAGCCTGGACCACCCCGCCAACCATCGACGACGCCGCCGTGCTGGACGAGATCGGCGAGAGCTTGAAGGGGAGGGGGATCGGGGGGTGAGCGTTCCCTCCCTCGACCGGTGCAGCTCCAGCGGAACCCGAACCGGGGGCCAGCTATAAAGAGATGCGTAGCGCCATGGAAACGCGGATACGGAGCCGTCCATCCCTGGCGCGGGCGACTCAGGTGCTCCATCTAGGCTGTCAGCCGAAGACCGGAACCCGCACATGACCGCACGCCTGTTCGAGCCTCTGTCCCTCGAAGGCCTGACGCTGCCCAACCGCATCATCGTCGCCCCCATGTGCCAGTATTCGGCCCATGCGGGCCAAGCCGGCGATTGGCACCTGATGCATCTGGGGCAGCTCGCCATGTCGGGCGCCGGCCTGCTGACACTGGAGGCCACCGCGATCTCGCCGGAGGCGCGGATCTCGCCCACCGATCTCGGCCTCTACTCGGACGAGACCGAGCTGGCGCTGGGCCGGGTGCTCGATGCGGTGCGGCTCCGTGCGCCGATCCCCATCGCGATCCAGATCAACCATGCCGGCCGCAAGGCGTCGAGCCGGGCGCCCTGGGACGGAGGCTCGCAGATCGATCCCGAGGCGCCCGACGGCTGGCGCACCGAGGCGCCGTCAGCCATCGCCCATGGCGAGGGCGAGGTGCCGCCCCATGCCCTCGATTCGGAGGGGTTGAAGCGCATCCGTGACGAGTTCGTGGAGACGGCCAAGCGCGCGTTGCGCATCGGGATCGACGGGTTCGAACTCCACGGCGCCCACGGCTACCTGCTGCACCAGTTCCTGTCGCCGCTCTCCAACCAGCGCACGGACGATTACGGCGGCAGCCTCGCGAACCGGATGCGCTTTCCGCTGGAATGTTTCGAGGCGGTGCGCGAAGTCGTGCCGGCGGGCAAGCCGGTCTGGATGCGGGTCTCGGCCACCGATTGGGTCGAGGGCGGCTGGACGCTCGACGAGACCGTGGAACTGGCCCATGCGCTCAAGCGGCGCGGTTCGGCGGCGATCCACGTCTCCACCGGGGGCCTCTCCACCCGCCAGGAGATCCCGCTCTCGCCCGGCTATCAGGTTCCCTTCGCCGAGCGGGTGAAGGCCGAGACCGGGCTCACCACCATCGCGGTCGGCCTCATCACCGAGGCGGCCCATGCGGAATCGATCCTGGCCGAGGGCAAGGCCGACGCGGTCTCGCTCGCCCGCGCCATGCTGTACGATCCGCGCTGGCCGTGGCATGCGGCGGCCGAACTCGGCGCGCAGGTCAGCGCGCCCAAGCAGTACTGGCGCTGCCAGCCGCGCCAGTTCAAGACCCTGTTCCGCGACACCCAGTTCGGGCAACGCTGACCCGATTTCAGGCAAAGACAATGGACGACGACATCACGACGATCACGGTGCAGCGCGTCCGCTACGACGAGGAGAACGGCATCAGCCTGATCTCCGGCGCGGACGACGAGGAGGAACCCGCCGGCTATTTCATCGTCCAGATCGAGAAGGGCGACCCGGACGGGCCGCTCATCGAGATCTTCGGCGAGGATCTCACCCAATCCGACGGGGTGACGGCTTTGGAGATCGGCGTGCGCCACCTGCTCTTCAGCTTCGAGCCGACGAGCCTCATCGGGGCGGAGATGCCGATGGTGCGGATCGAATCGATGACCGAGATCGCCGAACTCGCCAAGGCGCGGCTCAGGGTCGCCTTCGGCAAGCGGGCACGGCTGGCCTGATCCGCCCGCCCTACTTCGCCACCGCCCCCACCAGCGGCCCCAACGGCCGGCTGATGTCCGACCGGTTGATGCCCGGCGCGTAGAGGCTGGAGACGCTGCCGTCGAGGAACAGGGCGTTGGCGCAGCCGAGCGTGTCCTTGAACAGGCGGGCGAAGGAACCGAAGGTCACGGGGCGCTCGGAAATGGCGAAGATGGCGGTGCGGCCGTCGTCGCGGACGCCGACGCCGTTGCGGATCTTCTGGCTCGGCCCGTCGGTGGAGATCTTCGGGTGGATCTTGCCGTCGATCACCAGCATCGGCCCCGATTGGGTGGCGAAATCCGGCTTGATCTTCTGGCGCAGGTAGCGGGCCGTGTCGGCGACGCCGGCGCGCTCGCCTTTCACATAGAAGATGCCATTGGGCTTGAGGTGGAAATTGCCCGGCCCGTTGGCGGTGGAGACGCCCTTCATCTCGCGGCCCTCCTCCACATAGAGGCCCACCGGCGCCTGGCCCTTGTCGTACATGCCGCCATTCATGGCGAAGCTGAGCTTGGGCCCGATCTTTTCCCCCAGCGTCGACAGCGACGAATAAGGCAGACCGTCGGCGCCGAGCCAGAACACCCGCACCCGCTCGCGGCGCAGATCCACCGTGCAGACCGTGAAGGTCTCGCCCTCGGACTGAACCGCCTTGCACGGCGACGCGACGGCGGGCGCGGCCCGCGCGGGCTGGGGAGCGAGACCCGCAGCGAACGCGAACAGCATGGCTCCGGCAAATGCGCGTCGCAGTGACATCATCGTTGAATCCCGAGGCGGAGCTATCTTCCGCCCTCTCGTGCGGACGAGGTGGCGCGCGGTGTCCTCGCCCGAAACGGAAGGCGTTTTCAAGGCGTGCCGACCGCCGCTCTCACCGACCTGTGATCGGCCGGATGCGTGCAGGACAAAATGTGCCATGAACCGTTCATGGACCATGGGTGTTCTATAACCACTGGGGACAAGAACCTGTCTTTGGAGACAAGACGATGAAACGCATTGTTCTGGCAGCGACCGCGATGGTCGGCGCTCTGGCGATGATCCCGGCGACGGCGGAAGCCCGCGGCGGCTGGGGTGGTGGCCACGGTGGTTGGCATGGCGGCCATGGTGGCTGGGGTGGACACGGCGGCGGTTTCCGCGGCTATGGAGGCGGTTTCCGTGGCGCGGGCTTCCGCGGCTATGGCGGCGGCTGGGGTGGACATCGCGGCTACGGCTGGCGCGGCGGTTACGGTCGTGGCTACGGTTACGGCCTCGGCGGTCTCGGCCTCGGTGTCGGCCTCGGCCTCGCCGCCGGTGGGCTCTATGGCGGCTACGGCGGCTATGGCGGATACCCGGCCTATGGCTACGGCTACGCTCCTGCGGCCTATGGCGGCTACGGTGGCGGTTGCTACACCGTCCCGCGCACCCGCTGGACCCCCTACGGACCCCGCCGCGTCCTGATCGAGCGCTGCTACTGAGCGGTTCCGCTCGGGAGGATTTATCTGGGAAGGGGTCGCTTCGGCGGCCCCTTTTTCGTTACGGCCGCCGCGTTCATCGCCGGACCTTCTCATCCCTGCGCATCGGCATGGCATCGATCGTCGAGAACAGGCGGGCCGCCGGAATTGGTGCGGCTTCGGTGAGCTTCGCCTCGCCGTCCTTGCCCACCAGCACGACGCGGAAATCCCCCGCGCCGATTCCGAACCGATGACGGATGCGGTCCGCCTCGGCACCGGTCCCGATCGCTTCCACCAGAACGAGGTCGCGCTCGGCGTAATCCGCCCGTCTCGCCCGCGCCTCGCGCCTTTGCGCCTCGATGCGCGGATCTCCGCCTTCCGGGGCCACGATGACGAGCACCCGCGACTTCCAGCGATGGGCGGCGAGGGGGTCGTCGGCCGAAGCCGGCGCTGCGAAGCCGGACATCGCGGCGATGGCGGCGAGGGGGAGCATGCGGGTCATCGAGACGGTCCTATCGGGACGGAGCAGGAATACTTGCGCATCAACGCCGCTCGGCGCAGGCGGTGCCTCGGCCTCGTTGTGCTGGAACACCGGCGCCCGATCGGCCTTGTCGAGAAGTCCCCTGAGACTGGAACGCCCGTCCAGAAGATCCTTCACCCCAACCGGAGCGTCAGATCATGGTCGCTATGAACCGCAGCATCGTCCTCGCCTCCCGCCCGCACGGAGAGCCGACGGCCGCGCATTTCCGGCTCGAGGAGAACCGCACCCCGACGCCGGGGGAGGGGGAAGTGCTGCTGCGCAACCGCATCCTCTCTCTCGATCCCTACATGCGCGGGCGGATGAGCGCGGCGAAATCCTATGCCGAGCCCGTCGCCATCGGCGCGCCCATGGTCGGGGCCACCGTGTCGGAGGTCGCGGCCTCGCGGCATCCGGATTTCCATGAGGGCGACGTGGTCACCGGCTTCGGGGGCTGGCAGGACTTCGCCGTCTCAAATGGCCGTGGCCTGCGCAAGCTCGATCCCGAGGCCGCGCCGGTCAGCACGGCTTTGGGTGTCCTCGGCATGCCGGGCATGACCGCCTATACCGGCCTCCTCACCATCGGCCAGCCGAAGGCGGGGGAGACCGTGGTGGTCGCCGCCGCCGCCGGGCCGGTGGGCTCCCTCGTCGGCCAGATCGCCAAGCTGAAGGGCGCGCGCGCCGTCGGCATCGCGGGCGGCCCTGAGAAATGCGCCTACCTCACCGACGTGCTCGGTTTCGACGCGGCCGTCGATCACCGCACCGACGACCTGCCCGGCGCGCTCGCTGCCGCCTGTCCCGGCGGGATCGACGTGTATTTCGAGAATGTCGGCGGTGCGGTGTTCGACGCCGTGCTGCCGCTCCTCAACGACTTCGCCCGCATCCCCGTCTGCGGCCTCGTCTCGGGCTACAATCTTACCGAACTGCCGCCGGGACCGGACCGCAGCCCCGTCGTCATGCGCGCCATCCTGACCAAGCGCCTGACTCTGCGCGGCTTCATCGTGTGGGATTTCGCCGACCAGGAAGAGGAGTTCCTGAGCGAGGTCGGAACATGGCTGCGGGACGGGCGGATCAAGCATCGGGAAGACATCGTCGACGGGTTGGAGGCGGCGCCGGAGGCCTTCATCGGGCTGCTGAAGGGCCGGAATTTCGGTAAGATGCTGGTGCGGATCGCGTGACGGCCAGGCGCGCGATCCTTGCGCGTCAAAACGAACAAAGATAGAACATCGACCTGTGATCGGTGGGGACAAATTCGCCCTCCCGATTGCGGGCCGCCTGTCCGAAGTTCATGAAGGGCCAACGGGACGGACGGCGTGTGAGGCCCTTTCCGTCAGTGAGATCGATCGAGAGGAGAGCGGCATGGCCGGCAGCGTCAACAAGGTGATTTTGGTGGGCAATCTCGGGCGCGACCCCGAGACCCGGCGCCTCGCCTCCGGCGATCCCGTGGTCAACCTGCGCATCGCCACGTCCGAGTCCTGGAAGGATAAGGCGTCGGGCGAGCGCAAGGAAAAGACCGAGTGGCATGCGGTGGTGATCTACAACGAGAACCTCGCCCGCGTGGCCGAGCAGTACCTGCGCAAGGGCTCGAAGGTCTATATCGAGGGCCAGCTCCAGACCCGGAAATGGGCGGACCAGTCCGGCGTGGAGAAATACACCACCGAGGTGGTTCTTCAGCGCTTCCGCGGTGAACTCACGCTCCTCGACGGTCGCAGCGGCGGCGGCGGAGAGATGGGCGCCGACGACGAGGGCGGCGGCCAGATCAGCCGCGGCGGCGATTACGGCGGCGGCCGTGGCGGAGACCGCGGGGGAGACCGGGGCGGCGATCGCGGCGGCGAATACGGCGGCGGCCGTTCCTCGGGCGGCGAGCGTCGGCCGGCGGCGGCTTCGTCGAAGCCCAATTACGACCTCGACGACGATATCCCGTTCTAGGGATCTGCCGTTCCCGTCGTCGGCATCCGACAGACAGGACGCATTGTGTATCGGCCTCCACCAAGTCCGCTCACGGCTACGATAGTCACATATCTCGCGGACAGCGCGGGTCCCCTTTCCTGGAAGGAGAGGGAGTGCCGTTGAGCCTCATATCGCCCCCTCGTGAACCGAGGAACAGACGTAGAGCAGATGGGTGACTCCAGCAGCCGCTCACGGAGCGGACGGACGGGCTCCCCGATAGACAACAGGCATCAGGCGTCGGGTTGCGACGGCGCGAGCCGCGCCATCGCCGATGCGACCTCCAGCAGGGTCTCCCCGGTCAGGTCCGGCGGCTCAAGTGCTGGTGAGTACGGCACACCCCGAGCGACGTAGCCGGTCATGAGGCCGGCCATCCTGGCGCCGTGGAGGTCCCAGGGGTGGGTTGCGATCATCGCCATGTCGCCCGGAGCGAGGACGGCGGCCCGCGTGGCGTGGCAATAGACCTCGGCGCGCGGCTTGGACAGCTTCACGTCCTCGACGGAGAGAACCCGCTCCACGAGCCCTTCCATGCCTGCCGCGCGGAGCAGTCCCGTCGTGGTGGCGGCCGCGCCGTTGCTCAGGGCGAAGACCCGGATGCCGGAATCGGCAAGAACCTCGAATGCCGCCTTGGCGTCCTCGTGCGGCGGAAGAGCCTTCATCATGCCGACCACCGCATTCCTGTCCTCCAGCGAGGCGGAGAGGCCGTGCATGGCGAGCACCTCGTCCAGGCACCCCGACAGGACGGACTGGAACGGCGCGAAGGTGCCGGTCGCCGCCAGGGCGAACATATCCCGCAGGCCGGCGGTGTAGAGGAAGTCCAGGGCGAGCGGCGGCAGGCCCATCGCCACCAGGGCGGGCCGCATCGGCTCCATGCTGAACACGGTGCCGATGATGTCGAAAGCGACGGCTTTCGGGCGAGTGAGCATGACTTTGCCCCTGTCGATGGATGCGGCGGGATCGATGGCGTCGGGTAACCGGCCCAGCGGTCTGTGAGTTCACACGAACCGTGCCTTCGTGCTTCCATGGGCTCGATCGAGCAGGGGAGCCGAATCGATGCGCGTCATGGTTCTGGTCAAGGCGACCACAGACAGCGAGGCGGGGATCATGCCCTCCCTCGACCTGCTCACCGCCATGGGCGCGTTCAACGGAGAACTCGCCAAGGCCGGCATCCTGCTCGCCGGCGAGGGCCTGCACCCCTCCGCCAAGGGCAAGCGGGTCGCCTTCGACGGCGCCACCCGCACCGTCAGCGACGGTCCCTTCGCCGCGACCGGGGAACTGGTCGCCGGCTTCTGGCTCTGGCAGGTGAAGGACATGGAGGAAGCGCTGGACTGGGTGAAGCGCTGTCCCAACCCGATGCCCGGCCCGAGCGAGATCGAGATCCGGCCGCTCTACGAGATGTCCGATTTCGCCGGGGCTATGGCGGGGTGAGCGGCACGACGCGCCGATCCCGGCTTTTCGGGTCGCCTTGTGGCATTCCGAGCCAGCGCCCGGATAGGGTTCCGCCGACGCCCCGGCCGTCCGGGGATGGGGATGGAGGGCGACGGCTCCACAGGGGCTGAAATCGGCGTCGCAAACGCTTGCGACGCATGGGGTTTGTCGCTGTCGTCGCGACGTGCGGCGGTGGCGCGGCGGGATTGGATGGCGTATGAAGGACGCTTGAGACGGAACGTGACGCGGCCGGCCTTTTCGAGGCCACGCGGAACGCCCCGCCCCCCACTTTCCCTAGCGCCCGTCGCTCCACGCGGACCCGGCCCGCCGGGACCGTCACAGGCAGAGATCGAAGACCTTGGCAGAGAAAGACGATACCGGCGCCGGCGCGACGCCGCCCGCCTCGGACATCAAGCCCGTTTCCATCACCGACGAGATGCGCCGCTCCTATCTCGATTACGCCATGAGCGTGATCGTGAGCCGGGCTCTGCCCGACGCGCGGGACGGCCTGAAGCCGGTGCACCGGCGCATCCTCTACTCGGCCTATGAGAGCGGGCACCTGCCCGAGCGGAAATACGTCAAGTCGGCCCGCATCGTCGGCGACGTGATCGGTCTCTACCATCCGCATGGCGACCAATCGATCTACGACGCCTTGGTCCGCATGGCCCAGGACTTCTCGATGCGGCTCATGCTCATCGACGGGCAGGGCAATTTCGGCTCCGTGGACGGCGATCCGCCGGCGGCCATGCGCTACACCGAGTCGCGTCTGGCCAAGCCCGCCAACGCGCTGCTCGCCGACATCGACAAGAACACCGTCGACTTCCAGCCGAACTACGACGAGTCGCGCGAGGAGCCGAAGGTTCTGCCGGCGCGCTTCCCGAACCTCCTCGTCAACGGAGCGGGCGGCATCGCGGTGGGCATGGCCACCAACATCCCGCCGCACAATCTCGGCGAGCTCATCGACGCCTGCATCGCCCTCATCGACGATCCCGGCCTCACCATCGAGCAGCTGACCGAATACGTCCCCGGCCCGGACTTCCCCACCGGCGGCTCGATCCTCGGCCGCGCCGGCGTGCGGCAGGCCTACGCCACGGGCCGCGGCTCGGTCATCATGCGGGCGAAGTCCCATGTGGAGGAGCTGCGCAAGGAGCGCGAGGCGCTGATCTTCACCGAGATCCCGTATCAGGTGAACAAGGCGACTCTCATGGAGAAGATCGCCGAGTTGGTGAAGGAGAAGCGGGTCGAGGGCATCTCCGACCTGCGCGACGAATCCGACCGCGACGGCATGCGCATCGTCATCGAGATCAAGCGCGATTCGATGGCCGACGTGGTGCTGAACCAGCTCTACCGCTTCACGCCGCTGCAATCCTCCTTCGGCTGCAACATGGTGGCGCTGAACGGCGGCCGCCCCGAGTTGATGAACCTGAAGGACCTGCTCACGGCCTTCGTGGATTTTCGCGAAGAAGTCGTCTCGCGGCGGACCAAGTTCCTCCTCGGCAAGGCCCGCGAGCGCGCCCACGTGTTGTGCGGTCTCGCCATCGCGGTGGCCAATATCGACGAGGTCATCCGCCTCATCCGCACCTCGCCCGATCCGAACACCGCCCGCGAGGCGCTGATGGGTCGCCTCTGGCCGGCCCTCGACATCGCGCCGCTCATCGCCCTGGTGGACGACCCGCGCCACCGCGTGGACGAGAACGGCAATTACCGCCTGTCGGAGATCCAGGCCCGCGCCATCCTCGACCTGCGCCTGCAGCGCCTCACGGCTCTGGGCCGCGACGAGATCGGCGACGAGCTCCAGAAGCTCGCCGACGAGATCGCCGACTACCTCGACATCCTGCGCTCGCGCCTGCGCATCATGACCATCGTCAAGGACGAGCTGCGCGAAGTCCGCGAGGCCTACGCGACGCCGCGCAAGACCATGATCCTCGACTGGGATTCCAACGTCGAGGACGAGGACCTGATCCAGCGAGAGGACATGGTCGTCACCGTGTCCCATGCCGGCTACGTCAAGCGCGTGCCGCTCTCGACCTACCGGGCCCAGCGCCGGGGCGGCAAGGGCCGCTCCGGCATGTCCACCCGCGACGAGGATTTCGTCACCCGCCTGTTCGTGGCCAGCACCCATACGCCGGTCCTGTTCTTCTCGAACCAGGGCCAGGTCTACAAGGAGAAGGTCTGGCGCCTGCCGATGGCGGCCCCCAACGCGCGCGGCAAGGCGCTCGTCAACATCCTCGCCATGGATGCGGGCACGGAGCGCATCACCACGATCATGCCGCTGCCCGAGGACGAAGCCTCCTGGGAGACGCTCGACGTCATGTTCGCCACCGCCAGCGGCGGCGTGAGGCGCAACAAGCTCTCCGACTTCGTGCAGGTGAACCGCGCCGGCAAGATCGCCATGAAGCTCGATGAAGGCGACCACATCGTCCACGTGGAGATCTGCCGCGCCGATCAGAACGTCCTGCTCACCACGCAGGCCGGCCAGTGCATCCGCTTCCCCGTCGAGGATGTCCGCGTCTTCAAGGGGCGCGATTCCACCGGCGTGCGCGGTATCAGCCTGGCGCAGGACGACCGCGTCATCTCGATGACGATCCTCAACAGCTTCGACGCGACGCCCGAGGAGCGTGGCGCCTTCCTGAAGATGCAGCGGGCCGTGATCGGCGACACCGAGGGCGGCGATGCCGATTCCGAGGACATCGCCACCGATGCGCCGCTTCTCTCCCAGGAGCGCTACGCCGAAATGGGCGCGGCCCAGCAATTCGTGCTCACCCTCTCCGAGCGCGGCTTCGGCAAGCGCAGCTCGTCCTTCGAGTATCGGATCTCGGGTCGCGGCGGCAAAGGCATCACCGCCATGCGGGTCAACCCGCGCAACGGCAACCTCGTCGCGTCTTTCCCGGTCCAGCCCTCCGACCAGATCATGCTGGTGACCAATGCCGGACAACTCATCCGTGTGCCGGTGGACGATATCCGCATCGTCGGCCGCGCCTCGCAGGGTGTCACGGTGTTCAACACCGAGAAGACCGAGCGCGTGGTCTCGGTCGAGCATATCGAGGGTGAAGGCGAAGGTGAGGACGATGCCGGAGAGGTGACGGCAATCGATCCCACGGGAGACGCCCCCTGAAAGAGGCCTTATTCCAACTGATCTGGAATCATTCGGAATCAGTCTGAAAACTTTCGACCCGAATGCCGGTCATGTCGCAAGACTTGGCCGGCATTCTCGTTTCGGTCACTGATCTTCGGTGTTGCAGCCAAGTCATATCCGGCGCCGCGGTGCACGGATAAGTTCGGCCCCAGAGAGATATCGCTCCATCGTCCGCGCCGGACCGAACGAGACGTTCGGCGCAGCGTGGAGTTGCGAAAAGGCTCTGCCGTTCCGGCACCTCGCTTGGCGAATCCATAAGCCGGACGTCGTCGACCAGACTTCGAAGACCGAAACTTCGGGCGGGCGCTCCATCGGGGCATCCGCCTTTTTTCGTGCGCCGCTCGATCGCCGGGAGCCCCCGAGCGCGCCGGGATGGTCGCGGGCGGTTCCGTTTCGGGGCGAAATGCTCTACGCCCACCGGTGATGATCCGCACCGCGCTCTACGCTGGCTCTTTCGATCCGGTCACGAACGGACACCTCGACGTCATCCGTCAGGCATGCCGGCTCGTGCAGCACCTGGTGATCGCCATCGGCGTGCATCCGGGCAAGGCCCCCATGTTCTCGCCCGAGGAACGGGCGGATCTGCTGCAAGCGACCTGCGCGCCCCTGGCGGAGGCCGAAGGCGCCAGCCTCGACATCGTCACGTTCGGCGATCTGGCGGTGTCGGCCGCACGGCGCTCGGGCGCGAGCATCTTCATCCGCGGCCTGCGCGACGGCACGGATCTCGACTACGAGATGCAGCTCGCCGGCATGAACGGCGCCATGGCGCCGGAGGTGCAGACCGTGTTCCTGCCCGCCTCCACCGGCGTTCGGCCGATCACCGCCACCCTGGTGCGCCAGATCGCGGCCATGGGCGGCGATGTCTCGCCCTTCGTTCCTCCCCTCGTGGCGGAACGGCTCGCCGCGCGCTTCGCGCAAGCCTGATCCCTTCCATCCACCTCCTTCAACGGACCGGAGACCGCCCCCTCATGACTCATCGGACCCTCCATCGGCGGACCGCCTTCCTGTCCCTGGCGCTTGCCGCCATGATCGGGTTCGCGCCCGTGGCACGGGCGGCGGACGACAACACGGTCTATCTCGACACCAAGGACGGCCGCGTCACCATCGAGCTGCGCCCCGATCTCGCGCCGCAGCACGTGGCCCAGCTGAAGACCCTCATCAAGAAGGGCTTCTATGACGGGCTGAAGTTCCATCGCGTCATGGACGGGTTCATGGCCCAGACCGGCGACCCGAAGGGCAACGGCACCGGCGGTTCCTCCCTGCCGAACATCCCGGCCGAATTCTCCCAATCGCCGTTCCGGCGCGGCACGCTCGGCATGGCCCGCTCGTCGGATCCGAACTCGGCGAACTCGCAGTTCTTCATCTGCCTCGGCGACGCGCCGTTCCTGAACGGCCAGTATACCGTGATCGGACTGGTCTCCTCCGGGATGGAGGTCGTCGACAAGATCAAGAAGGCGGCGGCGGGCGCTCCGGGCGGCGCGGTCCAGAACCCGGACAAGATCGTGAAGATGCAGATGGCCCAAGGCGCGAAATGACCGGAGGCGCGACAGTGAGGCGCCCGACGCGCCTCGCCGTCGCCGCGTCGGCGGTCGCCATCCCGCTCGCGGCGGGTTTTGCATCGGCCGCCCTGGCGGGAGCCGGACTGCCGCTGACGCCGCCCGCGTCCCTGCGCTCCACGGTGCAGGCCCCGGAGGGCGGTATCGCCGCGAGTCCGGCCAACACGCTCCAAGAGCTCTACCCCCGACTCGCCGCCTGCTGGGAGGTGCCGCAGGGCCTCGCCGGCTTCCCGCGTACCGAGATCACCGCCCGTTTCGCGCTCCGCCGCGACGGGTCCGTCATCGGCGAGCCTCGCATCACCTTCTCGATGCAGAATGCCGATCAGCGCGGCAGGGACATCCTGACCCGCTCGACCCTCGACGCGATCCGGCGCTGCACGCCGGTCGCGATCACGCCGGCGCTCGGCGCCGCCATCGCGGGGCGCCCGATCGCCCTGCGGTTCATCTACCAAGGTCCCCAGGGACAAGGAGTCTGACCCCATGGCCGATACCGAAACCCTCATCCTCGAAACCACCAAGGGCCGCGTCGTCATCGGGCTGCGCCCCGATCTCGCCCCCAACCATGTCGAGCGCCTCAAGACGCTGGCGGGACAGGGATTCTACGACGGCGTGCCGTTCCACCGCGTCATCGACGGGTTCATGGCCCAGACCGGCGACCCGACGGGCACCGGCTCGGGCGGTTCCGACCTGCCGGACCTGAAGGCCGAGTTCAACGACGAGCCGCATGTGCGCGGCACCTGCTCGATGGCCCGCACCAACTTCCCGCATTCGGCCAATTCGCAGTTCTTCCTCTGCTTCGGCGACGCCCGCTTCCTCGACAAGCAATACACCGTCTGGGGCAAGGTGACCGAAGGCATGGACGTGGTGGACAGCCTCAACAAGGGCGAGCCGCCCCGCTCGCCGGACAAGATCGTCAAGGCCACGGTCGGCACCGCCTGATCCGACAGCCTGTCCATGAAAAGGGCGTCCGCGCGTGACCCGCGCGGACGCCCTTTCTCGTTTGTGGGGCTCAGCCCCGCGCGTTACAGGAAAACGGCGATTTTCCTGTAACGCAGGTACGAGCCATGCCGTCCATCGATGCCGCCGCGCAGACGGTCTTCGCCGATCTCAATCAGCGCTGCGCCGATGCGGAGTTCGACCGCGACTTTCCGGAGAACGGCAAGTTCATCAAGCGCACCATCAAGGCGCGCGAATACTGGTACTACCAGGGCTACGATGCCGCCACCGGCACGAAGTCCAACCGCTATGTCGGCACGGTGGCGGATTCCGAGACCACGCGGCGAGTCGAGGCCCATGACCGCCAACGAGTCGATTACCGCACCCGTATCGACGCGGTTCGGATGTTGCGGAGCGCCGGGTTTCCGACAGCGGACGCCCTGACGGGCCGGGTCGTCGAACGTCTGGCGCAGGCAGGCTTCTTTCGGCTGCGCGGAGTTCTGGTCGGCACGGTGGCGTTCCAGACCTATCCGGGCCTCGTCGGAGAGCGCCCGATGAGAGCGCTCAGGACCGGCGACATCGATCTCGCACAGGATTACGGCATCTCGGTCGCGATCGGAGAGAGCATGCCTCCCGTTCACGAGGAACTTCAGGCCGTGGATGCGAGCTTCCGTCCGGTGCCGAACCTGTCGCGGCCGGACCGCACGAGCGCTTTCGCGAACGCCAACGGGTTTCGGGTCGAGTTTCTCGTCTCGAACCGCGGCTCGGACGATCTGACCGGGGCGCTCATCCCGATGCCGGCCCTCGGCGGTGTCAGCGCCCAGCCGCTTCGCTATCTCGATTTCCTCATCAGGGACCCGGTCCGCTCGACGCTGCTCCATGCCGGCGGAATCTCGGTCACGGTGCCTGCTCCAGAGCGCTACGCCGTCCACAAACTCATCGTGGCGAACGAGCGGACCGAGCGAGAGAAACAGGCGAAGGACCTGACTCAGGCGAGCTTCCTGATCGCGGCCCTGGCCAGGAACCAGCCCGTTGCCCTGGCAGCCTCCTGGGTCGAGGCGTGGAGCCGAGGTCCCTCCTGGCGCCGTCACCTGGAAACAGGCGTCGCACGCCTAGACGAGACCGGGCGCATCGCCATCACGCAAGCCGTCTGCACGCATGGCGAAATGCTGGGCTACGAGCCGACGCAGGTCGGGTTTCCCGCATCTCCTGCGTAGCGATCACCGATCGGCCTGACGAAGCAGCGCCTCCGCCAGCGCCAGATCCTCCGGCGTGTTGACGTTGAGGAACGGGTCGACCGGGTCCGCCGGCCAGTCCACCGCCACGGCACCGTGGCGGCGGAGGAATGCGCCGACGCGGCGCTCGCCGCGCTCGACGAGGGAGGCGCGGAGATCGTCGCGCAGGGACACGGACCAGAGCGCCACGGTGAAGTGCTCTCGCCCGGCCGAGGAGGCCATGGCGATGGGCGCGCCGGACAGGCCAGTCCGGAGACGGTCCACCAGGTCGAGGGGCAGGAACGGCGCGTCGCCCGTGACGCTGGCCACATGCGTTGCGGAGGAGTGGCGCGCGGCGGCGTAGTCGAGGGCGGCGAGGATTCCGGCGAGCGGCCCCGGATTGTCGGGCACCCCGTCCGGCAAGACCGGACCGGGGAATTCTGCGAACCGGGCCGGGTCGCCATTGGCGTTGAGGACGATGCCGAGACCGCATTGCGGCGTGAACCGCTCCACCACCCGGTCGAGGAGGGTGCGCCCCGCCAGGAGTCTCAGCGGCTTGTCGCCGCCGCCCATCCGGCGGGACAGGCCGCCGGCCAGAACCACCCCGAGCACGGGCGCCACGCCGGGCTACTCGATGACGATGCGCGGCGCGGCGCGGGGGGCCGGCCCGCCGGTGAGGTTGGCCCAGAGCTGGGCGGCGATGCCGCGATAAACCTTCGCGTGCGGCCCGTCCGGGTCCACCGCCACCACGGGACGACCGGAATCGGAGGTCTCGCGAATGGTCATGTTCAGGGGGATCTCGCCGAGGAACGGCACGTCGAGCCGCGCCGCTTCCTCACGCGCGCCGCCATGGCCGAAGATGTGCGAGGCATGGCCGCAATTCGGGCAGATGAAGGTCGCCATGTTCTCGATGACGCCGAGGATCGGCACCGAGACCTTGCGGAACATCGTCACCCCGCGCCGCGCGTCGATCAGCGCCAGGTCCTGCGGCGTCGAGACGATGACGGCCCCGGAAAGCGGCGTCGCCTGGGCCATGGTGAGCTGGGCGTCGCCGGTGCCGGGCGGCATGTCGACCACGAGGATGTCGAGCTCGCCCCAGGCGACCTCGCGCAGCATCTGGGTGATGGCCGATTGCACCATCGGGCCGCGCCAGATCATCGCCGTCTCGGGCTCGATCAGGAAGCCGATGGACATCACCTTGATGCCGTAGCCGTCCATCGGCGCGAGCAGGCGCTCCTCGATCACCTTCGGCTTGCCGGAGAGGCCGAACAGCTTGGGCACCGAGGGGCCGTAGATGTCGGCATCGAGCAGCCCGACCTTCAGCCCCTGCGCCGAGAGGGCGAGGGCGAGGTTGCAGGCGGTGGTGGACTTGCCGACGCCGCCCTTGC
>NZ_NKUG01000063.1 GCF_014845095.1 Methylobacterium bullatum | reverse complement strand
AAGCTCGTAGACGGTGAAGGACGCGTCGGCAGCCCTCGCAACGGCAGTGGGAACCGCCTCCGTCGTGAGAAGGACCACGCACGTGGCGACACCGTGCCACCATCCGCGCGAGGTGATATGCCAGTCGCGCCCATGACGGTCGCCGTAACGATCCTGGTGCTGCTGGACGGTCTCGGCGTCTTCGTCATTGTCGTTCGCAACGCGAACCCGACAGCCGTACTCACCACTGTCCACCGTCACGATGTGATCCCAGGCGCCCGTGCTAAGCGCGGCGAGACGACGGGCCTCCTCGAAGGAAATCGTGGTAGGCCCTCCCTCGATCACCGGCATACCAGTGTGCGCGACGAAGGCTTCGTAGCTCGCGAGCGCTGCCGGGAGCGGCACCGAATCCTTGCGCCAAACCTTCGGCGAAGAGGCCACGAGCCCCTCGACCCACCGCAGGACGGCTTCCGGCTGCATCTCGATCAAGCTCTCCGTCTTGATCTCATCGTGGACCAGCAGCCCGAGCGTGGTCTCGCGCCGCAGCTTGTTGTGTCCTTCGGTGCCCTTCTCTCGAAACTCATCCCAATAGGAGCGCGCCCACATAAGGCGCGTATGGCCGTGCTTGCGCCATTCATGGGCCACGGCATGCACAGTGAAGAAGACCGGGGTGGCATTGCCGATCTCCGAGTACATCGCCGTATGACGCCGCCGGAAGTAGTCCATGACCTTGGGCTGAAGGCTCTGGATCGCGGTCCAGCGCGAGGCGTAGCCTCGCTGCGCTGCCTCTTTGACCGTGATCGGCGCAACGCCGAGTTCTTTGCAGGCTCCGTCGTAGGCGCGCGAGAAACTCGGCAAGACGATGCCGCAGAAGCCCCGATGCCCCTGTTCGCGATTGAAATCCGCACACTTGGCCTGGGCAGCCGCGTAGTCGGCGAAGGCGAACATGGCGAGGGTGCTCTCGCGGCGCTGTTCGAGCTTGGCGGCGATCAGGTGGTGGCGGGCCATCAGCACGGAGGTTTTGCCGACGCCCTCGGGACCAACGACAATCATGAGATCGTGCCAAGGCACCGTCGCGCCGAAGAAGGTGCGCATCATGTTTCCGGCCGACTGACGATCCTTCACGTGCTCGCGAAAGGTAGCTTCGATCGAGGTCTCGGTCTGCTCCTGCTGCGGCTCCTGGATGATCTCACCGAAAGACAGAACGTCCTGCTCACGCCCTTCCTGATCGGCAAGCTGTCCGCGCCAGTACCGGATCATGAAGCCGAGTGGGAAAGGCAACGAGCGCGCCGTCAATCCGACCGTATCGCGTCCGACGAGATGGACGGTCTGGTAGTCCTCTCGCATCACCGAGCACGGATTGCGATCAGCCTCGGAGTTCTTGAACTTCGCGACCCAACGGTCGCCCTCGAAGCTCATGTGATCGAAGCGCGGGAAGCCGGGATACCACTCTCGCAGGCGCTCTTCGCAGTAGGCCACCTCGGGAAGTGTCAGATCGCCGCCGAGTTTGCGCGCCGTGGTGAAGGTCTTCCTGGGATTGCGCCGAACCGCGCCACCACCCGCGCCCGCTTGAAACGCCTCCGGCGAAAAGAACATCGGGAGGTCGTCGCCTCCGGCGCGCTCGCGGGACTTCTCCCAAAGCGTGATCTGCGGGACGAGGATGCCCTTAGGGAACCCGAGGATGTTGCCGTCGCCGATTTCCCGGACACCGTTTGGGAGGCGGCGGAAGGCTTCAGGGAAGCGCAGGCTCGCATCGGGTTCGTGAGAGACGTGGAGGATACGCTGAAAATCCTTCGCGAGGCGGCACCAGTGCTCCACAAGGCCCGCGCGCAAGTCACCGACGCAAACCCGATCCAGTCTAAGCCGAGCCAGCGCCAGTGCGGTCGTGAACACGATATGGATGTGGAGGCTCTTGTTGCCGGAGTAGCAAACCGTGATCCCAGCGAACTCGGCGAAGCCCGAGCAGTGCCGGAACACGTCGCCCATCGGGCAGTCGAGCACGTTTTTCGAGGAGCGCAGCCAGGAAAGCTGCTTCTCCAGGAACGCCGGTTCCGGCACGTCGAACTCGAAGGTGAAGACGTAGTGGTCGCCGAGGACGACGCGCTCCTTCGGCGCTTCCACCCCCATGTCACATTCGGCGTCAGGCTCGGACGCGACCCGCAGCGGGTTCGCGAAATAGGTCGCTCCCCGATAGACATTATCGCCAAACCCTTGAAAGGCTTCGCAACCAGTTGCGATGGCCTGGGCGAGGTGTTGATTGCGGCCGACCGATTTGGCAGTGATGTCCAAGGGGTAGTAAATGCCGCCGAAGGCGTCGGGTCGGTACAGCTTTGGGGTGATGATCTCTTCGACGAACCAGTTCGAGGGCTTCAGCGTCGCTCGCTGAAACTGTTGGAAGGCTTTCTTGCCAAGGGTAGGAAGAACGTGCTTTGTCCAAAGAGTGAGCCAACGCTTTTGATCGTTAGGGTCGAATTCCATCTGCAATCCAATATTGGTGAATATCTATTATCTAGCATTCCTGTTTGGGTTTAGTCGAAATTATAATAAGCAAATTTACGAAGTTTTTATATTGACGCCCTCTTACGTTTTGCGCCGGTATCCTGCGGCGTTCACGGAGCATGGGGCGAGAGACCTTCAATAGTGGTATAAATCGGACGCTCTCTACTGGCCGCGAAGCTCTAAGAAGGGTGCGGAGCAGATCGGCTCCTGCGTCCTGAAGCAGACGTTCTGCATCTGACCGAGGCTATGTGAAAACGCGGTAGCGGTAGAAGGACTTCCCCCTCGACTCTCCGGGCAGCGCTGGAACAGACGTTCGGATGGCATCCGAACCGCCCTGTAAGTTGTCTGGACACCTACCGTATAGAAGATCGTTCCACAATTTCAGAGCCACCCTGCGTTTTCACACAGCCTGGACTCATAGCAGCCGTTCGGGACATGCTGTCCTGCATCCTGTAGAAGACAGATATCGCAGGCGGGAGTATTCGAGAGATATGGTCGATGCTGTTCTTTTCGATCTGGACGAAACGTTATTGGATCGCACCAAATCTCTTAGAGCATTCCTCAGAGATCAGTTCGAGCGGCACGCCGATCGCCTAGGTCACGTCCGGTCGGACGAATGGTGTGCACGGTTCCTCGTCCTCGACAAGCGAGGGCGCGTCCATAAGTCCGTGGTCTACCCGAACATACTCGCCGAGTTCGGTGGACGGGTCGAGCACGCCGACATTTTGCTTGCGGACTACCGCGCTCGCTGCGCGCGCTTCGCCCAGCCCTTCGACGGAATGGGGGCGGTTTTGAAGGAACTGCGAGCAAGAGGGCTTGCCCTCGGCATCGTGACGAATGGCGAGACGGAGTTTCAGTCAAGGCATGTCGAGGCGCTCGAACTGGATGGGCTGGTCGATGCCGTCCTGATCTCGGAACGAGAGGGGTTACGGAAGCCGGATGCAGCACTGTTTCTGCGAGCAGCGACGGCTTGCAGAACTCAGCCGTCGCGATGCTTGTTCGTCGGCGACAATCCCGTCGCCGACGTTCTCGGCGCTCACGCTGCCGGAATGAGCACTGCTTGGTTTCACGGGTCCGCTGAATGGCCGACCGATGCCCCTTCAAATCCGGGGGCCAGCATCGACCATCTTTCTCAGGTTCTGGCGCTGGCGCGCCCTTGAGCTAGTGCTGACGGAGGTTGAGATTGGGAACGCTGATCGCCCGCTTTTCACCCGGCCCGACCGTAGAACGGCCCGGCGGTTCTCGATCCAACTCAGCCGTACTGTCCAACTCGGACGCCGCCCGTAAGCGGACGGCGGTTCGGGTTGTGGTCAATGGCCGACGCTGGCCATTTGTAGCCTGCCACGCCATTATGCGTCCATGGCCGTTGAACGAAAATACGAGCGTGACATAGACCTTCTCCTCGCCGAGGAGCTAATCGTGAATCCTGCTTTCTCAGCGTGGTTGAAAGGCCAGACCCGCTTTGCAGACGTACCCGCAGTTATCGCTGACGTGTTCGTCTCAAGATCAGACAACCTTGGCGAATCCGACCTGATCGTCATCTACACGCGAGATGACGGTCTAAACTTCGCTGTCCTGATTGAAGACAAAGTTGACGCGCCCCTTCAACCCGACCAAGCCTCACGCTACCGACTCAGAGCGGAGCGTGAGATAAGCAGTGGCAAATATAACGATTTCACTGTTATCCTTTGCGCGCCTATTTCCTACCTAGCGAACAGTCTAAAGGCGGCCGAGTTCGATACCACCGTCTCCTTCGAAGACATCGCCGCCTTTTTTCTCGTGAACGGTGACACGCCAAGGTGTCGATATCGCGCATCATTCCTTCTCGGAGCCGGAACTCGACGAGTGAACAATTGGGAGCGCCAAGTTGATGACATTACGGAAGTGTTCTGGAGCGCCGCCTACGCAGTCGCGATTAAGGAATTTCCGATCTTGGAGATGAAGCCTCTGAAGGTTACGAAGGACTCTACGTGGATAAATTTTCGACCGCGTGACATGCCGACGATGCCCCACCGAATCTATGTTTCCGTTAAGGGCGAGCGAGGTTACATGGACCTAACTTTTTCTGACGCTCAAGTCGATTTATTTCATGGAAAGGTTGCGCACCTTCTCGACCCCGATATGAGCGTTCATAAGACTGGCAAGTCATCGGCCATCCGGTTACAAACAGACGGGTTCATGCCGAGGGAAGGTCTAGAAGCAGCGATACCAAAAGCCCGCGCTGCGTTTGCTGCCTGCGCCCGCTTGATCAGGTTTTACCGTGCCCATCGCGCCGAACTCGACGCGGCAACCACGAGTGCAGCCACTCCGCCGAACTAGCGGACAGCACTCCGGCTTGACTCACCGCCACGCGATTACTGTCTCGACTTATGCGGTAGGACGCGGTGCTGCCCGAGCGAACGTCCACTCCCACGGTTTGGCTTCCCTAAAGCGGTCCGGCAAAAATCCATCCATCTCGGCCGTAGGAGGCTGTCTTACCGTGCAACCTCCAAGCGGACGTTCCGGGCTTCTGCAAAGGGTGGAGAGCAGTAGTCGGCTCGGCGCCCGTTAGCGGACGCATCAGTACAATGAGCCCGGCTGAACCGCTGATATTCGCTCGTCGATGATCTCCTCCAAAAATTCCTGCGGCAGGTGTCGCTCGTAGACCGACAGCAGCGTCTTAACGACGGCTAGGTTGTGGTCTTGGTCCCCACCCTCGACCCGGCGCCACGTATTCGGCATGTATCGCGCGGCGATCGAAAGTGCGTACAGCGTAACGAAGGCCAAGCTGCGGTAGGTGTTCAAGCCGAGCAGCGGCGGCAGGATCAGCGCGGTCCCATCCATGAACGCACTCCGGTGGATCGGGACGACGTCCGAATAGTAGCTCGCGTCAGGGTGATCGACGCGACAGCGGTATATGCCGCCGCCACGACCCAAGCCGGTGCGAACAAACTCCGGGTCAGAGGCGTCTACCCGAGCAAGCTCTGCGATCGGCCAGCCCTCCTGCACAATGTCCTCCGGCGTGATCTGACCCGACCGATCCAGGAGCCAAAGGTAGCTGCTGCCCTGGACGTTCATTGCCGAGAAGCCGCTCATCTGCGTGCGCGGCGCGGGGATGGGCGCCACCCATCGCAGCTTCGCCCCCGTGGCGGAGGCGACGAGATCGCCCACCTCAGGAACTGCCGCCAGCAGGTCTCCGAGGGTGCAGAAGGTGCGCAGCGGCCGCGCGGCCACCTGTTCCGGCGATTTCGCGCGGTCGCCAGGGAAGGTGCTGGTGTCGGCGCCGAGAAAGTTGGCGTAATGCATGAAGAACCCACTGGCGAGCACCCCCACGCCGAGCGCGCCAAAGTCGCCGGGCGTCGTGTTCAGGGTGAAGAGCCCGTGCCCGTTCTTCGTGAAGCTCTCTAGATCGTCTAGGCTCGCGGGCCCGGCCGGGGCGGCGAGCATCTCTGCCGAGGCAAGCGACATGCACCCGTAGTACGCACTGATAATCCTCTTGGTTAGGCTCTCCTGCGGAGTGGACCGGAGGTAGTCCACGGCATTGCGGACCGAGAATGCGAGGCCCTCTGCCTTGGCCGTTACCGTGTCGGCGACTGGCTCCTTGCCAGCCTCGCGGATACGCTGCGCGATGAGTTTCGAAGCTACGTTGACGCTGGAGAACTGCTCCAGCCGCGTCCAGACAGCCGCGTAGGGGTCCTCGGCCACGAGGCGGCGCTGTTTGGTCGGCCGCCGCCGGATGGGTCGCCCCTGGACCTGCGGTGCCATCTGCTTGTTCCAGCCGACGAGGGTGGTCCCGAAGTCGTTGACTGAGGTCATCGATCGGCCGGTGGCGAGATCATAGCGTCGCACGCCAAAACTATGCTCATTCGTATGGACGGCATCGACGGTTTCGGCGAGGGCTCGAAGGTGGCCCGCATCCGTCGATGCAGAGTAGAGCAGCGCGACCTTCTTGGTTAGGTCCCCTTTCTGAGCTTCGACGACGATGTACTCGGCGTACAAGTTGTTCTCGGCGATGCGGCCCGTCCACCCCTGCGACCGCAACAGATCGAGGATGTTGCGCTCGACTGTATCCGCCAAGATCGCCATCCGCGCCTCGACACCCGCCCCGCCCATCTCAAACCCCGCCGCTACCCGATCGTTCTGCAAGATATCAGTCGCATGGCCGCCGGGTTAGCGGCTTCTTGGCGGGCTACAACGCGGAGGTGATCCCGGCGGAGTTCGAAGGGGTGGAGCGCTTGGAGAAGCCGGTACAAGTTAGGCTGATTGTCGGTGCAGTCGCGAAGCTGACAGCGGCCGCGTAGCCCAAGAGCGGACGCTCCCAACGTCTCAGAAGGGGCGCAAGCAGACCCAGAGCGTGGGTCCCATCCATCAGATTTCGACCACTAGCGTCCGGCCATCAACTGACTGGCGATCCTCACATCGCAGTCGATTTCGGTGATCACAAGCTTCACATCACGAGCGACGCCTGCGGGTAGAATGGAAGCAATGGCATCCAGGCGGGACCGGAGATGATCCACGGCATCACGGCGCACGAGGGTATTCAAACGCCCCATGGCGTGCATATCACGCATCATGGTTTGGGCGCGCCCAAGCCAAACGCGCGCGTACTCTCGCCGCGATCGGACCAATCCCAAAGCAAAAAGACGGAAGTATACCCTCTTTATTTGATGTCCGAACATGGTTTACGGCCCTCTTTAGTAAATAGTGTCAGTCCTATTTACTCCGAGAAGGTCCATGAACCGTACAATTTTCCATGACGCGAACGAAATATCGATCCAGCGCCTGCTAGCGAAGTACCTGTCCGACGCTCCACGGCATGCTTCGGCATTGTACTCCGGAGCGACAATCTTTATCGAACCGAGCCGCCATCGAACCGGCATCCCACCGGACGCGATCTGCCAACGTTACATGATCACGCATGTCGGCGAGGAGTGGTCCATTGTGGTGCGGGCGGTATGGCGAGATGGGGAACTGTATCGCCCTACCGCGACGCACACGCGGATCGAGGAATACACTGATCTTCGCTCCCGCTATGGCACCGACGAACAGAGCGTGGCCACTGCCGTCAACGCGTGGCTGCGTCGCCAGGACGATCTTTGATGCTGCACCGTAAGGTCATTGACGTCTACGACACTGCCGACAAAAGCATGCGGGAGGCTCTCCTTCCTGAGGAAGATGCCGAACCGCAGCGCCACATCGGCGCCGCCAGGGCGTCAAACGTCTCAAGTATGGATCATTTCCGACCCGTTACGGAGCATGACAACCTACGGCCGTTCCCACTCGTCCAACAAGGCGCCCGGCGTCAATGCGCTTAGGACTGACTCGACCTTCCACCTCAAGTAAGCGTTTTTTTCGAGCAAACGTTGGAGCTACCGTTGACTCGCTGACTTAAACGTTTAGGTTACGGAGGGCCGGACAGCCCCGGTGTCTCCGGAGATCACCATGGAACGCGTCGCCGCCAACATAAAGACTATCGTTACGACATATGCACCCCTTCAAGCCGTTGACATACTTGAGGAATGGGTTCGACGGTCCGAGGAGGCCATCCACCAGGAACGGTCATTCCGAGAGTTCGCGATCATGACGATCTCCAACCTCAAATCCTTGGTCACAGAGCAGGGCAACCATGCGATTCCGCTCGTCATCGACGACGTCGGGGATGAGCCAAATGAGGAAAACCGCGAGGACGCTGTTCGCCGCCTCATCGAGGAATCTCCCGAACAGCGCCTTACGATCCCGGACATCGGCGAGAAACTCGGTATTGGCTATCCGGCGGCGGCCAACCTTATCCTCCACAGCAAGTCGAGCATGCTTCACAAGGGCATGATCCGCTTCGATCGGAAGGCGCCGAAGCCCCGCTACGTCACGATCGACCCCGGCTTCACCGAAGATGGAAACATCGACTTTTATCTCACCGAGCTTCGCTCCTGTGATCCGAAAGTCCAGGATATCCCGGTTATGCGGCGCATCGCGGAGGCTCTGATGGTCTATACTCAGAAGGGTGTCTGGGCGAAGAATGGGGGTAAGCGCCTCCGCGCCAATCACCTGCTGAAGGCGTTCCGCAACCACGGCGTGCTTGGCGCGATCAAGCGGGTCGTCCAGGGGCCGATCACGCCGGGTTTCAATATTTTGATCGAACTCGGGCGTTGGGACCTGACATTCGAACAGATCGTCATCGACTTCAGCGACGTGTTCGACGACGAGGCCGTTCAACTGGCGGCTGTCGCGCGTCTGAAGTTGCTGAAGGACAAGGCGTAAGCCTTCACCGTCTACGAGCT
>NZ_NKUG01000062.1 GCF_014845095.1 Methylobacterium bullatum | reverse complement strand
AGAGCGCCTAACAGAACCGTTTGATCTGGTTGAGGGTGATGAGGCTGGCCGCGAGGCTCGTGAAGGCCTCGTAGATGTCGCTGCGTCGCTCGTAGCGGACGGGCAATCGACGGAATCGGTTGAACCAGGCGTGGGTGCGCTCCACGACCCAACGGTGACGTCCGAGCTTCTCACTGCTCTCGATGCCCTTACGCGCGATGCGCGGCACGATCCCCCGCGCCCGGCACTCCTGGCGGCGAGGTCTGGCATCGTAGGCTTTGTCGGCGTGGAGCTTGTCCGGACGGCGTCGCGGTCGCCCTCGTCGACCGCTCCGCAGAGGCGGAACGGCATCGAGAGTAGCTGCCATCATGATGCTGTCGTGCCGGTTGGCCCCGCTCAGGCGGAAGCCGAGCGGCGTGCCACGCGCGTCGGTGACCAGGTGGCGCTTCGTACCCGGCTTGCCCCGGTCCGTCGGGTTCGGGCCGGTGGCAGGCCCCCCTTTTTGGCCGGGACAGACGCGCTGTCCAGGCAAGCCCGGTTCCAGTCGATCTCACCCGCTGCGTGCAGGCGCTCCAGCAGCACGTGATGCAGGCGGCCCCACACGCCCGCCGCTTGCCAATCCCGCAGCCGCCGCCAGCAACTCATGCCGGAGCCGCAGCCCATCTCGGCCGGCAGCATCTCCCACGGCAGACCCGAGCGCAGCACGAACAGGATGCCCGTCAGTGCGGCCCGGTTCTCGATCGGACGACGCCCGCCCTTCGGACGCGGCCGAGGCGGCGGGAGGAGCGGG
>NZ_NKUG01000061.1 GCF_014845095.1 Methylobacterium bullatum | reverse complement strand
TTCGCGTTTGCGACAGGCCCGCAATATTTCACATCTGCGATGGCATCATGATTAATGATTACTAAACAGAGGCGGTTCCCATTTTGACTGTTAAATCGACGACAGACGTTGACCGTGCCGTCGGCCTGCGCATCGCAACTCTTCGAAAGGCGAAGGGGCTGTCGCAGACTGATCTAGGCCAGCACGTCGGCGTTACGTTCCAGCAGATCCAGAAATACGAGAAGGGGCAAAACCGGATCGCCAGCGGCCGCCTACAGCAGATCGCTCAGTTCTTTGAAGTACCGATGTCAGCGCTGTTCGGCGAGGGCGAGCCCCAGGGACAGGACGAGATGTTCCCCTTCCTCGCTGAGCCTGGCGCCATCGAAATCCTCGCCGCCTATGCATCCATTGAGGACAGTGACCTTCGCCGCGACGTGTTGTCGATTGTGCGAACCGCATCCCGGCTGAGTGTCCGGCAGACCGGTTAGCCAGCAGTTCCTCGCGTCTGACCAGTCAGAGCTCTTCCTTTGCACGGATACGGTTCAGCTACGAGTAAAGCCTAGGACGGTTCGGAAGGGCAGTGTCCGGCTTGTCGAACGGCCGCATACCCTCACCGCATGGCTTTCGCCCGTTCCGCAGCCCACCTGGATTCTCGCGAGCCACTGGCGTGAAAGCGACCCTGCCGTTCCGGCAGCTTTCTTACGGTGGTGTCAGTCTCGGTTTTCCCCAAAGTTAGAACCCCTGTATCCGTGGGGTGAATCGCTTTGCACCCACTCCCCCCGGCCTTCGCCCTGCCGGCGCGACGCATCCAGGCTTGCCACTCTCGGCTGATAATCCGGACAAGGTTGGGGCTGTTCTTCCTGCCCTCGTGACGGCGCTCCTCTATCGTCAGTAGTCCGTCGCCCTCGGCGAGGCGGATAGCGCCCTGAGCGAGGCGACGGCAGACCCCGGCCCTCGCGGCTATCGCGTCGATGCAGAGGCCACACACGCCCTTGGCGGCGACCTCGTCAGCGACGATGCGCAGGACCGCGAGCTGGCCGGTAGTGAAGCGCGAGGCCAAGGCGGGCGGCATAGGGCCAGAGCAAGCCAGTAGGCGCCTCCGATCCCGCGACATGGCCTTGTCGGGACTGGTGACGCTCCTGCGCGACGGGAACAGACTAATGCGCCCTGCTAGGATGCCTACGGGCACAATGCCCTCACGGATCGCGCTCCGGCGGGCGTGGAGCCGCTCGGCGAGCGCCTGGGCCTGGACGTCGTCCAAAGCCCCTCCCCCGTGCCCCTGCCAGACCTGACGCGATAGCTCGTCCATCTGCGCAAGCGTCCGCGCGTCATCGATCGCGGCAGCCATGGTCGCGTGAAACATCGTCCCCAACCCTCTCGGGCCGCGGCAGGCACAAGGCACGACTTCTCGATGCGGGAATTGGCGTTCCCGCTTGACTCCCGAGGGGGTCCTATGGCTTGTGAGGGATTGTCTCGGTCCTCACAGACCATCTCGATTTCGCGGCCCTCCTGTTTGGCGACAGGGGGGCCGTAGTCGTTTCAGGGTCTATCTCGCGGCGGTAATCTCTCCTGATGCCGGCTCACGACTCGCATGAGCAATATGCGGCCAGACATGGCATGTCGGCCGGGCGGGGCGGTTAAGTCAACGCTAACCCTCGTCGGCGACGTCCACGGCCTGCTCGATCACTGGGAGGCCCGCCGTTTCCGACACCCTGCTCATGCTCACCCTGGTGACCGAGAATGCTGAGCTGCGCGCCCAGCTTGCGGAGGTCCAGGACCAGTGCGTCGAGTTGGCGGTGGATGCCGGCGAACTCCACGCCGAGGTTGAGGCACTGCGACGGGAACTGGCTAGGATGCGGGCCGACCGAAGCATTTGAAAATCAAGGCGAGAAGCTATGGTTCACGCGGACACGCTCAAGGCCATTGTCGCGGCCTGGGATCGTACTCCGCGTTAACTCAGCCCTTCAGCCTCAGACGATGGCGAGTATCGCAAGGGCCAGTGGAGGCTACGTAATGTTGCATTTCAGCGAGTTGGGTTAGGCAAGCCTACTCCTCTTCATCCTCCGCTATCACAGCCTCGACGGCGGCAATCGCGTTCTCCAACTCGGCGACGCGCCTGAGTACGCTGTCTGCCGGCATAGTGTCGTGATCCGCAGCCGCAACGATCAGAACGTGCTGATGGGCCTTCAGGCGATCGAGGAGGGTTTGAAGCTTAGACATGAGGACGGCGTAGCTACCTGAGTAGTTGTAGACAACTAGGCCTTAGGCAAGGCCTCATCAAAAGCTCCCGCTCAGCGGCTCCGGCACGGCGTTGTCGGGCTCCTCGGGTGGATGGTCGCCCTTGAGCACGTTGTCTACAATCGTCAGGATATCGAGCAGTTCGAGCTTCCCACCATTGGGCACATCGGCTTGGTTCACGCGATGCCGGACCACGCTTCTGACACTGCCGAGGGCCTCAAGCGAGCTTGCAGCAGGTCGATCTTGCCGCGGCCGTCCCACTGGGCGTCGAGCCAGGGCAGATAGGCGTCAAGCGAGCTTTGGCGGACCCGGAAGACGTTTGTGCGCTCGCTGCGCAGGACCGCACGCACCACCTTGCGGCTGTGGCCCAGGCGCTGGCCGATCCGGCGAAGCGGAACGCCTGCTTCCGTGAGCGTGCGGATGGCTGCGTCCGCCTCTTCCCTCCGCAGGTAACTCTCGTCCTGGATGCGTTCCCGGGACACTGTCTTATCCGGTCTGGCAACGGTCCTGCGAGGCGGGAACAGGCTTGCCCGACCGGCAGGAATGCCAACAGGGCGGATGCCCTCACGGATCGCAATACGGCGCTCGTGGAGCCGTTCAGCAAGCGACTGAGCCTAGACGTCGTCCAAAGCCTCTCCTCGCGTGCCCCTGCCAGACCTGGCGCGAGAGCTCATCCATCTGCGCAAGCCTCCGCGCGACATTAATGGCGGCAGCCACTTACACCAAGTGGGCAAAATCCCCTTTGCCCAAGAACGCAGTCGGGCTTACGGTTTCTTGACAACTCGGGTTCTAGATTGTTGGGGTACAGGGGCAACCGCGCCATGGGGGACTGGAGCAATGGCTGTCTTGAGCGTTTGCTCGACCAAAGGTGGCGTCGGTAAAACGACGCTCGTCATCTGCCTTGCTGACGCCTTCGCGCGGCAGGGCGGCTCCGTAGCAATCATCGACGCTGATCCGAACGGCCATATTGCGTCCTGGCGCGATAGGGCAGGGGAGGATTGCACCGTCGACGTGATCTCGGGGGTGACTGAGAAAACGATCCTTGATCGCATTTCGGAGGCGGCTTCGCGCTACTCCGTCGTATTGGTCGACCTTGAAGGTGCAGCTTCGCAGGCCGTCACCTACGCTATCGCCGAGTCCGACCTGGTGCTGATCCCCACCAAGATATCCGGCATGGACCTGCAAGAGGTCTTCCGAACCTATGAGGTCGTGCAACGTGCTGAGCGTATGCTTCGCCGTTCAATCCCGGCCCGTGTTGTTCTCACACAGATGTCGCCGCTTCAGAGCCGAGTGGCGCAACACGCTCGCCAGGAAATCCAGGGCGCAAACATTCCAGTCCTTGGAACCGAGGTGATCCAGCGAGCCGCCTATCAGGCCATCCACTTCACTGGAGCCACACCCGCTGGCCCGGATGGCGACCCAAAGGCGCTGGGAGAGGTCAGCGGTGTCCTAAACGAACTACTGGCCATCCTAGCCGAGCAGCAGGCGTCCTGACATGAGCAAGCCGACTTTCCTGCCCTCACCCCGTCCGCGCCCGCGTACGAGCCCTGAGGATGCTCAACAGCTCGCCGCAGCAACAAGAGATCTCGGATTTACCAGGGCCTCCAACGCTCCAGAAGAACAGCCAATCGTACCGGCCCCATTGCCGAAGCCGACGGCAGCTCTTGCCCAAGAACCCAAATCCCCCATTGCCCCTACCAAGGGTACATCTCTTAAATTCGAGGTGCCGGATGAGGTATGGACCGCATTGCGCCAGGAAGCCCTCAACCGCCGCGTGACGGTCAAGTACCTAGTCCTCGAAGCACTGGCGGCCAAAGGCTACAACGTCGACCTCTCGGCTGTCCCTGAAGACGGTAGGCGCCTCCGCTGACCACCGATGACCGAAGCGGCCAGCTTAGCAACGAGAACATGGACGATGTGCAACCTCTACAGTCTGGTCACGTCACAAGCGGAGATCCGCAAGGCCTTCGGCGTGGGGGAGGACCGCGCCGGCAACCTGCCGAGGATGCCCGGCATCTTCCCCGACCAGATGACGCCCATCGTTCGGATCGAGGACGGCAGGCGGACCCTTGAGATGCTCCGATGGGGCATCCCGGGTCCGAAGCAGTACGGGGAGCATCCCGTCACCAACGTTCGGAACGTGAAGAGCCCGCACTGGCGGCCTTGGCTCAAGCCGGAATACCGCTGCCTTGTCCCGGTGTCCTCCTTCAGCGAGTACGCGGACACCAAGCCCAAGAAGACGCCCACGTGGTTCGCCCTCGATGACAACCGGCCGCTGTTTGCCTTCGCCGGCATCTGGCGACCCTGGACGGGCGTGCGCGGCACCAAGGCCGAGAACCCCGACCGAGAGGAGGCCGAGCACCAGCTGTTCTCGTTCCTCACATGCGATGCGAATGGGATCGTCGGCCCGGTCCACCCGAAGGCGATGCCGGTCTTGCTGACGACGCCGGAGGAGTGGCGGACGTGGCTTGAGGCGCCGACAGAGGTCGCCCTTGAGCTACAGCGCCCGCTGCCTGACGCCATGATGAAGGTGGTGGCGACAGGCGCGCGGCGCGATCCGGCTGAATGAGGATCGCATCGCGGGCGATCTGACGCTGAAACCAGGTCGCCTAGGAAGCCGTCTTAACGAGCCGAGGCTTCTGCGTCGGCGACAAGGCGTCGGGTCGCGGGGGCACGCGGGGTCAGGGACGGCGTGGTCGTCATCTCGGAAGCCGGACGAACCGATGCCGTAACGCGAGCCTGTTCACGGTAGAGCGTCGGCGTGATGTTGACGCGATCCTCAGCCGTCGCCGTACCGGTCAGGGTGGCGGCAGCGAGAGCGGCAAGAACGATTTTACGAACGGTCATGGTACTTATCCCTTAAGAGTTTCGAGGGCTGCGCCCCATCTGATGAGAGGGATATGCGCTGCGGTGCACCATCATTCCAACAGATCAAATCGATAACCGGTATTGATGAAATCGATCCGCCTTCCCGTCCTTGTCCTCGTCCTGTCACTGACTCCTGTGTTCGCGGCCGAGCCGATCACCGGCCGGGCCTCAGTGGTCGACGGCGACACCCTCGACATCGGCGGCACCCGCATCCGCCTTCACGGGATCGATGCGCCAGAGAGCAGTCAGCTTTGCCATAGAAGGTCAGGGGAGGCCTTCCGATGCGGACAGGCGGCTGCACTCGCGCTGGCCGACCGGATCGGCTCAGCACCCGTCTCCTGCGATCCCAGGGATACCGACAAGTACGGGCGCACGGTCGCGGTCTGCCGGAAGGGTGCAGAGGACCTGAACGGCTGGCTGGTCGCGCAGGGTCACGCCATCGCCTACCGCCGGTACTCGGAGGACTATATCCCGGCCGAGGACACCGCGAAGGCAGGGAAGCTCGGGATATGGGCCGGCTCTTTCACGACGCCTGGGGACTGGCGAAAGGGTGAGCGGGCCATGACGATGGGGTTCGCGGCGCCGGGCGGTTCGGACGGCCCCATACCCTCGCCAGCGCCTTTGAAGCCGGCCATCCAGGCCGGCGGCTGCGCGATCAAGGGCAACATCAGCCGGAAGGGCGAGAAGGTCTTCCACGTCCCTGGATCGCGCGACTACGACCGGACCCGGATTAGCGAGAAGGACGGCGAGCGCATGTTCTGCTCGGAGGACGAGGCGAAGGCGGCCGGGTGGCGCGCGCCGCGCGGGTGAGCTTGAAACTTAGAGCGCCTAACAGAACGGCACCGAGCGTTGCTTTCAGCGTTGGTTTGGCAG
>NZ_NKUG01000060.1 GCF_014845095.1 Methylobacterium bullatum | reverse complement strand
CCTCGGCTTCATCGGCGTGACCTGGGGCGTGGAGTTCTGCGTCCACGGCCTCGACCGCAACCTCGCCTATGCCTACGCCACGGCCTGCCGCGAAGCCCGTCCGTGAGACGAGTCGCCGCGCTCGCCGGACTGGCGCTGACGGCTTTCGCCGGAACCGCGCAGGCGCAGGGCTATGGACGCGGCGGCACGCCCGGCGAGTTCGATTTCTACGTGCTGGCCCTGTCCTGGTCGCCGACCTATTGCGAGACGGCCGGACGGCGTGACGCCGACGGCCAGTGCCGGCCGGGTCGCGGCCTCGGCTTCGTCGTCCATGGGTTGTGGCCGCAATATACGCGGGGCTACCCGTCCGACTGCTCCTCCGTGGAACGCTCTCCCACCCGCCAGGCCATGGACGTGGCCGGCGAGGTCTATCCGAGCGAGGGGCTCGCCCGCCACGAGTGGCGCAAGCACGGCACCTGTTCGGGCCTCGATCCGATGTCGTATTTCAAGGCCGCCGCCCAGGCGCGGGAGGCGGTGACCATCCCGGCCGGCTTCGTGAAGCCCGATTCCGACACGCGCATCGCCCCCGTCGATATCGCCCGCCAGTTCGTGGCGGCCAATCGCGGCCTGCGCCCGGACATGATGTCGGTCACCTGCACCCGGGGAGAGTTGCAGGAGGTGCGGATCTGCTTCACCAAGGATCTGCGCGGCTTCGCGCCCTGCCCCGAAGTAGCGCGGCAGAATTGCCGTGCGGGCGAGATCGCCGTCGACGCGAGCCGGTGAGGCCAGGAACCTGCGCCCATGAACTACAGGCACGCCTTCCACGCCGGTAATTTCGCCGACGTGCTCAAGCATCTCGTGCTGACGCGCGTACTCCATCATCTCCAGGCCAAGGCCACGGGCTTTCGCGCCATCGACACCCATGCGGGCCTGGGTTTCTACGACCTGACCGGTGACGAGGCGGGCCGTACCGGCGAGTGGCAAGATGGCTGGGGCCGCCTCGATACGCCCTTCCCCGACGAGGTGGAGGCACTGTTCACCCCCTATCGCGCGGCCGTCGCCGCCACCCAGGCGCGCCATGGGGCGACTATCTATCCCGGCTCGCCGGCGATCATCCGCGAATTCCTGCGGCCCAGCGATCAGGGCGTCTTCGTCGAATTGCACCCGGCCGATGCCGAGCTCCTGCGCGAGCGCTACAACCAGGATCCGCGCACCAAGGTGATGCATCTCGACGGATGGACCGCCCTCAACGCGCTGATCCCTCCCCCCGAGCGGCGGGGCGTCGTGCTGATCGACCCGCCCTACGAGGAACTCGGTGAGGTCGACCGGCTCGGAGCGGCTCTGGCCAAGGCCGTGGCGAAATGGCCGACGGGCATCTATCTCGGCTGGTATCCGATCAAGGACGTCGCGCTCATCGACCGCATGGTGGCGGAGCTCGACCGCTCGCTCTCCCGGCCCGCCCTGCGCATCGACCTGATGATCTCGGAGCCCTATCCAAACCGTCTCAACGGCAACGGCCTCATCGTTATCAACCCGCCCTGGCGTCTCGCCGACGAGGCTGCCCTGTTCCTGCCCGCCCTGGCCGAACGGCTGGCGCGGGGCGATTACGGCGCGTTTCGCTGCGATGCGTTCGGCGTCGAGGCCTGAATCCTGTCGTGAAGGTCGTCCCATCGATGAATTCCGCGATTCCCATCGCCAGCGCCGCCATTCCGGGCAGCGTCGAGACGATGCGTCTCGTCCGCTACGACGATGCCTTCTCGATCATGGTCGGCACGGCCGAACTGATGAACGACCGGCACCGCGATTCGGAGCGTGCCCTGGCCACGGTCACCTGCGCGCGGCTCGAGGGAAAACCGGCGCCGAGGATCCTCATCGGCGGCCTCGGAATGGGATTCACCCTGCGTGCCGCCCTCGACGCCCTCGGCCCGCAGGCGGAGGTCGTCGTGGCCGAACTGATGCCGGCGGTCATCGCCTGGGCGAGCGGACCACTTGCCCATCTCTTCACCGGGAGCCTCGACGATCCGCGCGTGAGCCTGGTCGAGGCCGACGTGAACCGCCTCATCCAGTCGGGACAGGCTCAGTACGATGCCATCCTCCTCGACGTCGACAATGGCCCCAAGGGCCTGACGCGCAGGGAAAACGACCGCCTCTACGATGGCTGGGGCCTCAAGCGGGCGCATTATGCCCTGCGACCGGGCGGCATTCTGGCCGTCTGGTCCGGGGGGCCGGACCGCCGGTTCAAGAAGCGGCTCCGGCGCTTCGGCTTCGATGTCGAGGAACACCGCTATCCCGCCCATCCCGGCGGGCGCCGGCACGTGCTCTGGATCGCCGTGAGGACGAACGTACAAGCCGAGGCGGCCCGTGGAACGGGTAGCTCCGTCGCCGGCCCGCCCCGGCCGGATCGATCTCAGTAATTGTAAGACCGACGCGGATAGGCCTGGTTCGGTGCGTAGCCGGCTCCACGCTGCTGCACCCGCGAGCCGTACTCGATCTCGCGCTGCTGCTTGGCGCGGCGATTGGCGAGATAGCGACCGCCGATGCAGCCCGCCACCGCGCCCACCACGCCGCGCTCGGCGAGGTAATGCCCGGCGAGGCCGCCGATGATCGCGCCCTTGATGCAGCCTTTGGCTTCGGCCGCCCCCGTGCTCGCCACGGTGAGCAGCGCCAGGGCCGAGAGCGTTGCAACGATGCGCATGATCATCCTCCACGATTGTGCGGGGAGGAAACACCGGCCCGGAGCTTAGCGTTCCGGGCATGGTTCGGCGGGATGGCGAGAAACCGCGTTGCGCGGCGCGCTGGCCTCAGGCGGCGACGCGCCCCTCCAGCGGGAACACCTTGGCGGGGTTCATAAGCCATTTCGGGTCGAACACGTTGCGGACCCGCATCTGCTGGTCGAGATCGACCTGCGCGTACTGGAAGCGCATGAGCTCGCGCTTCTCGATGCCGACACCATGCTCGCCGGTGAGGCAGCCGCCGACCTCGACGCAGAGCTTCAGGATCTCGTCGCCCGCGGCCTCCGCCTTCTGCAATTCGCCCGGCGTGTTGATGTCGAACAGGATGAGGGGATGGAGGTTGCCGTCGCCCGCATGGAACACGTTGGCGACGCGAAGGCCCTTGTCGGCGCAGATCGTGCCGATGCGCTCCAGCACCAGCGGCAATTGCCCGGTGGGGATCGTGCCGTCCATGCAGATGTAATCCGAGATGCGGCCCGTGGCGCCGAAGGCGGATTTGCGCCCCTTCCAGATCGCGGCGCTCTCGGCTTCGGATTTCGAGACGCGGATGCTGGTGGGCCGGTAGTCGCGGGCGATGGCCTCGATCCGGGCCAGCATCGCCTCGCATTCCTCGTCCGAGCCTTCGACCTCGATGATCAGCATCGCTTCGGCGTCGCGCGGATATCCGGCCTGGGCGAAATCCTCGGTGATGAGGATCGCCTCACGGTCCATGTACTCCATGGCCACGGGGATGATGCCGGCGGCGATGATGGCGGCGGTGCAGGCGCCCGCATCCTCCACCGAGGAGAAGCCCACCAGGGCCGGGCGCGCGCCCTCGGCCGCGCGCAGGATACGCACCGTCGCCTCGGTGACGATGCCGAGCTGACCCTCCGAGCCGCAGATCAGGCCGAGGAGGTCGTAGCCGGCGCTGTCGAGATGCGCCCCGCCGATCTCGGCCACGGTGCCGTCGTTCATCACCAGGGTGACGCCCAGAAGGTTGTTGGTGGTCACGCCGTATTTCAGGCAATGCGCGCCGCCCGAATTCATCGCGATGTTGCCCGCGATGGTGCAGGCGAGCTGGCTCGACGGGTCGGGCGCGTAGAAGAACCCCTCGTGGCTGACGGCGCCCGAAATGGCGAGGTTGGTCAGGCCCGACTCGACCCGAGCGACGCGGTTCTCGAAATCCACGTCGAGGACGCGGGTCATCTTGGCGACACCGAGGATGATCGCGTCTTCCTGGGCGATCGCCCCGCCGGCGAGGGATGTGCCGGCGCCGCGCGCCACCACCCGCACGCCGTTGGCGTGGCAATAGGCCATCACGGCGGAGACCTCGGCGGTGGTCGAGGGCAGGACCACAGCCAGCGGCATCTTGCGATAGGCGGTCAGGCCGTCGGTCTCAAAAGCGCGGCGCTCGTCCTCGGTGACGATCAACGCCTCGGCCGCGACGAGCGGCCGCAGGCCGGCGATGATCGTCTCGCGGCGGGCGAGAATGTCGGGGTCGGGCACGGGAAAGGCGATCGACATGGGCGGGCGCTCCTCGACGCATCGACCTGTCTTCAGCCACCGCTCAGCTTGGAAGGACTAAAAACGAGCCGTGAACCGTTCAGGACAATGGAATTGGAAGACATCTAAACGATAACCGGTTTCGATGCATCAGGATCGGATGCGTCGACGTTTCCGGAGGGCGGAAAGGCCGGTTTTGGGCTTCGTTTCGCCGCACGGACCCTAGGCGAGTTTGGAACGTTCCCAGTCTCGATCTGTTCTAAAACCAAAAGCTCTGCCATAAGCTCGGCTGGCTCATGCCGCCCAACGGAGGAAAAAATACAATGCGTCACCTCATCCTCGGCGCCGCGCTCGCTCTGATGCTTCCGCTCTCCGCACAGGCCCAGGAAGCCGGCGACGCGGCAGCCGGCGAGAAAGTGTTCTCGGCCTGCAAGGCCTGCCACAACTTCGAGAAGAACGGCGTCGGTCCGAGCCTCAAGGGCGTCTACGGCGAGAAGGCCGGCGAGGGCCATGACGGCTACAGCTTCTCGGCTGCCCTGAAGAATTCCGGGATCACCTGGGATGATGCGAACCTGAAGGAATGGCTCAAGGATCCCAAGGCCAAGGTGCCCGGCACCAAGATGGTCTATCCGGGCCTGAAGGACGACAAGAAGATCGCCGACCTCATCGCCTATCTCAAGTCCAAGTCCTGATCTCAAGTCCACGTCCTGAGGGACCGAAGCCGTAGCCGATCACGGCGGTCGCGGCTTCGAGCCTTTGGAAACGGCAGCGTCCCATCGATGGAGGCCGTCCCTGTTCGCTCAGGGGCGGCCTTTTGCGTGATCAAAGCCGCCGGGTGACGGTTCCCTTGAAACGGTTACTTGGAGGTCGGAGATTCCTCGTTGGCGCCGGCCACGTTGTCGTGGAGCGCTCCCCGCAGCATCACCAGCGAGTCGAGGAGCGCTCGGCGTCCGTCTTCCGACATCCCGGTCAGGGCTCCCGCGAGACCGGGGACGCAATCCATCCGTCCCTCGAGCTCGCGCCCCTTTGGCGTCAGGAAGATGCTGACCTGGCGCTCGTCGGCCCGGTCACGGGCCCGGCGGACATGGCCCGACGCCTCCAGCCGCTTCAGCAGAGGCGTGAGCGTTCCGGAATCGAGGAACAGCTGGGTTCCGATCTCTTTCACCGTCAGCCCTTCCTGTTCCCAGAGGACGAGAAGGACCAGGTATTGCGGATAGGTGAGGTCGTGGGCGGACAGGAGCGCCCGGTAGGCTCGACCGAAGGCGTGGGCCGCCGAATAGACCGCAAAGCACAGCTGACCGTCGACGCCCCGACCCGGGGTCACGACGTCGTCGATGGCATCTGCTTGCGTGATACGTCGGCCTGCCATTCCTGGGGCCTCCCTCATGTTGGTCGCGTCCGGTGTCGGGTCCGGCCCAACCAACATATCTAATTGATAATGCGGAATGGTCACCAGCGTTCACGGGATTCCCGCATCATGGTTGCGCGCAATCCGGTTTGATGCGATACGGAATATCAGTTGCGCACAATCCGGTTTCGGTTTTCGGCCGGATCTCGTGATGGCGGACGTTTCCCTCCGCTGGACGGGTTTCCCCGTTCTTCTGTGAGACCATCTTTCCTCGACGCGACCCCCTTCGATCTCAAGCAGGATGACCGACCATGAAGGCACTCTACACCGCTCACGCCCATGCCACCGGCGGCCGTGAAGGCTCCGCCTCCACCGACGACAAGGCCGTCGACGTCACCCTGGTGACGCCGAAGGAACTGGGCGGCGGTGGCGGCAACGGCACCAATCCCGAGCAGCTCTTCGCCACGGGTTATGCCGCCTGCTTCCTCGGCGCGATCAAGTTCGTGGCCGCCAAGGACAAGGTGAAGATCCCCGAGGACGCCAAGGTCGAGTCCTCCGTCGGCATCGGCCCGCGTGACGACGGCGAGGGCTTCGGTCTCGTCGTCACCCTGAAGGCCACCCTGCCGGGCATCGAGCGGGACAAGGCCGAGGATCTGGTGAAGCGCGCCGATGTGGTGTGCCCCTATTCCCACGCCACCCGCGGCAACATCCAGGTCGATATCAGCGTCGCCTGAACGCGCTCGTCACGAAGCCGGAGGGGCCTCCGCCCCTCCGGTATCCTACTTCCGTCAGGCCGTCGTCACGGTGAGCACGGTTCCGTCGATCCCGGTGACCCGGATGCGTGTACCGGCCGGTGCATCGGGACCGGAGACGCGCCACAGCGTGTCATTGACCCTGATCCGTCCGAGCCCGTTCGCGATCGCGGCGTCGAGGTGGAATTCCCGGCCGATCAGGCCCTGTGCGCCCCGGTTGAGGCTGTTGGGACGCCCGGTCATCCGCTTCTGCGCGAGCACGACGAGTCCCACCGACAGGACGGCGAACAGGACGATCTGCGCCTGCCACGGCATCGGCACCACGGCGACTTCGAGCCCCGTGACCATGGCCGCCGTGCCGAGCCAGACCAGGAACACGCCCGAAATCGCGAGTTCCGCTCCCATCAGGACCAGCCCGATCAGGATCCAGGTCCAGACCGGCCCCAGCGCCGTCACGCCATCGACGATCACGCGGCCCCTCCCCCGCTCGGGCCGACCTTCGGCGGTAGGCCGGAACTCTTTCTCTGCTGCGTCGCGCCCTCGCCGAACACGCCGCGGGTGATCTCGGCGATGCCACCGAGGGTACCGGCGAGGGACGCCGCCTCGATCGGCACCACCACCACCCGCTGGTTGGGCGCGGTGGCCAGCGCCTTGATCGCGTCCACGTATTTCTCGGCCACCAGGAAGTTCGCCGCCGCGAGGTCGCCTTGTGAAATGGCCTCGCTGATGAGGCTCGTGGCGCGGGCCTCGGCCTCGGCGCTGCGCTCACGGCCCTCCGCATCGCGGAACGCGGCCTCGCGCCGCCCTTCGGCTTCGAGGATGGCGGATTGCTTGCGGCCTTCCGCGCGCAGGATATCGGCCTGACGATGGCCCTCGGCTTCGAGGACGGAGGCGCGCTTCTCGCGCTCGGCCTTCATCTGGCGCGCCATGGCGCCGGCGAGATCGGCGGGGGGCAGGATGTCCTTGATCTCGATCCGGGTCATCTTCACCCCCCAGGGCGAGGAGGCCGCATCCATGACATGGAGCAGGCGTTCGTTGATCTCGTCGCGGTGGGACAGCAGCTGGTCGAGGTCCATCGAGCCGACGACGGTGCGGATGTTGGTCATCGTCAGCGTCATCATCGCGGTTTCGAGATTCGAGATCTCGTAGGAGGCCTTGGCCGCGTCGAGGACTTGGTAGAACACCACCGCGTCGATCTTCACCCCCGCATTGTCGCGGGTGAAGGCCTCCTGGCTCGGTACCTCGATGACCTGTTCCATGACGTTCACGCGCCGGCCGATGCGCTCGATATAGGGGGCGATGAGACCGAGCCCGGATTCGAGGGTGCGGGAGTACCGGCCGAACCGCTCCACCGTATAGACGTGGCCCTGCGGGATGATGTTGATGCCGATGGCGAGGGTGACGACCACGAGAACGACGAGCGCCACCGCCACCACGCTCAACCCGATCGAGAGATCCATGCCTGTCCCCACTGCCTTTTCGGAAGGGACATTGAGGCCGAGCGTCTGCCCCTATGCAAGGTGAATCGTCCTCGCGTCAGCGTGCCCAGACCCCCAGACGCTCCGTCCGCGCACGGTCCTCGGCGGCGACGAGATCGGGGGTGGCTTCCGAGGAGGCGCGGCCTCCGCCGTTGAAGAGCACGACTTCCGATAGGTCGCGGCCTTCCACCGCGCAGAGATAGGCGGCACTTCCGGCCACGGGCTGGCAGGTCACCGGGCGCCCCGCGAGGTAGCGCGTCAGTTCCTCCGGCTGTCCGCCGCGGACCCATTCGACCCCGAACAGGCGCACGAGCTTGCCGCCGACGCGCAGGGTCGCGGTGTCGATCACCTCCGTCTTGCCGGTGATGGCGTTGGACGGCTCCGCCGGCTTCGTCCGGCTCTCCTCCGCCGAGGGTGGGCTCGGCTCCTCGGCGGGAATGCCGGGGGGCGCCGTCGGGGACACCGTTTCGCGCGGATTGGCCATGGTGGAGGGCCGGTTCTGCGCCGGCTGGGACTGGGGCGGCGGTGTCGCCTGGGCCGGATCCTGCGCCTTCGCCTCCTGCCGGGGAGCCTCCGCATCGGGGGTGGAGGCCGGCCCGTCGTCCCCGCCGCCATGGGTGAGAAGCAGGACGAGGGCGAGGCCGCCGAGCAGGCCCACGCCTGCGACGAGCGTGCCCGGCCGGGTCAGGATCGTACCGTCATCCCGGCCAAGGCGGCGCAGCCGATCGCCGGCGCGGGCGACGAGCCCGGGCCAGCGGGCCGGTTGCCCTCCCTGGACCGGCGTTGCCGAGGGAGAGGCCGCGCCATCCCCGGCGGCGAGGCCCGAGAGACGCTCACGGGCGATGGCGACCGTCTCGCGGGCCCTGTCGCCGAACGAGGCACCGATGCGCATGCCGCGTTCGCGCAAGCTCGGTTTCGGGCTCGAGCCCTGCCCGCCGGTGGGGCGATCCGCCAGGGAGTGACGGATGGTGCTCAGCGTGCCCGCCAGACTCGCCGAGACGGTGGCCGCGGCCGACCTTCCCCTGGCGACCGAGCGGGCCATCACCGAGCGGGCTCGTTCCGACTGCGATTCCACGAACCGCGCCGTCGCCGCCTTGATGTCGTCCGACGCCGTGGGCTCGGGCGGCGCCTCCACCACGGGTTTCGGCGGCACCGGCACGAAGAGAGCGCCATGGCGCTCCCGCAACTCGGCGAACAGGTCCTCCAGGGTCAGTGGGCCGGTCTCACCCTGTCGCGGTGCCCCGGTGCGATCGACGACCCTGTAGAAGGGCGGCTCGGCGGCGGGCTCGACCACGGCCTCGGCCAGGAGCTGCAGCGTCCGGCGAGCCACCGGAAACGCGTCCTGGCGGCGGATCTCCGCTTCGATCATCGACCGGACCGATTCCCGTGCCGCACGCGCGGCGACGATGGTCGAAGCTTCGGCCTCGTCGGACACCGTCGTCGGGGATGTCTTGTCGGATGCGCGTGACGTGTTCGTCGCGCGTGTCTTGGCTGCGGTCGCGATCATCGGTTCGACTGTGTCTCAGGCACCGGGCCGTGTCGATGCGGCGGCGCTCAGCGGTCCCGGTGCGAAGCGGCGCAGGACACGGCTCGACTCGGATACGATCACCGGGCGCGGTCCGGCGAAAGAGATTTCCAAGGTCAGTTCCGCCACGCCCTGCGAGCGGGCACCGTTCCTCGGATTCGCCGCCCGGAAATCGAAGGTGGAGCGCACGATGCAACTGCTCGTGCCGACGCTGCAGGCCGTGCGCGGGGACCCGTCCTGCAGCACGTAGCGGCGGTCCGGCCAGCGTCGGACGAAGCGGCGCTTCTCCGCCATCACCGCGGCCAGCGACAGGGTGCGACCGTGGAAGCGCACGGACTCGGCATAGAAACGCGGTGCGGCGGCGACCATGCCGTCGCCGGGCTGGGAGATCGCGTCGAGATACTCCTCGTTCAGCCTCTGGGCCTTGCGCGCCCATTCGGGAAAGCGGTCCTCGGAGGCCATCGCCATGCTCGGGGATGGTGCGCCCGGGGAGACGGTGAGGGGGAGGGCGTTCGGCGGAACCTGCGAGAGGCGGCGGGG